>JANLYD010000306.1:0-2126 GCA_031365465.1 Hyphomicrobiaceae bacterium
CGACAGCATTCATTACTGGTTTGCAGGGTGCGTTTTATAAGCAGTTCGCCATCACGATTGCGGCTTCGACGGCGATCTCGGCGCTGGTCTCCTTGACGCTATCACCGGCGATGGCGGCGCTGTTGCTGCGCCCGCATGCCAATGAGCCGCCCAAAAAGAATATCGGCTACTGGCTGGCCTCGCCGCTGCGCGTGTTCTTCAACGGCTTTAACTACGGCTTTTCGAAACTATCGCATGGCTACGCTTGGCTGACGGGCAAGCTGGCGCGCATCAGCCTGATCTTGCTCGTGGTCTACGGCGGGCTACTGTTTCTGACCTATCGTAAGCTTGTCGAAACGCCGACCGGCCTCATCCCGCAGCTGGATCGCACGTACCTCATCACCGTGTTCCAGTTGCCGCCTGGATCGACGCTGCAGCGGACTGACGCTGTCGTTCGCTAAGCATCCTAACTGTTGCTAACGCGTCCCTGCGTTGAGTACTCTGTCGCCTTTGTGGGTTTTGATGGCGCAACGCGCGTCAACGCGCCCAACTCCGGCGTGGTGTTTGTGCGGTTGACGAGCTTTGAAGATCGCATCAAGGCCGGTCTGACCAAGGACGGCATCCTCGCCGACCTGCGCAAGCAAATGTCGACGTTGCGCGAAACGTTTGCCTTCGTGCTCGAACCTCCGTCCGTTCCGGGTATCGGCACCGGCGGCGGCATCAAAGGTTATGTCCAGGATCGCACGGGTCAAGGCTTGCGCGCGCTCGAGGGCGCCGCTTGGGCGATTGCGGGGCCGGCGTCGCAGACGCCGGGCTTTGCTCAGGCGATGACGCTGTTCAACACGCGCACGCCAGAGGTCTATGCCGACATCGACCGGGTGCGCGCCGAACAACTAGGCGTGCCGATCGGCCGGGTCTTCGAGACGCTGTCGACATACATGGGGTCGACATTCGTCAACGACTTTAACATCCTGGGACGCACCTATCGCGTCACGGCCCAGGCCGACAACCCCTATCGCCTGACCCTGCGCGACGTCGCCAATCTCAAGACCCGAAGTGCAACAGGTCAGATGGTGCCGATAGGGTCGGTCGCGACGTTTGCCGATACGACGGGCGCATACCGCGTGCCGCGTTACAATCTGTATCCAGCGGCTGAAATTCAAATGCAGCTGAAGCGGGGATATTCGACGGGAGAGGCAATCAGCGAAGTGGAGAAGCTGGCAGCCACCAAGTTGCCATCCGGTTTTGGCTTTGAATGGACCGAGATCGCCTTGCAGCAGAAAATTTCCGGCAACACCGCGCTGGTCTCGTTCGGCCTTGCCGTCGTCTTCGTATTCTTGTTGCTTGCAGCACTTTATGAAAGCTGGCTGCTGCCGCTTGCCGTCATTCTCATCGTGCCGATGTGCATCCTAGCCGCCATGATCGGCGTCAACTTCCGCGGGCTTGACCGCAACATCCTAGTCGAGATCGGGCTTGTCGTGCTGGTCGGGCTCGCCGCCAAAAACGCTATTCTTATCGTTGAGTTTGCCAAGCAGGCCGAAGAACACGGAATGACACGTTTTGAAGCCGCCGTCGAAGCAGCGCGCACCCGGCTGCGACCCATCTTGATGACGTCACTATCGTTCATCCTGGGCGTTCTGCCGCTCGTCTACGCGACGGGCGCGGGGGCCGAGATGCGCCAGTCGCTTGGCACGGCGGTGTTCTCCGGCATGATCGGAGTGACGCTTTTCGGATTGATCTTCACGCCGGTATTTTATGTGCTCGTGCGCAAGTTCGGCAAGCCGATGGCACGTGCGCCCAGCGGCACGATAGCCACGCTGCCAGCTCGGGACCCCATCGCCGCGCCGCCACTCGCCGCCGAATAGCCGTAACGCGGCATCAATCGAGCGCGTGCGTCAGCCCAGGCGTGCGCTGTTGGTCGATCGCAGTGCGAACCGCGATGGCAAATAATATGACGGCGAAGGCAAACATCGATATGAACCAAGCTTGCCACATGCCGTAACTGGATGACGCGACAATCGTTGCACTGGCGAACGTCGCCTGACCATAGGGCGCGACGCGTGGGCCTAATCTGTGAATGCGGTCGAGGATCGCCAGGCCGATCAAGGTGAGAAAAGCGGCCCCCACCACACCCAACTCGAACCAGG
>JANLYD010000316.1:0-1777 GCA_031365465.1 Hyphomicrobiaceae bacterium
GTGCCGATCGCCATGTGGACCACACGATGCGCACCAAACATTATCGTTACAGAGGCTTTGCGCGTCCGGATCGACCGCATCCGCACCCTCAAAAGCCGCGTGCACCCACCGCCCGGCCGCACCGACATCACCCGAACCGCAGCCGCGTCGCACTATCGCCATAGCGCCCGCTGCGCCGTCGGTGCCCAAACTCCCGCGACTTCGTGCCTTGGCGCTTCTCCGACGCCGGCTACACCGCGTGCCGTTGACACCACCCCGCCGACGTCCGAGAAACCTGCACAGGTGCGGAAGTGGCGCTGAGTGGTTACCGGTTGCTCAGTTACCACAGCCACCACTTGCGACGAGGCTTGGCACCCACTTCGGCGATAGCGTAACGCATCCAGTCGTCGAAATGTAGATGCTGAAGAAAATCTGGCACCGTCGGCGCAGGGGGGCCGTCCAAGATGATCGGAATAATGTCGGGCTTCAAGTCTTTCGATTTTTCCCTCATTTCCAGGGCGTACATTGCCTCTTTAGCAACCCACTCTGATTTCGCTGAATCATGAGACCAGAACAATAGAAATGGCTCTGTTCCGCCACTATGTAGCGTTATGCACGTCCTGTCGCGGTGATTTTGCGGGAGCAGGTCGTGGAAGCCAAGGATTTTCAGGCGTTTGTCGAGCAACTCGGCTCACTGACGAAAGAGCAGCGTGAGGCCATCCTGGAGGCGATCCACCGGCGTGCAACAGCGACGTCGGCCGTCGCCATGATCGATGCGCGCTTCGCGCTGGCACCGCAGTGCGGCCATTGCCGCTCGAAAAATATCCGCCCGTGGTCGAAGCCGAACCCGATCCGGCGCTACATGTGCGATGGCTGCGGCCAGACGTTTACGGCACTGACCGGCACGCCGTTGAACAACCTGCGCCGGCGCGATGCGTGGCTCGAATACGCGCAATGCCTCGCCGATGGCATCACCCTGCGTAAGGCCGCCAAGCGCTGCAAAATCGTCCTCGATACGTCGTTCCGCTGGCGTCACCGCTTCCTCGCAATCCCGAAGGACACCAAGGCCAAAGCGCTGTCCGGCATTGTTGAAGCGGACGAAACGTTCATTCTCAAATCGCAGAAGGGCGCGCGCAATGTCGTTGGCCGCGCACCGCGCAAACGTGGCGGAAAAGCCAGTAAACCCGGCAAATCCGACGAACATCAGCCCGTGCTGATCGCGCGCGACCGGACCGGCGCTACTACCGACGCCATGATCGATGCAGTCGACGGCGACAGCATCAAGCACCACCTCGGCGGCGTGGTGCAGACGGAGACGTTGTTGATCACCGATGGCGAAAAGGCGTACGCTGCTTTCGCCAAGGCGTACGCGCTTTTGCATGTGTGGATCATCGCCTCGAAAGGCGAGCACGTCTGGCAGGGCTATCACATCCAGAACGTCAACGCGTACACGAGCAATCTGAAGAATTGGATGGTCCGCTTCCGCGGCGTCGCGACCAAGTATCTCGACAGTTACCTCGGCTGGCGCCGCATGATCGACCGCGACGGCGACGACCTGCCCGCCGAACGCTGGCTCTACGCCGCAGTTGCATAGGCAGGGGCCGCATCAGCTACGGGATTGCGGAACACAGCCACTTAATTTCATAGCCAACTGGTAACGACAGACAGGTTGTGACAGCCCTCTCCTCCTAGGGGGGAGAGCAGGGGAATCGCATATGACCTGAGCGCTTCCCGCTTGCAAATAGGCGAATCGTGGATTCTTAGGAGGGCTCCCTCGGTGATGGAGCGCTTCGATGCA
>JANLYD010000338.1:0-5981 GCA_031365465.1 Hyphomicrobiaceae bacterium
GCTGGTGTCGGTTTCGATTTCCGCCATCGTCGCCGACAACAAGCGCAACATTGCGCTGTTCATGGCATTCATGGGTGGGTTGTCGATCTCGATGAGCAGCACCCCGCCACCGATTCGTTCCTTGTGCAGCGTGCCGCTCATTCCGAATACTGTTCCCTGATGTGCTGATAAGAAGTTTACCGGCAAATGATGTACCGACACACGAAGCCTTGTTCCGCATTTCTGGCGACGGGTGGATGATCAACCGTTGCCGGTCGTGGTCCCAAACCCTTTGCCCGGCACGCGATATTCCGCACGTGGCGGGCTGAACACGTCGAGGACCTTGGCGCCGTCCGGCCCAGCCTTCATCGTGTGCGGAACGCCACCCGGCGTGCGCCAGAAATCGCCTTTCTTGACGTCGATCGCTTCGTCGCCCTGATAGCGGACCGCAGATCCCTCGAGCAGCAGGCCCCACTGCTCCTCTGGATGATGATGCATCGTCCCCATCGCGCCGGGGGCGAGGGTCACGACCGACAGCATCGCACCTTCGCCGGCAAAAATATGCGTCGCCAGCCCCGGGCCGAGTTCCCGAAACAAGCCGTCGCGGGGATCGTCTATGGTGTGAAATTCTTTGCGCTGGCTCATGCCGAGACTCACTTGATCGCTTGCGGGTTGACGGGCGAGCCTGTGCCGCCAGGGATGATCAACGGCGCACCTGAGAAGAAGAATTCGTAGACTTTGTCCTTGGCGCAATCTGCAGCGAGACCGGACAGATCGAACATTTCGCCCATGTACAATCCCATGGCGGGAATGACGACCCAGTGCCAGGGTTGATTGACGTCGCTCGTCTCGTTGGGCCGAACTTCGCAGCCCCAGGTGTCCATGCAGACGCCAGCGACTTCCTTTTCGTGTAGCCAGTAGCAGGTCTCGAACTTCAGCCCCGGCGCATCGCCGCCTGCATAACCGCCCCACTCGCCGAGCTTGAGACAGTTTTCCATCTGCCCCGTTCGCACCAGCACGAAGTCGCCCTTGCGGATGTCGACCTTCTGCGCGGCAGCGCATTTGTCGAGATCGTCGTTGGAAATGCCCGTGCCGTCCGGCAGAAACTCGACACCTTTGAAGCGGGCGATGTCCAGCATGACGCCACGGCCGGCGATCTTATCTTTGGCATGCTCGATGCCGAGTTTGGACAAGCCGTTGCTGTCGACGTCGCGGGCGTGATGACCGTTGTACATCTGATCGTGATAAAAGATGTGACCGAGCGAGTCCCAGTGCGTCGCCGATTGCACGGGCATGTTGATGGCATCGTCGGAGTAGAGCAGCCCGCCTTGCCGGCCGGCCAGCGCATCGGTGCCGGTTGCCAGCATCGTGTGAATAGGGTTCCAGCGCTTGCCGAACAGACCCCGTTGCGGTCCGCTCTGGCCGAGTGGAATCCCCAGCGCGAAAATGCGGCCCTGCTTGATCAGCTTTCCCGCAGCCACCAGATCGGCTGGTGTGACGTTGTTGAGGGTGCCGACCTGATCGTCCTTGCCCCATTTTCCCCAGTTCGACAGCGTCTTGAACGCTTCGTCGACGGCGTGTTTGGAAACTTTGATGTCGAGGCTTGCGGCTTTCGAGGCGACCATGGTCGTTCCTGTGCAGACGTTGCGGCTGAAGTCGCAGCCATTACATCTGCATTGTCCGCCGGCCGCAAGGAGGGAGGCGCTGCATCGTCAGCCGGCAACGCGGCGCCGCCATGCGCGCAGGTAGGTCTCGACAGCCATTCCGACGACGCGATCGACGAGCGCGGGCGCTGGCTGAGTGAAGGCGCCGAACAACCGGGGTTTGAAAATCAACGCAGCGCAACTGTCGATGAACTGGGCGGCCGCCACCTCGCAATCGTGCGGTTCGAGTATGCCGCCGGCAACTTGCGATTCGAGATACGCCTTGAGGCGCGCAATGCCGACGACCGGGCCGCTGGCGTAAAAGTGCTCGCCGATGGCCGGCATGCGGCTGGATATCGCGATGACCGTGCGTAGCGAGGAGAACGCGTCGTCGTCGCGGCACATGAAGGCGATAAAGCTGCGGCCCAGCCGCGTCAGCGTGGCTTCGATGTCGTCATCGGGATCGAACGCGAACAGTTGCTGCGCCTGCTCCCGCCGCTTGTCTTCGACAATGGCGCCGAACAATTCTTCCTTGCTCTTGAAGTAGACATACAGCGTGCCCTTCGACACCCCGGCCTGGTGAGCGATTGCGCCCATGCTGGCGGCATCGAAACCTTGGCTCAGGAAGACGCGATTGGCACCCTCCATGATCTGCCGCCGCTTGGTGTTTTCGACGCGCGGATCAGCACCCTGCCGCCCCGCCGGCTCGCAATCGGGGACATCGGGCATGTCGAGATGGGGCTTTTCGTTCAGGCCGTCGATAGACATTGCACTCACATATTGTTGACCGAACCGTTCGGTCATTGACTTAACGCCAATGCTACGCTAAGTCAACCGCTGACTGAACCGTTCGGTCACCGACGCGTTTGTGCGATGCAACAAGTACCTCGGTTCAAAATACCCTCGAACGATGTAGTTTTTCGGAAATTGCCATGCTTGACGACACCACATCCGATATAGGGCGCAGCGATCATCGCGCCGAGCCGACAGCCGATGCTGGCCGTCCAAAAGCGAAAACAGCCGCGCCTGCGGTAGCTCCTGTAGCAAAGGTCATGTCGCCGCGCCGTCGTAGCTTGCTGATTGCAGCGGTCTTGGCAGTGGTCATGGTCGGCGGTTATATGGGCGTCCGTTATTGGACCGTGGGCCGCTTCATGGTGACGACCGACGACGCCTATGTCGGCGCACGTCCAGCAACCATCGCTCCCAAGATCGCCGGTTACGTCAAGGAAATCACGGTGGCCGACAACGCCACGGTAAAAGCCGGCGACCTCATCGCTCGCATCGATCCTGGCGATTATGAACTTGCAGTCCGCGCAGCCCGCGACCAGCAGGAAACGCAACGCGCCACGATCTCACGCATAGGACAGCAGATTGCAGCACAGCAGGCGGGTGCGGACCAAGCTCGTGCGCAAGCCGTTTACGCGCGCGCAGCGTCCAACAAGGCGGAACTCGATTTCAAGCGGCAGTCCGATCTGGCAGCACGACAGATCAACAGTGCCGCAACCTTCGACCAGGCCCGCGCCGTCCGCGACCAGGCGGTCGCCAGCGTGGCGTCCGCCGACGCCGCAGTTGCAGCAGCCGTCGCCAATGTGGCTGTGTCCGTGGCTCAACGGACCGAAGCCGAAAATGTTCTGAAGCAGTATGAGACGTCGCTCGCCAAGAGTGAGCGCGATCTGACCTTCGCCGAAGTACGAGCCCCGTTCGACGGCGTGCTTGGCAATCGCGCGATGCAGGTCGGCGACTACGTGCAGGCGTCGCAGCGGATGGCCAGCCTCGTGCCGTTGAAGGACGTCTACATCGACGCCAATTTCAAGGAAACGCAGTTGGCGCGACTGAAGCCGGGCCAGACCGTGAAAGTCACGGTCGACGCCCACGGCGAGGGCACGATCGAAGGACGCGTCGTCAGCGTCGCGCCCGCATCCGGCTCAGTGTTTTCGCTGCTGCCGCCTGACAACGCAACCGGCAATTTTACCAAGATCGTGCAACGACTGGCCGTACGGATCGCCATTCCCGACGCCATTGCGGCGCAGTCAATCTTGCGGCCCGGCATGAGTGTGGTCGTCAGCGTCGACACGCGTCCGTCGTCGGGTGCCCCGGCGACACCAACCGCAACCGCCGCCAAGTAAACGACTGCTGCTTCGGCGGCACATAAGCGCGCGTGGAATTCCGTTTCTACGCGCCGTCTCGGACAGATGACATGGCAACGACCGCATCGACAGCGCCAGGGGCGGCAGCCACGCCGGCCGAAGACCGCATCGACATGCAGAAGCTGACCACCTTCATGCTGATGGTGCTCGGCATGTTCATGGCCATTCTGGATATCCAGATCGTCTCGGCATCCCTGAGCGAAATACAGGCGGGACTTGGTGCGTCCGCCAGCGAGATCACCTGGGTGCAGACGTCGTACCTGATCGCCGAAGTGATCATGATTCCGCTGTCCGGCTTCCTGTCGCGTGCCATCGGTACGCGCTACATGTTCGCGTTCTCGGCCGGCGGTTTCACGTTTGCGAGCCTGATGTGCGGACTGTCGACATCGATCAGCGGCATGATTTTCTGGCGCGCCGTGCAGGGCTTCATCGGCGGCGGCATGATCCCCACGGTGTTTGCGACCTCCTATACCATCTTCCCGAAATCGAAGCTGCCGATTGTCGCACCATTGATCGGCTTGGTGGCAACCCTGGCACCGACGATCGGTCCGACGGTGGGCGGCTATCTGACAGATGCGTTGTCGTGGCACTGGCTGTTTTTCATCAACGTCGTCCCAGGCATCATCGTGACGGTGGCGGCCTGGACCCGTATCGATTTCGACGAACCGCATTGGGCCCTGCTCGACCGCTTCGACTGGGTCGGCTTGATATCGATGGCAGGCTTTCTCGGTGCGCTCGAGTATGTGCTCGAGGAGGGGCCACGCAACGACTGGTTCAACGACGAAGTGGTGTTCATTCTGACCTGCGTGTCGGTCATATCCGCCGTGGTGTTCTTCGCGCGCGTGCTGACGGCGGCCGAACCTATCGTGGATATCCGCGCGTTCAAGGATCGAAATTTCGGGCTTGGTTCGGTGCTGTCGTTCACGGTCGGCATCGGGCTCTATGGACTGACATATCTATATCCCGTCTACCTCGGCCAGATCAGGGGCTACAACGCCCTGATGATCGGCGAAGCGTTGTTCGTGACCGGCTTGACGCAGTTTGCGGTGGCGCCGATCGCCGGCAAACTCATGGGCAAAATCGATCCGCGCATCATGATGTTCGCCGGCCTATTCGCATTGGCGCTCAGTAGCTACCTGATGACCGGGCTGACCCGCGATTGGGATTTCTGGGAGCTGCTGGTGCCACAAATCCTGCGTGGTGCGGGGCTGATGTTCGCGATGATCCCCGTCAACAACATGGCGCTCGCCGCACTGCCGCCCGAGCGTTTGAAAAATGCGGCGGGGCTGTTCAATCTTACGCGCAACCTGGGCGGCGCGGTCGGGCTGGCGGTTCTCAATACCCTGCTCAACAATCGCACGGACTTGCATACCGCCCGGCTGCACGACCGGATTACGTGGTCGCATCCGCCGGTGGTGGAGACGCTCGACGCACTCACGCGGAACCTGTCGGCGTTCGGGGCCGACGCGCCGCAGATGGCGCTGAAGCAGATGTTCCAGATCGCCCATCGCCAGGGCGTGATCATGGCTTTTACCGACGTGTTCCTGGTGCTGGCCGTTCTTTATTGGGGGCTGGCGGGTGTGATCTTTTTCATGCGCCGCCCCAACCCGACAGGGGCTCCGGTCGACGCCCATTGAGCGCTGGTTTCAAGCTCTTCGAACGGGGGTGACACAGTTTGACACCCTTGCCTAACAATTCGGCAGACGGAACCTTGACTTCGCATTCGTTCAAATATGGTACTATGACCTAGGCTGCCTCCAAGCGGACACTCGTCAATGGCCACCAAAATGCGAGAAGCGAAGTTCCGGGTCGGCGACGTCGTTCGTCACCGCATCTATCCGTTTCGCGGAATAGTCTACGACATCGACCCCGTGTTCAACTCGACCGAGGAGTGGTGGTCGTCGATCCCCGAAGAGGTGCGTCCACGCAAGGACCAGCCGTTCTATCACCTGCTCGCCGAGAACTCGGAAACCGAGTACGTCGCCTACGTGTCCGAGCAGAACCTGTTGCCTGACGACAGCGGCAAGGCCTTGCGGCATCCGCAAGTCCGCGAACTGTTCGTGCAGGAAAAAGGCAACTATCGCGCGACGTTTTTGAACGCGCATTGAGCAAGGCATAGGTGCAGCGCAGGCGGTGCGATGGCTTTGCGGTTGAGCACTCCACTTTTTCTCGCTCTCCCCCAGGTCGCGCCCCCCGCAGCAACGAGTGGCAC
>JANLYD010000339.1:0-26389 GCA_031365465.1 Hyphomicrobiaceae bacterium
ACGGCCGCCCAGGCTTCCATCGCCTTTGCCGTATCTTCCTCGGCCATCTCGAACTCGCCGCCGTGCACCATCTTGAGGCGGACGGCCTTGTGGTTCATCACGTCGGTGTAGGTTTTCACGCACTTGAACACGGCGTGCGGATTGAACGGCATGTCGCGATCGAACAGCGCCTTGCAGATCATGTCGGCGGCCAGCGTCCACGTCTGCTCGACCATCTCGAAGCTTTCTCCCGATTTGGCGAGGCCGTTCCACAGCTCCATCTTCGAGCGGATCGCAGTCAAGAAATAGGGAATGTATTCGGCGAACATGTCGGGATGGAACGCGGGTTGCTGCGGCATGCGGATTTTTTGCCAGAGCGCACCGTCGTGCGTGATCATCGACTTGCCGAAGATCGGTTTGAGACCGTCGAAATACTTGATGTAGTCGTCGACCTTGGTGACCAGCACGCGCTTGAAATGCTCGGGTTCGGTGACGAACACGACGCGTTGATTGCCCATGTTGACCGGAATGACGCCGCCATAGCGATCGGCAAGCTGCATGAGCGTATTCATGGGGTTGTGTTCGTTGCCGCGTTGCAAGGCGGTCAGTTTGAACCAGATGCTATCCTGGTCGCCGAGGCCTTGCGTATGGGCGGGTGCTGCAGCTTCGGCTGTCGCGGTCATGCTGACGGCTCCGGTGTCGGCTAAGTTGTCGCAAAGTCGCGGGCAACCGGCGACGATGGTCTTGATCTGTTCTTATGTGTCGGGTGGTAGCATCTGCGGCCGGGTTGCGTCCATGGGCCGGTGCGCCGCAGCATGCAGCAAGGTAAATGCGGGACAACCCGTTTTCCGCCTGTTATCTAAGGTTTTTGCTTGCCAACACGAGATGCCTCGACGCCTCCCATGACCATTGCCGTATCCGCGTTCTACAAGTTCGTGACCGTGACCGACGCGCCGGCGCTGCGGCAGACCTTGTTCGACGCCTTGGCAGGCAGGAACATGAAGGGAACGATCCTCGTAGCGGCTGAAGGGATCAACGGGACGATATCCGGCAAACCGCAGGAAATGGCGGAGTTTCTGGCGTTCCTGCGCGCCGACGCTCGCTTCACCGATCTCGTCACCAAGGAAGCGGTCACCGATGGGCACCCCTTCAAGCGGCTCAAGGTGAAGGTCAAGCGCGAGATTTTGAGTTTCGGCCATCTCGAAGCCGATCCCACGGTGCGCGCCGGCACTTACGTCACGCCAGCCGAGTGGAACGCACTGATCTCGGATCCCGCTGTGCTTGTGGTGGACACGCGCAACGCCTACGAAGTGGCGGCCGGAACGTTTGCACGCGCCATCAATCCGAACACACGCAGTTTCAGGCAGTTTCCGGGGTTCGTGGGCGAGCAGCTCGCGCACGCGCGCGACAAGAAAATCGCGATGTTCTGCACGGGCGGCATCCGCTGCGAAAAGGCCTCGGCTTACTTGCGCGCGCACGGGTTCGATGACGTCTATCATCTGCAGGGCGGGATTTTGAATTATCTGGCGCAGGTGCCGGGCAGCGAAAGTTTGTGGACCGGCGACTGTTTCGTTTTTGACGAACGGGGCGGAGTGAATGGCCCCGAACCGCTCGATGCAACCGAGCCGAAACCACAGCCGGAATCGCAAACGCCGCGAAGCTGACGGCGAGACAGCTCACGGCTGCATGCGTTTCTTCGCTTTGATCCCCGAGCCGAGTTTTTCCAACGCCGCTCTGAGACCCTCGTCTTTTATGGTCGGCAGCGGCACGGCATCGGCAGCGATACGTTTGACGCCGCGCGGTGGTTTGGGTTTTGGCAGCGGCGCCTGCACGATGCGCACCTCGGCGATGGCGCGATAGCCGAAATAGGCATTGATGCGCTCGGCGATCTGCGCACGCTTGTATTCGATCTCGAGCGCGCGCGGACCTTCGACGCGCAGGAACAACAAGGCGCCGGGACGGCCTTTGGATTCTGGCTTGGCGTCGGTTCCGGCGATCTCCGGCGCGCGGGGCCATTTGAGGCGATCGGGATAGGTCTGGCTGGCGAGATCCTTGCCGATGATGGCCGGCCAGTCGGTAATGAGAGCTGCGGCAGAGAACCCGTATTTCTCAAAGGCTTTGCGCGTCAGCGAGGGCACGAAACTGCCGAGTGTCTTCGCGCCGAAAAATGGTTTTGGCTTGGGGATGACGCCACGCGCGACCGGCGGTTTTGCGGACGTCGGTTTAGGGGCACCAGCCGGCGGTTCGGTCGGTTTTTTGCTCATCGGCGATGGTCCAGACGGCAACGGGAATGATGGGCAGGTCGTCGAGGCCACACGATCTGATGCGCTTACGGCTTCGTGTGTGGTCCGTTTCACGTTACCATGGGGGAAACGATTCTGTGAGTGCACGAGCAGTCTGTTACTCGGGGTGCGCCAATGGAAATATCACTCAAAGCTGCGCGCGTCGGCGCGATCGGCATGGCCGATAGCGAAGGCGGCCATGCCGGCGATATTGCGCCGACAACCACAGCGTCGACGGCGCCTATCGCTGCTCGTTTGTTGGCTTGGTACGACCGTGAGCGGCGGCATCTGCCATGGCGTTTTGCGCCTGGGATAACGGCCGATCCTTACCGGGTATGGCTGTCCGAGATCATGCTGCAGCAGACGACCGTGAAGGCCGTCATCCCTTTTTTTGAGACGTTCACCAAGCGGTGGCCGACCGTGGACGCGCTTGCGGCGGCCTCGTTAGATGATGTTTTGGCGGCATGGGCGGGGCTCGGCTATTATTCGCGGGCGCGAAATTTGCACGCCTGCGCGCGGGTGGTCGCCGGGCAGTTCGGCGGCGCATTTCCAGCGACTGAGATCGCATTGCTGGAGTTGCCGGGCGTGGGGCCATACACGGCGGCGGCCATCGCGGCCATCGGGTTCGGCGTCAGAGCAGTGGTGGTCGATGGCAACGTCGAGCGGGTCGTCGCGCGATTGAACGCGATCGATTCACCCATGCCGCAGGCGAAGCCACAGATGCGCTTGGCTGCGGCCGCCATCACGCCGGAAATGCGTGCGGGGGATTTCGCTCAGGCCATGATGGATCTCGGCGCGACCATCTGTTCGCCTCGGCGGCCGTCATGCTTGATGTGTCCGATTGCGGCGTCGTGCAAAGCTCGCGCGCTGGGCATCGAGGAAAGTTTGCCCCGCCGCGCGATCAAGGCCGAACGTCCGGTTCGCCGCACGATCGCATTCGTCGCGTTGCGCGAAGACGGCGCTGTGCTTCTCCGCCGCCGTCCGCCATCGGGCCTCTTGGGCGGCATGATGGAGGTGCCGTCGAGCGCGTGGCAAAGCGATCAGCCCGACGCCAAGGCTGCGCTGCTGTCAGCACCGGTAAGGGCTGCGTGGTGGCCGGTGGCGGTCGAAGTGAGCCACATATTCACGCATTTTCGGTTGGAAGTGCAGGTGTACCGGGCGCTGATCGGGGCGAACGTGCCGCTGAATTTGTGGGCGGAACCGGAGCGGTGCACGTTCGTGCCGCGCAGCGATCTGCACAGCGCGGCCCTGCCGAGCCTGATGCGCAAGATCATCGCCCATGCATTGAAGGGGCTATGAACGAAGCCACCTCTCTTGCTATCCATCGCGTGCAGTCTACTCCGCCACTCAGATGGAAGCGCACCATGGCTAAAACCGTCCTGACCTCGTCGACTTCGAAAGCCATCGGCCCTTATTCGCTGGGGATAGGGGCGGGGGACTATGTATTTCTATCCGGGCAGATCCCACTCGACGGGACCACGGGGAAGCTGGTCGAGGGTGGTATCGAAGCGCAGACCGAACAGGTGTTCCGCAACATCAAGTCGCTGCTCGACAATGCCGGCGTCAGCATGGAGCACGTCGTGAAGGCGACCGTGTTCATGACGGACCTGAAGGAGTTCGCGGCGATGAATGGCATCTACGAAAAGAACGTCGCGATGCCATATCCGGCACGATCGACGATCCAGGTCGCGGGCCTGCCGATGGGCGCCAAGGTCGAGATCGAGATGATCGTGTGGCGCGGCGCGAAGTAGCTTTGACGGTTCGATGCGGGGGAGAAGGGTATGCAGGACTACAAGACGTTCGATCTGGGCGCATTTGCACTGCAGCGAGGCTTGACCTTGCCGAGTGCGAAGCTCGTCTACCAGACCTACGGGACGCTCGCCCCGGACAAACGCAACGTGGTGCTGTATCCGACGTCCTACGGTGCACATCACACTGATATCGACTGGCTGATCGGACCGGGAAAAATACTCGATCCGAGCCGCTATTTCATCGTCATCCCCAATCAGTTCGGCAATGGCCTGTCGTCGTCGCCAAGCAATCTGAGCGAGCCGTTCGGACGCGGCCGCAATCCCGTGTTTACGCATTGGGACAACGTGACGGCGCAACGGCGATTGCTCGAAGACGTGTTCGGCGTCGAGAAGCTGGCGCTGATCTATGGTTGGTCGATGGGCGGACAGCAGGCCTTGCATTGGGGCGCGATGTTTCCCGATCGCGTCGAGCGCATCGCGGCACTGTGTACGTCAGCGCGGACGTCGCCGCACAACAAAGTGTTTCTGGAAGGCATTCGCGCGACACTGACGGCCGATCCCGCATGGCGCGATGGTTATTTTGCCGAGAAGCCACTTCGTGGCCTGCGAGCATTCTCGCGCGTGTATGCCGGCTGGGCGCAAAGCCAGGCGTTCTACCGCGAAGAACTGTGGCGGGGGATGGGCTTCACGTCGCTCGAGGATTTTCTCGTCCGTGGCTGGGAAGGCAATTTCCTGAGGCGCGCCGGCGAGGATCTGCTGTCGATGATCGACACGTGGATGCAATCGGATATTTCCGGCAACCCAATCTACAACGGCGATCTCTCGAAGGCGTTGGGAGCGATCACGGCGAGATCAGTGATCATGCCGTCGACGACGGACCTGTATTTTCCAGTCGAGGACGGCGAGATAGAAACGCGGCAGATGCCGAACGCCACCTTCAAGCCGATCGTCTCAAAATGGGGCCACCGCGCCGGCAACCCGATCTTCAACCCTGTCGACACCGAGGCCATCAGAGCAGCCATCACCGGGTTGCTCTCGTAACGCGCGCCGCTGAAGCAATCTGCTCGTTGTTCAGCACGGGATCAGGTCACGCGCGCTTTTTTTTTCGCGATCCTCGCGGTCACGTCGTTGGCGGGCCTGGTCCTCATCGACATCATCAAGGCAGGGTTCCTGCCCGCGACGATTGAAAGGCGCGAACCGCCGCGCCAATGCGCAGATCTCTCGCCCCAGATAGGGCTTGGACAGATAAACATCGTAGCCCAGTTGTGCGGGTGTCGGCAGATCTTTCGGCCCGATGGCCGAAGTTAGCACGATCGGCACGCGATCCCCTGCTCCGCGAATGGCTTCGATCATGGCCAGCCCGTCCATGTTCGGCATCATGTAGTCGGTGATGATCAGGTCGAATTGGTCCCGCTTGATCGCTTGCAGACCCTGCCGTCCGTCCCGGCAAAGCTGCACGCGGTACCCCTGCGCCTCGAGTTCCATCATCGCGCCGAGTGCAATAAGGCTTTCATCCTCGACGATGAGGACGCTGGGAATGCGCGCATTACCTTGGTTGTGGGGGACTGACATGGTGGCCTCGAAGTCATTTGTACGCATGCACGAGTGTTGGTTCGCGAGGGATAATGAATCGAGTCCGCTATAGTTCCGCTTGACATGAAAAAACATTGACGAATCAGTTATTAAGACGTCAACAAGTCGCATAATGAACACACCTGCGGTAATTGGGTGAACGAAGCGGTGTCGCTTCCGTGGAAAGTCACATTTTCATCATCTCGTAACCCAAAGATTTCGTTACCCGGCGACGCGTGCATGATGAGCGCCTCGGCATGCCGGACGAGCAATCCTTGCTTCGGACTTGCCGGCGTGGGATGCCGCACTTCAAGCCTCAACCATCGGACCGACCATGGCGACCTACACCTCGGACTTCCTCGCGACACTGGACCAGCGTGGTTTCATCCACCAATGCTCGGACTTCGCGGGTCTGGACAAGGTTGCGGCCAAGGGGGAGGCTATCGGATATATCGGCTTTGACTGCACGGCGCCGTCACTGCACGTCGGCTCGCTGATCCAGATCATGATGCTTCATTGGCTGGAAGCGACGGGCAATAAGGCCATCGCGCTGATGGGGGGCGGCACGACCCGCGTCGGCGATCCCAGCGGCCGCGATGAAACGCGGGCCATTCGATCAGTCGACGAAATCGACGCCAACAAGGACAGCCTGAAGCGGGTATTTGCCAAGCTGCTGACGTTCGGCGACGGCGGCAAAGACGGCGCCAAGCAGGCCATCATGATCGACAACGCGGAGTGGCTGACCAAGCTCAACTACATCGACATGCTGCGCGACGTCGGGCGGCATTTTTCGGTCAATCGCATGCTGGCGATGGACTCGGTGAAGCTGCGGCTCGAGCGCGAGCAGGAGATGAGCTTCATCGAGTTCAACTACATGATCTGCCAAGCCTACGATTTTGTGGAAATCGCCAAGCGCCATGGCTGCAATTTGCAGATGGGCGGGTCCGATCAGTGGGGCAACATCGTGCAAGGCGTCGAACTCGGACGCCGCATGGGTGCAAAGCATCCGCTATACGCGTTGACGACGCCGCTGCTGACCACGTCATCCGGCGCAAAAATGGGAAAGACGGCAGCGGGAGCCATTTGGCTCAATGAGGATCAGCTCCCCTCATATGACTTTTGGCAGTTCTGGCGCAACACCGAGGACGGCGACGTGACCCGCTTCCTGAAGCTGTTCACGACGCTGCCATTGGCGGAAATAGCGCGTCTGGGCGCGTTGCAAGGCGCTGAGATCAACGAGGCGAAGAAGATATTGGCGACCGAGGTGACGGCTCTGCTGCATGGACGAGCGAAGGCGAATGCTGCAGCAGCCAGCGCGCAGCAAACGTTCGAGCAGGGCGGCACTGGCGATGAGTTGCCGACGATCGAATTGCCTTTGGCCGATATCGAGAACGAATTGAGCGTCGTCGCTGCATTCGTGACCGCAGGTCTCGTGGCCTCGAACGGAGAAGCGAAGCGGGCCATCGCCAACAAATCGTTCAGCGTCAACGATGAGCGGGTGACCAGCGATAAAGCCAAGCTGACACGCAAGGACATCACGGACGCCGGCCTGATAAAGCTCAGCATGGGCCGGAAGAAGCACGTTCTGATCAGGCCGGTGTGATCACGATCTCGCTTGTCGCTGTGCACTGACGGCTGGGGCAGCGACCGGGGTGTTTTTGAGCATGGACTCGATCTTCAGGCACGGAACCGCAGGAATACGCGTGGACATGCGTGCGGCTTCGTCCGCGCATTGCAACAGCGCGGTCCGTGCTTGGTCGAAGATAGGTGTCGAAGTCCGATGCTCATGCTCGATGACCGCCATCCGCCGGGTGACCGGCGGATACAGCGGCAGCGTCAGCAGCCCGGGTAGCGGTTGCGCCGCCATCATGCCGGGCACGATCGAGACGCCGAGACCTGCGGCAACGGCCGCGCGACAGGCTTCCAGATTTCGGACCTCCACGTAACTGTGAGCGGATTGGCCGTGCTGACGGAACCACCGGTCCGCCAGCGTCGTCTGCACGTCGCCCAGGCTCTGCGTGATGAATGGTGCGCTAGCCATGAGTTCTGGCGTGGCCGCCACCGGTCTGGTTTCAAGCAAGTCCTCAGGCACGATCCCGTTCACCGTATCCTCATGGAAGACGGTGACCTTGAGGTTGCTCTGATCCAGCGGCAACGTGACGATGGCAAGATCGAGGTGCCGGTTGCGGACGTCGTCGGCAAGCCGGTGCGAAGCTGCGAGCACGATCGAAAGATCCATCCCGGGCGTGTCGCGCTTCAAACGACGCACGGTCTCCCGAGCCAGATATGTCAGCGTGGTCATGGTCATGCCGACCCGCACTTGATGGCCGGTTTGCTCGCGAATCCGCAACATGGCGGCGAGCGCATCTTCGTTCTCACGCAGGATCCGGCCGGCATGGATCAGCATCTGCCGTCCAGCTTCGGTCGGAAACGGTTTCTTGCTGTGACGGTCGAGCAATTGCACTCCGCAGCGCGCCTCGAGTTCGCGCACCTGCAGGCTGACGGCAGGCTGTGACAAGCTCAAGCGCTTCGCCGCAGCCGTAAAGCTACCCAGTTCGACGACTTCGATAAGGGTGCGAAGCTGGTCGGGGTTGAGAGAACGCATGGAAAAAAACTCCAATGCAATATCAAGAGGAATATGCAGCCATGAACTGACCAAAAAAGCAACGCGCCTACTGTTTAAAATATGAGCAGCGACGACGATTCTTATGACCTCTTTTCTTTTTCCGCGCAACTTATGCGAAATACAATCGCGCAAGTTGCGTGTTCCGCATCTGCTCAGTGAACATTCATTTTGGACAGCAAGTTGAGCACGATAACTCCGGACACGATCAAGCCCATCCCGGCAAGGCCGGCGAGGTCGGGACGCTGTCCGTAGAGAATCCATGCGGTCAGAGTGATGAGAACGATGCCGCCGCCAGCCCAGATCGCATAGGCGATGCCGACGGGGATACGTTCGACCACCAGCGACAAGCAGTAAAACGCCACGCCGTAGCCAAGGACAACCACGATAGACGGCCCAAGCCTGCTAAAGCCCTGCGTCGCCTTCATCGCGCTGGTGCCGACAACCTCACCGACGATGGCAAAAAACAAAATCAGATAGGGTGGCATGGGGCCTTAGCGCATTTGCGTAACCCAACGAATTCACTTTCAGATCGACTCACCGCCGTAGATCGGGAACCGCCGGCACAGCGCGATCGCCCGTTCTTTGACGGCATGCTCGACCTGCCCGTCGCCGGCATCGCCGTTCTTGGAAACGCCATCGAGCACTTCGACGATCATCTGGCCGACTTCGCGGAATTCAGCGACGCCGAAGCCGCGCGTCGTGCCGGCGGGCGTTCCAAGGCGGATACCCGACGTGACGAAGGGTTTGGCGGGGTCGAAGGGGACGCCGTTCTTGTTGCAGGTAATGTGGGCGCGGCCGAGGGCAATTTCGCTCGCTTTGCCGGTCACGTTCTTCGGCCGCAGGTCGACCAGCAGCAGATGATTGTCGGTGCCGCCGGTGACGATGTCATAGCCACCCGCCTTGATCGTTTCCGCCAGTGCGCGGGCGTTCTCGACGACGGCGTGCGCATAGGTTTTGAACTCCGGCTGCAACGCTTCTTTGAACGCCACCGCCTTGGCGGCGATCACGTGCATCAACGGGCCGCCCTGAAGTCCCGGAAAGACCGCTGAATTGACCTTCTTGGCGATATCCTCGTCGTTGGTGAGGATCATGCCGCCGCGCGGGCCACGGAGCGACTTGTGGGTGGTCGTGGTGACGACGTGGGCATGCTCGATCGGCGAGGGATGGGCGCCGCCGGCGACGAGACCGGCGATGTGGGCCATATCGACCATCAGATAGGCGCCGATGCTGTCGGCGATCTTGCGGAAGCGCGCGAAATCCCATGTGCGCGAATAGGCGGTGCCCCCGGCGATGATCAGCTTCGGCTTGTTGGCGAGCGCGATCTTTTCGACCTCATCCATGTCGATGCGCTGGGTGTCGCGGCGCACGCCATAGGGAACGACCTTGAACCATTTGCCGCTCATGTTGACGGGCGAGCCATGCGTCAGATGGCCACCGGAATTCAGATCCAAACCCATGAACGTGTCGCCAGGCTGAAGCAGCGCCAGGAAGACGGCTTGGTTCATCTGGCTGCCGGAGTTCGGCTGCACGTTGGCGAATTTGCAGCCGAACAGTTGCTTCGCGCGTTCGATGGCCAGCATTTCGGCCTGATCGACGAACTGGCATCCACCATAGTAGCGCTTGCCGGGATAGCCCTCGGCGTACTTGTTGGTCATGACCGAGCCGGCAGCTTCCAGAACGGCGCGCGACACGATGTTCTCGGACGCGATCAACTCGATCTCGTGCCGTTGGCGATCCAACTCGCGAGTAATGGTACCGAACAGCTCGGGATCCGCTTCCGCGAGGCTGGCGGCAAAAAATGCGGATTGGGCGCTGGTGCGCGCTTTTGCAGACAACATGAAGGCCTCGCGGGGCAGGTGGTAAAGCGTGCGCGGCAGATAGCACGCACACCGGCACACCCACAACCCGTGCCGATCGCGTCGCCTTTGCGACATAAGAGGCGACGTCCAAGCGGCGTGAGCGCTAGTCCTTTTTCAGCGCCTTGGCCTTGTGGGCGGCTTTCGCGCCCGTCTTGCTGCTTTCCACCAGATACTCAGGATTGTCCGGACTGGCCTTGACCGCATGCCCCTTGATTTGTGTCGGCTCCGTCAGCTTCTTGACGACCTTGCCCTGGGTCTCGCCTTGCGACGTATTCCAACGGACGCGATCGCCTGGTTTTGGTGTCGTGGCCACTGTGTGCTCCTGTCGACGGTGTACGTTAGATAAGAGCAATACGCGGAAGTTGGACGCGGGTTGCAGGCGCGAGCCGAACTCACCGCGCTGGAATGCGCTTGATGCTGGCGCCGAGTGCGTTGAGGCGTTCGTCGATGCGCTCATAGCCGCGCTCGATCTGTTGGGCATTGTTGATGGTGGACGTGCCTTCTGCGCAGAGGGCTGCCAGCAGCATCGCCATGCCGGCGCGGATGTCGGGGCTTTCGACGCGGCCTGAGCGCAGCTTGCTCGGGCCGGCGACAATGGCGCGGTGGGGATCGCAAAGCACGATGCGGGCGCCCATGCTGATCAGCTTGTCGACGAAGAACATGCGGCTTTCAAACATTTTTTCAAACATCAGGATGACGCCGTCGCACTGGGTGGCCGTGACGATGGCGATCGACATGACGTCGGCGGGGAAGGCCGGCCAGGGCTGATCCTCGAGCTTTGGAATGTGGCCGCCGAGATCTTCCTTGATGCGGCGCGATTGCTCGGCCGGCACGATGAGGTCGTCGCCGACGATGTGGGCGACGATGCCGAGGCGGTCGAAGCCCATGAGAGTTGAACGCAGATGCTCGACGCCGGCGTTCTTGATGGTCAGTCTTGACCGGGTGACGGCTGCCAGACCGATCAGCGAGCCGACTTCGATGTGGTCGGGGCCGATGCGGAAGCGCGCGCCACCCAGCTTGCGGCCGCCCTCGATGATCATGGTGTTGGTGCCGATGCCGTCGATCTTGGAGCCGAGCGCGACGAGAAAGTTAGCCAAATCCTGCACATGCGGTTCGGAGGCGGCGTTTCGCAACACGGTGGTGCCTTCGGCGACGACGGCGGCGCAGAGCGCGTTTTCGGTCGCGGTGACGCTGGGTTCGTCGAGGAAAACGTCCGCTCCGCGCAGCTTGTCGGCCTTGAACTCGTAGTTGCGGTCGGCCGATACAGTGGCGCCGAGCTGCTGCAGCGCAAGAAAATGCGTGTCGACGCGGCGGCGGCCGATGACGTCGCCGCCGGGGGGCGGGAGGACGACGTGGCCTGCACGGGCCAGCAGTGGCCCAGCGAGCAGGATCGACGCACGGATCTTCGCGCAAAGATCGGGGTCGAGATCGACCGCACGAACGTTTTTGGCGGTGATTGTCAGCTCGTTGTTGCCTGTCCAAGCCGCCTCCGCGCCGACCGAGCGCACGAGATCGACCAGCGTTTCGGTGTCGCGAATGCGGGGCACGTTTTCGAGAATGACCGTTTCGGCGGTCAACAAGGCGGCGGCAATGATCGGCAACGCGGCATTCTTGTTGCCGCCGGGTTCGATCGTGCCAGAGAGCCTACGCCCGCCTTCGACGACGTAACGCACACTCTCGCGAGGATCTGCAGCGGCCATTCGAAACCTCGTATTGCTATGCCGCAGTGCCTATATGTTGGCAGACGCGGCGCGGGGTGATAGCACCCGCGTGATGGATGTCGAGACGATCGGTGAGACCGTAAGCGACTCGGAAATCAATGCAATGGCATGTTGCAAATCAAAGGCATGATGGCGAGGGCGAAATGCGTTCGGCGGATCGCTATGCCATATTTTCTCAACTTCTCGTGTGTTACCGGCGACGCGCGGCTTTGCCATGAGGCATGCACCTACGTTGGCGTCACACCTTCTCCTGCGACCAAAAGGGGTCTAAATGTCGAAATCATCTAAACAACCGAAATACAGCAAATCGGTCGCAGACAAAGCCTCCAAGGCGCTTCTGCTGGCGACCGAAAAAAAGGTGAAGCGGACCTCGGCGGCTGACAAGGTCGTAGCTGGGAAAACTGTCGCTCAGAAGGCCGTGGCCCCGAAAATTTTGGCTCAGAAAACCGTGGCCGAGAAAATCTCGGCAGCAAAATCCGTTGGCGCCAAGGCCGTCATGCCCGCCGATCATGCGCCATCCAAGCCGCGCGGCCGTAAGGCTAATGGTGCTGCAGCGAAGGCTGAGACATCGCACATGGCCGGCGCGCCTGCGAAAGCACATGCCCCGGCACCAATGAATGACACGGTGCCTGAGGCACCCGCAGCGAGCGACGGCGAGGGGTTCACGTCGGCTGTGAGTTCGGCGATCGAGATGCAGCGGCAGTTCGCGGCGGCACTGATGTTCACGCCGTGGGCATTCACGCCTTGGGGGATGGCGCGCAAGGACTGAGTGAGGGTCGAAACAGGAGGTATCGCGTCAGATACGCGTGAACTTGGCCATGGCTTCACGGAACGACAAGCCGGCGCGCAAATCGGCTTCGGCAGCGTGATCGTCGGTTGTGTATTGCGCCGCGAGAGTGGCGACGCGCTCGGCATGCTCCGCCGGTACGACCACCACACCTGAACCATCGGCGACGACGATGTCGCCGGCACGCACCCGAACGCCCCCGCACCGGATCGGCTCGTTCAAGTCGGCAAGCTGCAGGCGCGTCCTGCCCGTCAGCGGCGTCATGTGGCGGGCGAACACCGGCAGACGGTGCTCCAGCATCTCTTCGCGATCGCGGACGCCGCCGTCGACGACCAGTCCGCCAATTCCTTTCACGGTCGCCGCAAGCGTAGCTAGGCCGCCCCATGTCGAGATGGCGTGGCCGCCCATGTCGACGACGATGACTGTGCCGCGCGCGGCAGCATCGATCATGTGCCCAACCTTGAAGTCGGCACTTGTGTAATCACCGCGCACACCCACGACGTGGCGAACCGTGACGGCGCGGCCAACGGCCCGCGTGCCCGGCACGATCTGGCCGAGGCCCTGGCACACGCCTTCGAATCCGACGTCGTCGAGGGCGTTGGCAATGGTAGGCGTCGCGAGCGATGCGAACGCCGCCAAAGTCGGGTCGTCGGCAGCCATGCGAAGTGTCCTTATTGCGAGTTCTGCGTGATCCAGCGGGACAGACGCTGCATGGCGTCCTGCAATTGCTCGGGCGAACGCAGGAAACAGACACGGAAATACGGGTCCGCGCCGTCGCCGAATGCGGTGCCGGGGGCGAGGCCGACGTTGGCTTCGTCGATGATGCGGAGCGCGGCGGCGAGACTGTCCGTCATCCCGTTGATGCCGAAGAACGCATAAAATGCACCGGCAGGGGCGACGTAGCTGACCGAGTTGAGCGGGGCCAAGGCCTTGGTGACGATCTCCAGCCCGGCGCGGGCGCGGGCAACCTGGCCGTCGACGAATGTGTCGCCATCGTTGAGCGCGGCGATGGCACCGCGTTGCATGAAGGGCGCGACGCCGGAGGTGTTGTACTGCACGAGGTTTTCGATGACTTGGCCGAGCGCCACTGGCGCCTGCAGCCAGCCGATGCGCCAGCCGGTCATGGCCCAGTTCTTGGAGAACGTCTGGGCGAACAGCACACGATCGTCAGGCTCGATCAGATGCTGGAGGCTGGGGGCGAGGATGCTGTCGCCAAAATAGAAGCGGCCATAAATCTCATCGGCAATGATCCACAGACCATGCTTGCGCGTGAAGGCGAGAATGGTTGCGAGGTCTTGCTGGCTGGCGGTCCACCCGCTGGGATTGGCGGGCGAATTGATGACGATGGCGCGCGTGCGCGGCGTGACGGCGGCGAACAGCCGATCGAGGTCGAGCTGCCAGCCGTCCGCTTCGAGCCGCATGGGAACGGAGACGGTCTTTGCGCCGGTAGTTTCGACAGCGCCCCGGAAGTTGGGCCAGCTCGGCGTAGGTACGATGACTTCGTCGCCAGCACCGACCGTCATCTGGAAGGCAAGCTGGATCGCCTGCATGCCCCCGCCCGTGACGAAGAAATTCTCCGGCGAAAACGGACGCTTGTAATGGCGCGTGTGATACGCGGCGAGCGCTTCACGCAACGGCGGCAGACCGCGCTGATAGGTATAGAACGTGTCGCCGCCGAGCAGCGCCTTGCTGGCCGCGTCGGCGATGAACGGCGGCGTCGGCAGATCGCCCTCGCCGGCCCACAGCGGAATGAGACCGGGCTTGTTCCGGCCGTGATTGAAGACGGTGACGATGCGGCTCTCGGGCAGCGAAGCGGCCGACGGGCGCAGGGCTGCGATGAGTGAGTCTGGCGAAGTCGGTGCGGCCATAGCGGTTCTCCCAGGCGGTAGACTTAGCGATATCCAGCAGGCGACACAACGAGGCTACGTGCGGGGCTTGAGGCGCGTGACGTGGCCCATTTTGCGGCCGTCGCGGGCTTCGTGCTTGCCGTAGAGATGCAGGCAGCAGCCGGGTTCGGCGGCAAGTGTGGTCCAGGCGAGGGCATCCCGGCCGATGAGGTTGTCCATGACGGCGTCAGAATGACGGGCGGGACTGCCGAGCGGCCAGCCGGCAACGGCGCGCATGTGGTTTTCGAACTGGCTGGTGGCACACGCGTCGATGGTCCAATGGCCGGAGTTGTGGACCCGCGGCGCGATCTCGTTGACGATCAGCCGACCTTCGGGCGGCACCTGGTCACCGAGATCGAACAGTTCAACCGCCAGCAACCCGACATAATCCAGCGCGCCGGCAATGCGGCGGGCAATAGCGTGCGCTTGCGCCTCCAACTCGCGCGACAGCGACGAGGGCACCACGGAGTGACTGAGAATGCCGTCGCGATGGGTGTTTTCGGGCACGTCGTAGACGACGTCGCGGCCATCGGCGCCACGGCAGATCAACACTGAGATCTCGCGCGTGAAGGTCAAGCGCCGTTCGAGGACCGCAGGGGCGCGGCCGATTTGCGCGAAGGCTGCGGCGGCGTCGGCGCCGGGTTCGATGGCCACCTGACCCTTGCCGTCGTAGCCGAACCGGCGCGTCTTGAGGATGGCGCGCTGGCCAGCGCGTGGCATGGCTGCGTGCAGTCCGCTCGCGTCGGCGATGGCCGTGAAGGGCGCGATGGCGATGCCGAGATCGGCGAGGAATGTCTTTTCGGCCAATCGGTCCTGCGCGACGGTGAGCGCCCTGGCGCCGGGGCGCACCGGAATTATCGCCGCCAAGTGACGGGCGGTGGCATCGGCCACGTTCTCGAACTCGTAGGTGACGACGGAGACGGTGCGGGCGAACGCTGAAAGTTTGTCCCAGTCGTCGTAGGCGCCGATTGTGGTGTGGGCTGCGACATCGCAGGCGGGGCCGGCGGCGTCAGCGTAGATGCTGGTCTTGAGGCCGAGGCGAGCGGCAGCCATGGCCAGCATGCGGCCGAGTTGCCCACTGCCGAGCACGCCGATGGTCGATCCGGGGGGCAGAGGAAACGGCACGTGGCGATCTCGGTTGGGGTGACAGTTCGGTTCGTGCGGCTGGGCGCGCAGCTTACGGGCCTGAAGGAGGCGCGTCGGGAACGGAGACGGCTTGATCGCGGCGCATGGATTCGAGCTTGTCGGCGAGAACGGGATCTTGCAGCGAGAGGATCTGAGCGGCCAGCAACCCGGCGTTGGTGGCGCCTGCTTCCCCGATGGCCAGCGTGCCGACGGGAATGCCGGCCGGCATCTGCACAATGGACAGAAGGCTGTCTTGGCCGGACAGCGCCTTGGACTGCACGGGCACGCCCAGCACCGGCAGCGTGGTCATCGATGCCGTCATGCCGGGCAGATGCGCTGCGCCACCGGCACCAGCGATGATGACCTGAAGGCCGCGCGCGCGGGCTGATTTCGCATAATCGTAGAGCCGGTCGGGCGTGCGATGGGCGGAAATAACTTTGCACTCGTGGGCGACGCCGAGCTTGTCCAAGGCGTCGGCGGCCTTCTTCATGGTCGGCCAATCGGACAGCGAGCCCATGATGATGCCGACGAGCGGTTGCGGCGATGGCTGGGCAGGCGGCGTGGACGGTGTTTTCGGCATGGGGCACTCGGAAACGCCGTCGCGATGGTGCGCTGCGGCGAGAAGGGAGGTTGCCGAGATCCTTAGAAGCGGGGGCGTTCCGGTGCAAGCGTGAATGGTGAGCGTGGTGATCGTCGTGCCCGTTGGCCCGCAAGCAACGGCAACAGACCGCCTGTCGCCCAAGTCACGCGATGATGTCGGGGAAAAGTTGATCTTCGACGGCGATCATGTGGTCTTTGAGGGCGAGCTTACGCTTCTTGAGCCGTTTGATGGTGAGGATGTCGAGGCTGTTTGCCCGTTCGAGCGCGATGATTTCGGCGTCGAGGTCGCGATGCTCCGCCTTGAGGCGTACCAGCAGCTCACGCAGTTCTGTGTCGCGGGACCGAAGCATGGATGGGCGAGGCGCTTTCGAAGGTGACTGGGCGAACGGCGGCGGCTGCGCTCCGTGGCCGGTTGCGAAACCAAGGCACTACATAACGGGCGTGAGGAATTTCGCAATCGAGGAGTTGGCCGGGAGCCAAATCTCAGATTGGCCCGGAACGCGGACCTGCTCTCAGATAGCTCGCTGGACGACGAGGTCGCGGACCGGCCTCGTCGTATCGGAGTTGGCTTCAGCCTTTGCCGGGCGCGCACTGAGTGGCGCAGGGCACTTCTTCGCGCTTCTCGACACGGCCTTTGAGAGCGGAAATGTTTTCGCGGAAGCACTTGGCGCCTTCGCCGACGATGCGAACGATATTGCCGGGCGTCGGCATCACTTCGCAACGGACCTGCATGCCACCGGACGGCGACGATTGCGCGAGTTGGACGAGCGCGCGGCCCTCTGCGGCAGGTTTTGGCATTTCCTCGGCCAGCGCCTCGGTAGCGATCAACGACAGCAGCGACGCGGTCTTGGTCGCTGCCTCCAATTGATTGTAAGCGATCCACTCATAGGTGGATTTGCCGTTGGCGGTCGTCAGTTTCAGCGCGATGTCGCCGCTTTTCGGGCACGCGCCGACGTCCACTTTGGTGCCGCCCTGCCCGGCGGGCACGGCCTTGTAGTCGATCTTGCACTCGAAATTTTTCACCCACAGATCGTACTGCTCGAGCCGGTGCGAAACCTGCGTATAGGGAATGCCGTGCGACCAAGACATATACAGATTATAGCCGGTAGGAATGGCGCCGAGGCACGCCACCACGATGGCAAGCGCACGCGCGACGAACAGGGGGCGATGTAACGGCCCGGCCTTTTGATCGTCGCGGTACGCTGTGTAAACGGCTTTCGGTGAAAGGTCCGACATCGGTGAAAATCCCCACGAGAGACAAGTCTAAGAGTTCAAGCCTGCCATCTCATTGTAGCATATAGGTAACGATGCAGGTAGATCTTGCTGTAGGTATGACGCCCCCTGTTTGAACGCGTGCTGAGGGGCTGGTTTATGTGAGGTTCATGCGTCGCAGGACTGAAGCTGTCATCGCCAAGCAAGTGGTTGGCTGTGCTTGCAGCGCTCGGACAGGCGCAGTAGTGGTGCCGATGACGTAGTTTGACGGAGGTCGCACGATGGCACGACTTGATTATCCCATTCGCATCGGCGTTCTGGGCGCTGCCGCGATCGCCCGTGATTTCATCAAGGGGACTGCCGGCTCGAAAGTGGTCGCTGTCACGGCGGTGGCAAGCCGCTCTGCGGCAAAAGCCGAAGCTTTCGCGCGCGATACCGGCGTGTCGCGCACTTTCGGCAGCTACGATGCCATGCTCGCCGATCCCGCAATCGATGCGGTCTACAATCCGCTGCCGAACGGAATGCATGCCGAGTGGAGCATTCGCGCGGCCGACGCCCGCAAGCACATCCTGTGCGAGAAACCGTTGGCAGCGTCGGAGCAAGAGGCGAAGGCGATGTTCGCGGCGGCGGCGCGGAACGGTGTGCACTTGGTAGAAGCCTACCCCTATCTCGCGCAGCCGATGACGATGGATGTGCGCAGGCTGATCGCCGAAGGCGCGATCGGCAAGCCGCAGTTGATCCGCGCAAGTTTCGGCATTCCGTTCTCCGATCCCAACAACATCAGGTTGATAGCGGATCTCGCCGGCGGCGCGGTGATGGACGTCGGCAGTTACACCGCGAGTTTCATTCGCGTGATGGCCGGGGAGCGGCCGAACCGCGTGCACGCGGTCGCGCGATGGGACGACACCGGCGTCGATCGCACGCTGGCAGGCACGTTCGAATTTCCGAGCGGGCTGCTGGCGCAGATCGGCGCGAGCTTTGCGACGGGCTATCATCGGCACGGCCAAATCGCCGGAGACAAGGGTTCGATCGAGACGATGTTCCTCAATCATCCGCCGATCGGTGGACCTGCAAACTTCCAGATCCGCCGTGGCGTGCTGGGCGTGACGCCGATCGAGACGGTTCCGGTCGCGGAAGGCAATGGCTTCCTGGCAGAAGCCGAGCAATTCGGCCGGTTGGTCGCAACAGGCGAGGCGGCGGCCTGGAAAGGCGCGAGCGCTGAGGAATCGATCGATATCGCAGCGATGCTCGAAGCATTGATCAAGAGTGCCCGGTCAGGCATGGCGATTACCATATGAGGCGCCTGCGTCGGCGCATTGGCTTGGGTATGAAACTGGCCTAAGTGGCTTGCATCGAGTTACAGATTCGAGCGAGGGCGCGACGCGCATGACACAACCGGTGCCACATCCTGCAGTCATCAGAACCGCCATGGCCGTCGATACGCTGAAAGATTCGACAGCTGCGATGGCTGCGGCGGCGGTCGCGTCGGCGGTGCACACGCTGCACGTCGAGTGGCAGGGCCTTGGACAGTTGCATGCGGCATTGGCTGACGTGATGGCCGAGCCGTTCGCGCGCGCAGTGGCGACACTGACTGGGGCGAAGGGGCGGGTGGTCGTCACCGGCATCGGCAAGAGCGCGCACGTCGGCAACAAGATCGCAGCGACCATGGCGTCGACGGGCACGCCCGCATTTTTCGTACACGCCACCGAAGCCAGTCACGGCGATCTCGGCATGGTGACGGCCGACGACGCAATCATCGCCCTGAGTTGGTCCGGTGAGACGGCGGAACTCGGCAATATCATCACTTATTCCAGGCGGTTTCGCGTACCGCTGATCGCAATCACGTCGAAGGCCACGTCGGCGCTGGGGTCGCAGGCCGATGTGGTGCTCGAGTTGCCGAAGGTCAAAGAGGCATGCCCGCACGGGCTCGCGCCGACGACCTCGACGACTGTCATGATGGCACTCGGCGATGCACTGGCCGTGGCGCTGCTGGAGGCAAAGGGCTTCTCGGCGCACGATTTCAAGATTTTTCATCCCGGCGGCAAGCTCGGCGCGAGCCTTAAGTACGTGCGCGATCTGATGCATCAAGGCGATGCCATGCCGCTGGTCGGCCTCGACATGGTGATGGCGGATGCGCTGCTGGTTATGACGCGCAAGACGTTCGGCTGCGTCGGCGTGATCGATGCGCAGGGACGGTTGGTGGGCATGATCACCGACGGCGATCTCAGACGGCACATGGCCGGCGGCCTGCTCGAGATGCGGGCCGGCGATATCATGACGCGTACGCCCGATACGTTGCAGCCGACGACGTTGGCGTCGGCCGCGTTGGAGCATGTCAATTCGAAAAAACGCACGCAAATCTTCGTGGTAGACGCGGGAATGCCGGTCGGCATTTTACACGTCCACGATCTTCTGCGTGCGGGTGTTGCGTAAGCTCGAGGCGCCGTCAGTAGGGGCGAGCGTTTAGGCTCGACCCCACATGAGGCGGTTCTAGCAATCACACGCGAATGGTCGCGCCGTCGATGGAGCGAGGACGGCGGCGGACAGCGTTGCCGTCGTTGCCGGACAACACGATCCATTGACCGTTCGACGCGCGGCCGACGATCTCGCCGACGTGATGTGGCCACACGACGATTGCACCGACTTGCGGCGATCCGGGACGGCCAAATCGGCGCCAGTTGGCCGCAAGGTTCATTTCTGGCCCACCTCCGTGACGCGTGCGCATGTACCAGCCGCACCAAGCGCCGGGACGGGGGCCGACGCCCGTGTGGCGCTGGCCGCGATCGTCACCATCGTCGGCGTCGCGGGCTTGGGCGCGGGCACGGCGGCGGCTACGTCCGTCGTCGTCGTTGTCGCGTGCGGCGCTGCGCGCTTTGCGATGGCTGCGGCTTTCGGAGCGACGGTCGGAGGAATCGTCCGCTTGCGACTGCTGCCGGGCAGCGCGCCGGCTGCGACGTCCAGAGTCATCGTCGTCGTCCGAATCGGATTGGTCGACGTCGGCGCGATATTTTCGGGCTTCGGCGGGTGACATGGAGACAACGGCAAACATAGCTGCAGCGGCAGCGATAACGCGAAGATACATGAGAGTGATTCCCTAACGCGGGGCGTCCGACCACAGACGAAGGCTGGGCGGCATGGTTGACAGAAGCCGGCCGACCAAGGTGGCGGGCGGCATCGATGTTCCGGGCGCGACAGATGTGCCGGGGCCGGAAGAGCGTCCTCAGAGGAGCGCAATGGGCTTTTTACGGCCGATTGTGACGCTCATATGGCAGATCTTTTGCCTGCGTCAAAAAAGAAAAATCGAGAAAACGTCACAAAACGAGACAATGGTTAACGATATGCGGCCTGTATTTTCCGAATTACGATGTGGGCGCATCGAGTTTGCGGGTGAGGCTTTCGAACTCGCGACGCAACTCTTCGTTCTTGAAGATTTGCTCGAACGTCGGCGCCTCCAGCTTCTGGATGGCTTCGAACGACTGCGTCGAATCCTTCATCAGATTGCGCAGTTGGAAGCTCGCTTCCACCGTTTCGTAGGTGTTGTCGGCGATGCGTAGATCGTGTGTGGCACGCGCACGGGCACGCGCTATCTGCTCGCGCTGTTGCAGCAAGTAGCGCCGGTATCCTTTGGCGGCTTCGTCCGCCAAGCGTTGGCTTTCGCGATTGGCGTCCAGAACGCGTTTCTGATCGGGACGATTTTCGCCGCGCATCAACTCGCCGGTTTTGGCCCGCGCTGCAGCGATATCCTTCGTGATCGCCTCGAGCTTCGGCAGATACTGTCCATCGAGTTTGGCCAACGCCATGTCCTGCGCGTGAACGAGCATGGCGAACAACGCTGCATGCATCGCAAAATACTTGCGTGCAGCACCGACATTCTCGCCGGACTGCGCCATCAACTTGGAGAGTTGCCCGTCGATGATCTTGGCTGAGTTGAAGACGGCGACGAGGCGCACGAGATCGCCCGACAGCACGCCGTCGAGCAGCAGGTCGATCTGCTCGGGTGCCATGGTCACGCCCGACTTCTGCAACGCGCCGGCGATTTCAGCTTTCTGGTTTTTGATTTCGGTGCGGTTTAACTCGATCTTTCTCTTCGCCTCTTCGACGTCCTTGCCGAGACTATCGACGGTGTCGCTGAGAATTCCGGGCAGCGTGCCGGACGTGGGCGCGGTCAACTGCTTCTCGCGGAGCGCCACGATGCGGTCGTCGAGATCACGGATGTTTTTGCGCAGGCCGTCGATTTTCTTCTGCACGTCCACCACGGGCACATCGGTCACGACACCCAGCACACTGTCCATCAAGTCGCGAATTTTCCGCTCGCGGTCTTCCTTGGTTTCGGTCCACGGCATCGTGACGAGAAACTCGTCTTTCGACGGTAATTTGCGCGCTTCGCCACGATTTCTGGCCGTGTCTTGAAGGATTGCATCGACGGCCTTCATCAACCGCTGCGCCTGTTCGAAGGCGGCGTCACCCTCGCGGGGATCCTTGGGTTCAGCTGTCGTCGTGGCGCCGGGAGGGGTCGCCTGTGCAACTCTGGTCGTGCCGTCCCACCGCTTCAGCAAGTCGCCGATCACGTCACGGTTTGCGGTCTGCGCGGAAGCCTGCACGGTCATCGCGGCCAGAGCCGCAACGAGGAGCGCAGTCTGGCCAGCGCTCGATACTTTCAGACGCATACGTCACCTCCGGGGCCCACCCCTGTCTAGCGATGCAAATCTGGCGATATGAAGGTATCGTCGATTACGGACAGAATAAACGCGGGGAGTGAACCGGCACGACGTCGCCGACGTTCCAAATTTGCGCCGAAGCCAACGCCGGACATCGAAAGTACAGTCATGCAAACGACCCGATCTTCTTTGACGACCGCACCGCGCACGCAACCGGGCTGGCTGGTGTTTGCGGCAGCTTTTATACTCACGGCCGCCGCGGCGTCGGTTGGCGCCCTGTTCGGGCCGGGCGCTTGGTATGCAGCGCTCGCCAAGCCGTCGTTCAATCCGCCGAATTGGCTTTTCGCGCCGGTCTGGACGGTGCTCTACATCATGATCGCAACGGCAGGCGCACGCGCGTGGCGGGCAGGCGCCGATGCCGGAACTTTGGCATTGTGGGGACTGCAACTCGTCTTGAACGCTGCCTGGACTTGGTTGTTCTTCGGCCTGATGCGGCCTGATCTGGCGCTGATCGACATCGGCCTGCTATTGGCGGTCATTGCCGGCTTCGCCGTGCGCGTCCGCCCGTTCGATCGAGCGAGCGCACTCCTGTTCCTACCTTACCTGGCTTGGGTGGCCTTCGCGTCCGCATTGAATTTCGCTATCTGGCGGCTGAACTGAGGGTGCCTGACCGAAGTCGTCGCCACCCCTCGCGTGGCCGAACTCCCGATTGACAACGCCGCCGGCCGCACGTCATGCACGCGCTCGAACCCCCATCGCAATCCGAGGCCCGTCATGCGCTCCATGCTGTTCATTCCTGCCGATAGCGAGAAGAAAATCGACAAAGCGCTGACGTTTGGTGCCGATTGTCTGATCCTCGACCTCGAAGACAGCGTCGCGCCTTCACGCAAGGCGGAAGCCCGGCCGATGGCCGCAGCCTTCATCTCCGAAGCCCGCATGAAGCCTCAGCGCCCCAAGCTCTACGTCCGCATCAACGCCCTCGATACGCCGGAGTGGGAGCACGACGTGGCGGGCGTACTGGCGGCCGGTCCCGATGGTATTCTGCTGCCGAAGGCGCGCAGCGCCGACGATGTCGCCAGCCTCGCCATCGCACTTGATCACGCGGAGGCCAAAGCCGGCATCGCCAACGGCACCACGCGCATCGTCGTGCTGACGACCGAGGTTCCGATCGGCCTTTTGACCATGTCCAGCTACCTCGACTCGAGTGCTAGGCTTGATGGCTTGACCTGGGGCGCCGAAGATTTGTCGGCGCAGATGGGCTCCGCCGCTACTCGCGAACCCGATGGTCGCTGGACATCGCCCTATCAACTCGCGCGCGACCTTTGCCTCTTCACCGCTGTCGCCTGCGGACGTCAGCCCATCGACACCGTCTACGTGGATTTCCGCAACACCGCCGGCCTCGCCGAAGAGTGCCGCATTGCCGCCCGCGACGGCTTCACGGGCAAGCTGGCCATCCATCCCGATCAGGTCGCCACCATCAACGCGGCGTTCACGCCAACCGCCGCCGAAACAGCCTGGGCCAACGACATCGTCGCACTGTTTCGTGACAACCCGAACTCCGGCGCGTTGTCACTGCGTGGGCAGATGATCGACCGCCCCCACCTCATCCGCGCCGAACGCATCCTGGCGAGGGTCAACCTCGCGGCGGCAAACGGGTGAGAACGTCGCACCCATAGCTGATCGCGCACGCCGGTACGCGCGATCCTCGGCGCCATCCCGTGCGCATCCGTGCGAAGCAGGGTTTCACCCAGACGCTGCACCGTTGTGATGCGACGCAGACACGGGACCGCAAAATGCCCATAGCAGGCAGACAAAAACACATCTCGGTGTCATCCCGTCCGCGGTGCAGCGTGCAGCGGAGCGGAACGATGCTCTGCAGACACGGGACCGCCAAATTCAATAAAAATAGCGGTATTCGAGCTTCGTCAAAACGCTCTCGGCGCTCCCGTGTCTGCAGTGCAAAAATTCGTTGAAACGCAAATTTTGCACTGCGCACGCGATGACAATGTCGGAGTCGGCGAACGTCACACTGGAACAGAACGTCGCTCGCATGGACTTGCTACTTCATCGGCTTGCCCATCGCGTCCATGTTGCCCCACGCCGGCGCATCCGAGGCACCCGGCTCCGTCGGTTGGAAATCGATGTGGATGTGATTGCCGTCTGGGTCCCAGATGTTGAACTGCACGATGTCGACCTTCGGCACGACGCGAACGTCATAGGGCACGCCCAACTCTTCCAGCCGCGTCTTGAACTGCTTCAGGCCGGTGGCCGCGAACGCAAAGTGCTCGAGCTTCGGATCTGTATTCGCCGGATCGGCTTCGACACCGACGAGATGCACGACGGGATTGGCACCGGTGTAAAGCCACGCACCCGGAAACGGGAAGGGCGGCCGGTCGCCATCCACCATTCCCAACACCCGCACATACCACTCACGCATCGCCTGCACTTTCGCGGTGCGCACGTTCACATGATCTAAGGCACCAAGCTTCATGTCGGTCTCCATGGCGGGATCGTAAGTCACAAAGGTCCAGCCTAATACGGCTGCACGCGACTGCCTACCCGGCACAGAGTGTGTGCAACCCCGTCATGTCCCGGCGAACTGACTCACCGCTGGCCATCTCGTTTGGAGATGTCGCCGGCCTGCAAGCCGCCGACGCGCGCGTGCGGACGGCCGCCGGTGGTCATCGTGAGGAACACCGCGATCTCGTCGGCGCGTGGCGCATCCGCGATCAGGGCCGTCATGGCGTCGAAGTGGGAGCGCACGTAGCAGGCGTCCTTGTGATGGATGGGCAGATCGATCTGCGTCGCCAATGCACCCATCTTGACGGCTGACGGGACGATGGCCAGGGCGGTGCCGAGCACCTCGCGCATGCCGTAGCCGCCCGGCACATGCCAGAGTGCGGAGTGTTCGATCTCGCCAGCCGCACCGACGATCACGCCTTTGCCGTACGCCTCGACGCGGTGGGGATCATTACCCAGTGCCGCCAGCAGCCGCTTTGCACACTCGAGACCCAACGGCTTCATGGCGTCCATCATGGGCGTGATGTCGTCGACATAGCGGCCCGCATAGGGATTGGCGACGACGGCGCCGATCCATCCCTTCAAAATCGGCCGCGCCAAGGGAGGACCGCCATCGTGCCGAACCTCGTCGACGCCGAGGCAGATTTTACGAACGGAGATCTGCATGGATTGAAACTCTCTCATCGCGGCCTGCGCACGCGGCAGCATAGCATCGCCGGGGGGGTAGTCACCTGGACGGCCGGCTGGCCTCTGCGGGGTAGCCCATGCGAGGTCGACGCTTGACGGCGACGACGAGGCCACGCGATATCGTTCGATGCGCGATGATCCCGAAGCGGCCGAATACTACCGGAGGCTCAACTCCGAGCAACTGGTGCTGTCGCTCAGCAAGCTCGACGCGCGCATTCGCGACCGGTTTCCCAATGCGGGTCTGGCGCGCGTCTGTCAGGATTTGATCGTCATCACGCGCGACAACAGCGCCCGCGCCGCCCGCATCGGCCGCCGCGACGGCTGGTTGTGGTTCGCGGTTTTCGCGGTCATGGCCGCCTGCATCGCGGGCTTTTCCTATCTCGGGTGGCTGGTCGTCGCGAGCAACTTCGTCAACCTCTCGAAGCCCGACAACGTCTACAATTTCATCCAGGGCGTCGACGCCTTCATCCACGTCTTTTTCGTCATCGGCGGGCTGTTGTTCTTCCTCGTGTCGATGGAGGACCGCATGAAGCGCCGCCGCGCGCTCAGCGCCATCAACGAACTCAGGTCGTTCATCCACGTCGTCGACATGCACCAGTTGACCAAGGAGCCGGCGTCGAGTTTGGCGGGTGGCGCGCCGACGCCGAATTCACCGAAGCGCACGCTGACCCCGTTCGAACTGGCCAGATATCTGGACTACTGCTCGGAGATGCTGGCGTTGATCGCCAAGGTCGCAGCGCTTTATGCGCAAGCATTACCAGACCCCGTTATCGTCGACGCCGTCAGCGATCTCGAACGGCTCGCCAGCAACCTGTCACAGAAAATCTGGTCCAAGATCACCCTCGTCCATTCGCTCGCAGGCGCCAAAGCCATGGCCGGCGGCCACGATGCCGAAAGCACCACACCCACCACCTCCCACCCCGACGCCGTCGAGGAGGAACTGTGAGCGAAATGTTTCAACTCGTCGAGCTTCAAAAAAAATAGATTTATTGGGCGATTGAATCTTGCTAAGCGTCTTTCATCGATTTCGATTTTGTACCCCACTTCGCAAAATATGCGAACCGAGCATTTATGATATGAAGTATCTCGGAGTCTTCGTTCCATTCAAAAGGTGCCGGCGCGTT
>JANLYD010000378.1:0-15652 GCA_031365465.1 Hyphomicrobiaceae bacterium
TTGCCGAGAATGCTTTCGATCTCGCCGGATTTCTTGCCGGCGATCTGGCGCGCTTCAGTGATGCCGTATGCTGACAGACCGCGCCCCAACTCCATGCCCGATGGCGATCTGATCACCACCGCGTCGCCACGCTGAAACGCACCTTCCACGTTGGTCACGCCGGCCGGCAGCAGACTTTTGCCCGACAACAAAGCCTTTTCGGCACCGGCGTCGACGTGGATGGTGCCGGCCGGCTCGAGTTGTCCAGCGATCCATCGCGTCCGCGCGGTGACCGGATCGGCCGCAGCGATAAACCACGTGCACGGTGCGCCTTCGACCAGTTGCCGTAGCGGGTGCAGATTTTTGCCCGATGCGATGACCATGTGGATGCCCGAACCCAGCGCAATGCGGCCCGCTTCGACTTTCGTTTTCATGCCGCCACGAGAGAGTTCCGATCCCGCGTCGCCAGCCATCGCCTCGATCTCCGGCGTGATCGCGCGCACTTCGTCGAGGCGAACGGCATCGGCGCGCGTACCGGGGGGCGCCGTGTAGAGGCCGTCGATGTCCGACAGCAGCACGAGGCAATCGGCAGTGATCATGCTGGCGACGCGGGCGGACAAGCGATCGTTGTCGCCGTAGCGGATTTCGGTGGTGGCAACCGTGTCGTTTTCATTGACCACCGGGATGGCTTTGTGCGCGAGCAGCGTGTCGATGGTGCGCCGCGCATTCAGATAGCGGCGGCGCTCCTCGGTATCGCCCAAGGTCAACAGCACCTGCGCAACCGTCGCGCCACGCGCAGCAAAAACTTCGCGATAGGCCGATGACAGCGAGATTTGTCCGACGGCTGCGGCCGCCTGGCTTTGTTCGAGTTCGAGCGCGCCGTTGCCTAGCCCCAGCACGTGACGCCCCAGCGCAATCGCTCCCGACGACACGAGCACAACTTCCTTGCCCGCAGTGGTCAGCGCCGCCACGTCGTCGGCGAGCGAATTCAACCACGTCGAGCGCAAGCGGCCACTGGCACGATCGACCAGCAACGCCGAACCGATCTTGACGACGATGCGCCGGGCGGACGTCCATTCCGTGCGGGGTATCATTGCAGTAGTCATTTGGGCTGGCTCTCCGACTCGCGCCACTGCTCCAGATCGGCAATCGCCATCATGAGAATGTTCTTGTGGACGCCATCGATATAAACCGCCTTCTGCATCTCGCCTTCGTGCCGAAAGCCGATCCGCTCGTAAAGTCCAATGGCACGCTTGTTATCGGCGCGCACAGTCAATTGCACACGTTTCAGCCCGAATTCCTGCGCCGCTGCCAGCAATCGGCCCATCAGCGCCCGGCCAAGTCCGCGTCCTCGAAACTCTGGAACGAAGCCTATCCCGAGAACTCCGCCGTGGGCATAGATGGGTCGCGCCATCGGAATGATGTCGCCCCAACCGGCAAACGCGCCATCGACCGTCACCACGAACTGCGGAAAACCCCTGGCGATGTTGTTTTCCACGAACGCTCGCGTCTCCGCCAGCGGTGGCGCTTCCGTCGTCGCGAGATAGTCCCGCTCACGAGCAACGCCATCGAGAGAGCGATGAAACGGTTCGATATGCTCGATCTGGATGGGAATGATTTCGAATGTCATGGCTAGCGCTCGTCCCTTCTCCCAGATCGCGGGGATAAGGTGCCCGAAGGGCGGATGAGGGGGCGCCACACGTTCGAATTCCTGGCGGCCCCCTCACCCGGCCTTCGGCCACCCTCTCCCCATTGCAAAGAGCAATAGTGAGAGGGGAAAACGTCACGGCACCCATTTGCCGTCGTGGGCCTCGAGTTGGTTTTCGTAGGCGTCGGGCTTGTAGTCCTTGCTCACTTCGCGGCCGATGGCATAGAGCGCTTCCTTCATCCCGATACCCGCCACCGCCGAGAGCACGAGCGGCTTCTTGCGGCAGACAGCCTTCAACTGCGCGGCCTTCTCGGACAGCGTGTCGGCGTCGAGCGCATCGCACTTCGACAGCGCGACGATCTCTTTCTTCTTCGCGAGTTCGGGCGAGAACGCCTTCAACTCGCCACGCACGATTTTATACGCCGCGCCCACATCGTCTTCGGTCGCGTCTACCAGATGCAACAGCACACGGCAGCGCTCGATGTGACCGAGAAACTGCGTGCCGAGACCCGCACCTTCGTGCGCGCCTTCGATCAGTCCGGGAATGTCGGCGAGCACATAGTCCACTTCGCCCGCGCGCACGACGCCGAGATTGGGATGCAGCGTCGTGAACGGATACGCCGCAATCTTCGGCTTGGCACCAGAAACGGCGGCCAGGAACGTCGATTTACCCGCATTCGGCAGCCCGACCAACCCTGCGTCGGCGATCAACTTCAACCTGAGATAAACGATCAACTCGATGCCGTCCTGCCCGGGATTGGCGTGCGTCGGCGCGCGGTTGGTCGCGCTCTTGAAATAGGCATTGCCGAAGCCACCGTTGCCGCCTTTGGCGATCAGCGAGCGATCGCCGACGTTGACCAGATCGGCCAGCATGGTCTCGCCATCTTCGGCATAAACCTGGGTGCCCGGCGGCACTTTCATGATCGCGTCGTCACCATTGGGGCCAGCGCGTTCCTGGCCCATGCCGGGACGGCCGTTCTTGGCTTCGTAGTGCTGCTGATAACGGAAATCGATCAGCGTATTGAGATTGTCGACGCACACGATCCACACGTCCCCACCGCGCCCGCCGTTGCCGCCATTGGGGCCACCGAACTCGATGTACTTCTCGCGCCGGAACGCGACGCAGCCGTTGCCGCCACTGCCGGATCGGATGTAAACTTTAGCTTGGTCGAGGAATTTCATGATCGTGTCTCAGTTTCCGGCCAGATGTGTGCCGGCGTAGATGTCGGCGATATCGATTTCAAATCCGATCGAGCCTAGCGACAGCAACGCTCCCGCCTCGAATGCTTGTGGCTCATCTGGCCACGCGCCCGCAGCATCACGCTGCCAGATCTCAGCAAAAATGCGTCGACTGTCGATAACCAGCATTTCCTGAACCGACGGGATCGTCGCGCAGGCCATGATCGAAACGTCCGTCAGATCGTCGTTGCTCGGCGACAGCACCTCGATCGTCAGCAACGGTTGATCGACAAGTTTTTCCCCCGGCTGTGCGACCGGACCGCAGGCGACCGTCAAATCGGGTATGCGCACATTGGTGCGTGCTCGCACGCGCGGTTTCACGCCCGCCTCGGTCATCACTCTGCAGTTGAGCTTTTGTGCAATCAGATGGTTCCCGATCAGCCGAGCTAAACTGGCTTGGATGACGCCGTGCGTCGGGCTCGCTGGAGCCATCGCATACACGACGCCATCGATGAGAATATGTTTCCCCGGCCCCATGCGATCGACCGCGTCGAGAAACGCGTCGGCCGTCATCGGCGTATCGGTGCGGTGTGCGATTGCGACCATGGCCCTGCCTGACTTAATTCGATCGGTCACGCGCGTGCGCGGAACCTTGGTAGCGATCCCGCGTCAACACGGTCTCGACATGCGGCAAGCGGCGGCCTTCGGCGCGGTTGAACAGGAGCCCTTCGCCAGACACGACGAACCCCAGCCGCTTTTGAATGGCTGCCGAAGCATCGTTACCAGAAAAATAGCCGCTATTCAGCTGCGTTTCGCCCGACGTGGCAAAGAACGCCGCCGTGACCTCTGCTGCGGCACGGCCCATTATCCCCCGTCGCCAATACGAACGACCCAGCCAGTAACCGACTTCCATCCCGCGGCGGCGGCGGTCGATGCCGACTACACCGGCGAGTTGGCCATCGACAACGACGGCGTCACAGCGCGCCATTGGGCCTTCGGGCTTCAACTGGCGATCGATGAACGCCACCGCATCGGCCAGTGCATACGGATGCGGCACCGCACTCAACCAACGTACCACCTCCCAGTCACCGATCAACTCGGCAATGCGCGGGGCATCGCCGGGTTGTACCGGACGCAAAGCGAAGGCGTGATGGCTCACAGCATCGCTAGTCATGACGCGAGCGCCTCGATGCGGGCAGGTCCCGGCATCCGCGTCGGATGGAAGCGCAACTGCGCCGCCAGCAACGATGACGGGCGCGATCGTGCCAACGAGAACGACCTCACGACATAGCGGCCGTGCACCAGGCTCTCGTGTTCGTTTTCCCCCTGCGCCACAAAGCCTGATTTTTCGAGCACGCGGATCGAACCGGCGTTGGCTGGCTTGACCGACGCATGAATGGCTTCGACGGCGCTCAATTCGAAGGCTTGAGCAGCGAGCGCGCGCACCGCTTCCGTCATCAGCCCCTTGTTCCAATGGCCGGGATCGAGATGATAGCCGAGTTCCAGCACACCGTCGCTGCGCAGGCCCACTCCGACCATGCCGACAGCTTGCCGGTCGCCGCGCTTCAAAACGACGGCGAATCCCAAGGCCTTACCGAGTGTATTCGCCTCCCGCTGCCGCTGCAGACGTTCGCCAATCTCCGCACTCGTCATGCCCACTGGAAACGACGACGTCATTTCAGCTACTTCCGGCAGCCCGACCCATTTCGCCATCACAGCCGCATCCTCGAGGCGCGGCCAGCGCAGCCACAGGCGTGGGGTCTCGATGCGAAAAACTTCGTCGCGAGTGAGCACAGGGAAAGCGAAAGAGAGGGTCATTGCGCCGCTCCAGAATGCGAAAAGGGACCGTGGTTCACCCACCGTCCCCTCGAGATTCCTGGAGCGCCGAACCTGCGAGATGGCGCAGGTCACTTTGGGCTCTCAGTCAATCCGCCGGTTCGATGGGAACCGGCGGATGGCTGATCCCGCCGGTTATTCTGCTGCTTCGAGTTTTGGTGGTTGCACCGAGACGAACACGCGGCCATTGCGTTTGGTCGCAAATTTTACGTGTCCGTTTGTGGTCGCAAAAATAGTATGATCAGTGCCCATGCCGACGTTCTGGCCGGGATGGACGCGTGTGCCGCGCTGGCGCACAAGAATATTGCCGGAGATGACGGATTCACCGCCGTAGCGCTTCACGCCGAGCATCTTGGGATTGCTGTCGCGGCCGTTGCGGGTCGAGCCGCCAGCTTTTTTATGTGCCATGGTAGGGTCCTTTCAGCTGGGCTGCTTAACCGACAATTGACTTGATCTTGACCGTCGTCAGTTCCTGACGATGGCCACGCTTGCGGCGCGAATTCTTACGGCGACGCTTCTTGAAGGCAATGACCTTCGGACCACGCCCCTGCTCGACCACTTCGGCTAGCACCTTGGCGCCCGACACGAACGGGGCACCGATCTTGGCGCCGGCATCGCCGCCGAGCATAAGCACTTCGCCGAACTCGACGGTTGCACCCGCTTCGCCGGCTACTTTTTCGATTTCCAGAATATCGTTAGCGGCGACGCGATATTGCTTGCCGCCTGTCTTGATGACAGCGTACATCTTATTTTTCCTTGCAGTTTCCGCGCTCTATGGCTCTGATTGAACAGATTTGGGGGTCTCAGGTCTGCGAAACCCTGGCTAGTCGGCCTGCCTCGAACAGCGATGTTGACGCTCCAGAACGCGAATTCCGGCTCGTTTCGAGTGTGCTTATCGTGGTTTGCAGCGCCATTGTCAATGTCGGGCAATCCCGCTGAGCTTGCGCCGAACCGCCGTGCCGCGTAGACGGGCACCCACGACAATTCCGCAGCCGAAGGACCTGCCCGATGCCGAAGGCACTGCTCGCTTTTCAAGGCACCCTGTTGTTGGCGGGGGCCGGCAATATGGGCGGCGCGCTGCTGAAGGGCTGGCTCGATCAGGGACTGCCGTCCGCGCAAATCATCGTGCAAGATCCCGGTCCGCCGCCCGCAATGATCGAACTTCTGGCGATGAATAAAATCCCCCGGGAGTCAGCTGACGCGATAGGACAACGCCTTACGACACCGCCTGCCGTCATCGTCGTAGCCGTCAAGCCGCAGATCATGGATTCGGTATTCCCGCTTGCCGCGAGATTTGCGGGTCCAGACACCGTCATCCTCTCGGTCGCCGCAGGCAAGACCGTCGCCAGCTTCGAGCGGCATCTCGCGCCCGGCACCGCCGTCGTGCGCTCGATCCCGAACACACCCGCCAGCGTCGGCCGTGGCATCACGGCAGCCTTCGCCAACGCGCACGTGACGGCCGCCCAGAAAGCCATGTGCGAAACGCTCCTGAAGGCAGTCGGCGACGTCGTCTGGCTGGACGAGGAACGCTTGATCGACGCCGCCACCGCCGTCTCCGGCTCCGGCCCAGCCTATGTGTTTCTCCTCGCCGAGTGTCTGGCCGAAGCCGGAGTCAAGGCGGGCCTGCCTGCCGAGACAGCGGCCCAACTGGCGCGTTGGACAGTGGCCGGTGCCGGCGAACTCCTACATCAGTCGCAGGAATTGCCCGCCTCAACGTTGCGAAAGAACGTCACCTCGCCCAACGGCACGACCCACGCCGCGCTACAAGTGCTGATGGCTGATCCCGAAGGGATGCAGGCACTGATGACCGAAGCCGTCGCCGCCGCCACCAAACGCAGCGCGGAATTGGCCGGTTAGGCCAGGACCAATCCGAATTTCACGCGCGAACTGCGGCGCGTCTTGCGACGATGATCGCTCCGTCAATCGCATCGCCCATGGCCTGAACTAAAGGCACGCGCGATGCCGCCGGCATCCACAACTGCACCGATGCCGCAAGGCCTCCCACGAGCGCGACCCGCACCACACCCCGCGCCACCAACGCCTCGGCCAGCGCGGCGATGTCGGCTGCAGCGCGCTCCATCAGCGCAACAGCCGCCGCATCGCGACGCTCGGCATGCGCGACGACCAGCGGTGCCAAGGCGGCATAGCCAGCCGCATCCGCAGCATCCACCCACGCCACAACCCGCGCGATGTCGTTCCCAAACCTGTCCAGCAAAGCCGCCAGCAGCGGTGTCGTCTCAATCCGGCCGTCGTATGCGCGGGCAGCCAGACGCATCGCATCCAGCCCGATCATCGCCCCGCTGCCCTCGTCCGACACGGGAAATCCATGCCCCCCGATGCGGACTTCGCCCCCACCAACCATGCCGAACGCGTTCGAACCCGTGCCGACGATGACAATCCCGCCATCGCCGCCGCTATGCGCACCGAGACACGCGGCAACCTCGTCGCCGACTAGACTCAGCGATGCAAACGGGTGCGATTTCGCGAGCCACGCAGCGCGCTCGTCGGCCCGCGTGATGCCTGCCAGCCCGACAGCCACATGCACAGCCGCCACTTCTTGAACATTAGCATCGGCCAACGCGTCATTCGCGGCCGACATGACAGCGGCCCAGGACGCATCCGCGCCAAGCCGAAGTGTCGCCGGACCTGCATCACCTCGCCCGAGCACGGCCCCGCCCGCATCGACGACCCGCGCGCGACATCCGCTGCCGCCGCCGTCCACGCCGAGAAAATAAAGCTGCGTCTGACACATCAGCGACATCGCGATCTAGCCGAACGCATCAGCGATGCAGCGCTCGAGCAGCGTCGTCAATACTTGATCGCGGTATGCAGCGTGATGATGGATGCACTCGGAATTGCAGCCCCGGTCGGCGACAGCGGATTGGCGACGCCGCCGCTCGGATTGAACACACGCTGGAAATCGAGATCGACCTGCCAGCCAGCCAGCACCTGCGCCTGATAGTTGATCGAGAACAACTTCTCGGCCGACCGCACGATCCCCGTGCCGTTGAACGCCACCGCATCCGCATCCAGGTTGCGCGCGCCATCGCCAATGCGCACGTAGGCGCCACCGAAGCTCAACAAGTCGTCCGGTCGCTGCGGGATCATCCCGGCGAACACGATGCCACCGTCTATGTAGGTGCTGACGAGATTGCGATCGGACGGCGTTGCAAACGCGCGGGCAAACAGACCGATGCCCTTGTCGGCTTCACCGCCCGGCGGGCGCCAGATCTGCTGATCCCAGATCGCGTAGATGCCGGGGTTGCCGCGCTTTTGCGCCGCCACGCCATTGGTGAGCGGATCAGCCAGCGACAGCCCATCGGTGCCGAAACGTTGATCGTCGAATTTGCCGAAATGCTTCCAAACGCCCACTTTGAAGCTGCGGGCCAGCCCCCGGTCGTCCTTGTCCTGGTTGGCGCGGAACTGCGCTTCTGCGATCGCCAGTGGCGTATCCTGCACGCGGAAATTCAAGCCGTAGCGATTGCGCGACTGCGGATCGCCGGGTCCGTTTTGCGGTCCTGCCGGATCGCCATTGTAGATCGCAGCCAACAGCGACGTGTTCTTGTCCGGATCGACTTTGAGGCGCACGCCGGGCGTGGTGAACGGATAGGTCGCCCCGCCGCTCGGCAAGTTCGACGAGAACGCCGGTGGCGCGCCGAACGCCGCGTTGATGAACTGCGAGGCATACGACGACCCGAAGAATTCGGCATCTGTCGCCAACTGCCCGAACCGGACCGACGCCTTGTCCGCCGCGAATTTCTGCTCCAGCCACAGCTCGGCCAGACGGGTGGTCGCTCGCGCCTCGATGAAGCTCGTCGTCATGATGTTGCCGATGTAGTCGCCGGTCAGCCCCTTGCCGTGAATTTGGTAGGCGTTGGCATGGAACGTCAGGCCTTTCATGCCGGCAACCTTGGCCAGATCCATCTCGACGATGCCTTCCAGCCGGCCGATATAGATGCCGCCTGTGCGGATGCCGCCCACGACATTGTTCTGGAACTCGCCGACATAGTTGAGCCCATACGTGATGCCCCGCTCGGCAAGCGCCTTGCGCCGCCCATCCGGATCACCGTTCGCCGGGAAATTCGTCGCAATGGAACCGGGCTGTGCACCGGAGGCATCCGTCGCGAACGACTGCGCATCAGCCAAGGTTGAACCGGCAGCCAACAGTGCCAGAGCCACCGGCAGGTGCGAAACGCCGCGTGCGCGGCGGGCGTGAGACTTTGCGTGGGTCAAATCGATCTCCGGGACGGTACTGCAAGCGAATACCGGAGATTGGGTGCCAGACAAGCCACAGGCATCGCTTTTTCCGCAGAACGTTGCCCGAATGCCAGCCCGGCCGTCGCGTTCAACCCGCTGCCGCCGCCTGTGGCTTGAGCCCCCCACCCAGAAACAGCTCCGCGATACGCGGATCAGCGAGAATGTTGGCTGCCGTATCCTCGATGCGCGCCTGCCCCTGCTCCAGCACCAGTCCGTAGTCGGACATCTGCAACGCCATCTTGGCGTTCTGCTCGATCAGCAAAATCGTGACACCGTTGTCGCGCAGCCCCTTCAAAATCGTGAACACCTCCTGCACCATCAGCGGCGACAGCCCGATCGAGGGCTCGTCGATCAGCATCAGCTTAGGTTGCAGCAGCAGGCCGCGCGCGACTTCCAGCAGCTTCTGCTGCCCGCCGGATAGGGTGCTCGCCTGCGCATTCGCTTTTTCGCTCAACATTGGAAAGCGCTGCATCATCTGTTCGATACGACCCTGCAGCCCAGACTGGTCGGCCAACGCCACACCGCCAAGCTCGAGATTGTGCCGCACGCTCAGCTCGGGGAAGATGTTGCGCCCCTGCGGCACGTAGCACATCCCCGCATCCAGCATTTGCCTGGGCGTCCAGTTCGTCGTCTCGCGCCCGTCGAACCTGATCGATCCCGTGCGCACTTGCAGCAGCCCGAACACCGTCTTGAACAGCGTCGATTTCCCCGCCCCATTTGGACCGATCACCGTCGTGATCTTCGCCTTGCGGATATGCGCCGTCGTGCCGTTCAATATCGTCATCTTGCCATATCCGGCAACGACGCCATCCAGGCTCAAGATATTGTCGGTGGTGGTCATGGCAGGGACTCGACTCTCGACTCGTGCTTGCGGTTTAGCTCGTCATCCCGGCGCAGGCCGGGACCCACGACAAGTAGAAAGCGATCGTTACTGTTCTCGCAGCGGCGCCAACTCACACGTGTGCGGTCAATGTCCGAGATAGGCTTCGATTACTTTCGGGTCTTTGCGAATGGTGTCGGGCGGGCCTTCAGCGATGATCTTGCCCTCGGCCAACACGATGATGCGCGTGCACAGCGACATGACGAATTCCATGTTGTGCTCGATGACGACGAACGTCGCCCCAGTTTCCTTGTTGATCGCCTGCAGCCGCTCTTTCAGGTTGCCGAGCATGGTGAGATTGACGCCGCCGGCGGGCTCGTCGAGCAGCACCAGCTTGGGCCCGGCCATGAACGCCATCGCGCAGTCGAGCAGCTTCTGCTGCCCATAAGACAGCCCACCCGCCTTCTCGTCCGACAAATGGCCGAGACGGAAGAAGGCGATCATGCGCTCGGCGTTGACGCTCAAACCGGCATCACGCGGTCCGAACAGACGCGTCAGCCGCGAACCCTCATGCTCCTGCCCGGCAAGGATCAAGTTCTCGCGCACGGTCAGCTGCGGAAACACCTGCAGCAGCTGGAACGTGCGCCCGATTCCCAGTCGGTTGAGTTGGGAGGGCCGCAGCCCCGTCACGCTTCGTCCACCCACAAGCACTTCGCCGGTCGTCGGCGTCAGTTGCCCGAGAATGCAGTTGAACAGCGTCGACTTGCCCGAGCCGTTCGGCCCGATCAGCCCGAGAATCTCACCCTCGCGCACATCGAACGTGACGCCGCGCACCGCATGCACGCCGCCGAACGATTTGGAGATGTCGCGCACTTCGAGAACTGTTTTGCCAGCTTCCGCAGTCGGTACGGGCGCCGGTGCCGTCATGACGTCGCTCATGATTTCACCTGCGGCACGGTCGTTGCGGTTGCAGGCAAACCCAGCGTCGGCCCTTTGTCGTCAGCATGTGGCCGGCGCGCTTTCGTGGTCAGCCGTTCGAACAGCCCGACGATCCCCGTCGGACAGAACGCCATCAGCAACATGACCAAGAGAGCGAAAATGATCAGATAATACCCTTCGGCGAACCTCAGCCATTCCGGCAACAGCACCGACACCGCCGCCCCCACGAACGGGCCGACGAACGAACCCGCGCCGCCCGCGACCACCATCAGCAGATATTGCAGCGACGGTCCCAGTGCGAACGGTGACGGATCGATGAACTCGACCAGCGGCGCATACATGGCGCCGGCGAAACCTGCGTAACCCGACCCGATTGCGAACGCCATCAGCGTATAGCCGCGCACGTCGACACCGAGACTTTCGGCCCGCACCGAATTCTCACGCAAGGCCGTGAACGCGCGTCCCCACGGGCTGCGCAACAACCACCACATCGCACCGGTCAACAGTGCCGTCAGCGTGAGCACCAGCCAATAGTAGTACAGCGCCGGCCGCAAGCTGACCCCGAACAAGATCGGCCGCTTGATGCCCTGGATGCCGTTGACGCCTCCGGTCAGCCATTCCTCGTTGCGGATCACCAGCCAGACGAACACCGAGAACGCCAGCGTCACGAACGCCAGATAATGTTTCTGCACCCGCAACGCGGGGAAACCCAGCACGATGCCGACCACGAAGCAGATCACGCCCGACGCGAGAAAACATAAGCCGAACGGCACGCCCGCTTTCTGCAGCAGCGCCGTCGTAAATGCGCCGATACCGAGAAACGCGGCCTGCGCCAGCGTTTCCTGCCCCGCGTACCCGACGATCAGATTGACCCCCATCGCGGCGACGGCCGTCACCAGCCACAGCGTCAGAATGTAGGTGCCGTAGCGCTTGAGACCCGTCCACGGAATACCAAGCCCCGTCAAATCGGCAGGTCCGGCGACGAACGCCAGCAGCAACACCAGTCCGAGAATGATCTTGACGTTCCGGTTCATACCGCGCGCTCCTCGGCCCGGCCCAGCAGTCCCTGCGGTCGGAGCAGAATGATAAGCACCAGCAGCGCCAACGGCACGGCTTGCCGATAGGTCGACGACACGTACGCAGCGACGAGATTGTCGATGATGCCAACCAGGAACCCGCCGACGATGGCCCCGCGCACCTGATTGAACCCGCCCACGATCGCCGCCACGAAGGCAACCAGCCCCAGCGTTTCACCGCTTGAAAACTTGGCCAGATAGATCGGCGAAATCAGTAGCGACGCCATCGCCGCCAGCGCACCGTTGATGAGAAACGTGTACAGCACCATGCGCTGCACGTTGACGCCGAGGATGCGCGCCACAGTCGGGTTCTGTGCGGTCGCCTGCATCTGGCGACCCGTCTTGGTCGACGACAAAAACCACGCCAGCAGCAGGATCGTCGCGGTAGCCACTACCAACACGCCCACTTGATCGGCCGAGACGTTGAAACCGCCGGTGCCCAGGTTCACGTTCGGAAAAAACGAGGGAAACCGCTGTGCTTCAGCCGAATACACTTCTTTGACGCCTTCGCGCAGCAGGATCGCCAGGCCGATCGTCGAGATCACCAGCGGCAGCGTGCCCTGCTTCAACAGCGGATCGACGACGGCGTACTTGAACAGCACTCCGAGCACCAGCATCGACAGCAGCACCGCCACGACTGCCGCCACCGGAAACGGAAGCCCGAGAAATTTCATGCTCGCCAACGCGAAGAACGCCGGCAGCATGACGAACTCGCCCTGCGCGAAATTGATCGTCTGCGACGTCTGCCACAACAGCGTGAACCCCACCGCCGCCAAGGCATAGATCGCCCCCGTAGCAAGGCCCGCGATGATCAGCTGTATAAAATCGGTCATGGGGCGAATCCCAATGCGCAAATTTTGCGACTTTCCAATCCCGCTCCAATAACTCCGTCATGGCCGCGCAGGCGGCCATCCACGACGAGTCTCGGCGGACTTCAGGTTCGCTGCGAATTTCAGGCGGAGCAACATTTTACGCGGATGTTTGCCGTGGACGTGGACGGCCGCCTGCGCGGCCATGACGAACTTACATGTCGGTAGCATCCGCTAAAGGCAAGCCATGCACGCTTAGCGCACAGCGCGGCATGTTACGGCTTCAGCTTCGGCAAGGTCTGCGTGATGATCTGTTTGCCATCCTTGACTTCGGCCAGATACGAGATGCGGTCGATTTCGCCCGTATCGTCCCAGGTGGCTTCGATCAGGATGCCGGGCATCTTGTCCGGCGTGATCGTCAAGCCGTGCAGGGCTGCTGCAATGGCCACCGGGTCAAGCTTGCCGGCTTTCTCAGCCGCAGCTTTGACCATGTACGGCGCGATGTAACCCTTCATGCCGTTGTGGTCCGGCTTGTACTTGAACTTCGCTTCGAACCTTTTGGCGAACTCGGCGACAGCAGGCACCGGCGCATCGATCGTCAGCCCCACGTGTCCGCGCACGCCGTTCGCCGCATCCTTGGCGAGGTCGATCACCTTCTGGCCGAGCAGCGTTGTTTCCCCGATCAGCGGCTTGTCGAGGCCCTGCTTCTTGGCTTCGATGAGGAAGCGCGCGCTCTCTTCTTCATTCAGATAAACGAACACCGCGTCCGCCGCAGCACTCTTGACCTTCACGACGTCGGCCGCGAAATCCGGCTGACCGGCTTCGATCGACAGATCGGCAACCACCTTGATGCCGCGACTTTCCAGTTCCTTCATGATGGCATTGCGGCCACCTTTGCCGAAGTCGTTGTTGACGTAGACGATCGCCAGCGATTTCGCCTTCACGCCGTCGCGCAGATAGTTGGCGATCTTCGGCATCGACACGTTCTGACCGAACGACGTGCGGAAGATATACTTCGAGCCCTGCGACGTGATGTTGGCGGCCTCGCCACCGATGATCTGCGGCACCTGCGCTTCGTTCGTCATTGGTAGTGTGGCGTTGACCGAGCCCGAAAAGACCGGCCCGAAAATGACGGTGGGCTTGTCGTCGAGCGCACGCTGGATGGCGGCGCGGGCTTTGCCGGGATCGGACGCCGTATCGACCGTCTCGAGCACCAGCTTTTTACCCATGATGCCGCCGGCGGCATTCAGGTCTTCGATCGCCATCAGAGCGCCGTCGCGGAAGTTGGTGCCACTGATGGCGCCAGCTCCGGAAAGTTCGAGCACACCTGGAATTTTCAGCGTGTCTTGCGCCACGGCCGGTACGCACAAGGCAGCAGCGGCCAGCAAAGCCACCACGGTGGATTTCAAATACATTAGACTTTACTCCCCTTTGGCTCGCGCACGAGCACTCTTTGCGCCCGACAGGTTGATCGCTGGCACTAATGCCAACAGTCCTGGTCTCGGCGATGCCTTTTTACACTGTCGTGCGGCATAGTCTGCGTCAATGACCAAGACAGCAGCGGAAATTAACTCGATGTTACTTTCCTGGGACGCGGCGTCGATATCCCACGCGGACTGACGGCAACTGCCCCAAGCCCCGTTTGCCCCCGCATATGCATTTTCAACGCCGCGATGAACGCTTCGCAATAGGTCGACAGCGTTGCATCACGCCGGTACGCGACGTAGGTCTGGAACGCCGTCGGCTCTTCGATTTCGAGCACCCGAAGCCTTGGCCAGTTGCCGCCCGCCAGAGTGAATTCGTCAATCACCGCAATGCCCAGCCCATTGTCGACGAGCGCACAGACCGTCGAGCCGAACCGCGCTTTGATCGTCACGTCGTATGACAGCGACAGCCCTGCAAACGTCGCCGCCATGATCCGCCCGAACGGATCGTTCGGGTCGATGCCGATCAGCGGATACCGCGAAATGTCACGCGCCGAGATCGTCGCACGGCGCGCCAGCGGGTGGTCGATCGGCACCACGCATTGCAGCCGCCCTTCGGCGAGCGGCATGAACGACAGCATCGGATGGTCGAGGCGATAACTGATTGCCACCGCCTCGCCTTTTCCCAACAGCAGATAATCGATCGCCTCCTCGATTTTCAGCACGTCGATATCGATCAGCAGACTTGGATATTTGCGGCGCACGTCTGCGATGGCGCGCGGCACCATGACGGTCGAGATGCTGGGCACCGAGCCGACCCGCAACTCCGCGTCCATGCCACGTTTCAACCGCTTGATGACGAAGTGCAGATCCTCGACTTTGTCGTAAACGCCGTTGACCAGATTGAAGATGTCCTGCGCTTCCTGCGTAGGATCGAAGCGGCCACCTTTCCGGCTGAACAGCTTGATACCGAGCACGCTTTCGGCATGCTTCATCACCCGGCTGATGCCCGGCGACGACACATTGAGCAGCCGCGCAGCGCCTCCCACGGTCCCCGTGACCATGATGGCGCGGATCACCTCGATCTGACGCAGCGTCAACATTCAGAGCCTCGTGCGAGCGTCGTCCGGCAGCAGATGCGCGAGCGAATTCGCGTAATAGCGCAACAGATGCAACTCCCGGGGATTGGCCGTGTAAGTCTCATCTGCGAGCGTCAGGATACGCCGTTCGAGCAACTGGCGCACACCGGTTTCGATGGCGTAGTCGCGATCGCGGCGCGGCACGTGCACGTAGGCGCCGTCGCCCTCCAGACGCGAGATCAGTTCAAACACCCGCCCCTTGAGTTCGAATGCGGTCAGCGGCTTGTTGGCGTCCAGGACCGCCGTCGCCACCAGCGGCACCGGCAGCGCCGGCACGACATTGGCCACCGCCCGCATCAGTCGCGCGCCGAGCACTTCGATTTCAGCGTGCCGCTCGTCGGCCGGCAGACTGCGCAGATCGAGTGCGCGTGGCGCCAACGCCGCCTTGAGCGAGATGGGTTTACCGAAGCTCACGCAGGCATACCCATAACGATGCCACCTGCCCGTCAGCCGCAGCCAGCTGTTGCGCATCATGTAGCGCGCGAACACGAGTGGATTGAACCCGAACCGCGGCGTTTCGCCTGGCGGCAGATCGGCAGTCGCGGT
>JANLYD010000400.1:0-3259 GCA_031365465.1 Hyphomicrobiaceae bacterium
CACGGGCTGCTCGGCGACGACAAGTCGCTCGCCACCGTGCCGATTTTCCTCGCCCACGTCGCGCTGATGCTGACCACATATCCAGCCGCGATCCTGATGGGCCGCGTCGGCCGCCGCCCGGGCTTCACGCTCGGCGCGATCATCGGCATTTTCGGCGCCGGCGTGTCGTTCGCCGCGATCTGGTGGCAGAGTTTTCCGCTGCTCTGCTTCGGCGGGTTTTGCCAGGGCAGCGCCGCGGCGTTCGCCTGGCACTACCGCTTCGCCGCCGCCGACACCGCCGACGCCGCATTCAAAGCCAAGGCGATTTCGCTGGTGATGGCGAGCGGCATCGTCGCGGCGTTCGTCGGCCCGCAGACCGCGAAGTGGGCGGTCGATCTGTTCCACCCCGTGCTGTTCGCCGGCGTCTACGTCATGACCGGCGTGTTCGCGCTCATGATGCTGGGCTTGATTCAACTGATCCGGATTCCATCGCCAAGCGCCGGGACCGGCAACGGTGCCGGCGGGCGCCCCTTGTTCGCGATCGTCCGGCAGCCCGCATTCCTCACCGCTGCCGCATCCTCGATGTTCGGCTTTGCCGTGATGACGCTGGTGATGTCGGCAACGCCGCTGGCCATGCTCGCGTGCGGTTTCAAATTCGGCGATAGCGCAACGGTGATCCAGGTGCACGTCGTCGCGATGTTCCTGCCCTCGTTCTTCACCGGCCACATCATCGCGCGCGTTGGCGTGTTGCCGGTGATCGCGGCCGGCGCGCTGCTCGAAATCGGCTGCGCTATCGTCAATCTCTCGGGCATCGAGTTCGTCAACTTCGCGCTTGCTAACGTGCTCGTCGGGCTTGGCTGGAATTTCTGCTACGTCGGCGGCACGACGCTGCTGACGACCACCTACCGGCCCGAAGAACGCGCGAAGGTGCAGGGTTTCCATGACTTCCTGGTCTACGCCATGACCGCCACCGCCGCCGCTGTTTCAGGCACGCTGCAAGCCGGCGCCGGCTGGCAAGCCGTCAACATGGTCGCGTTCCCGATGCTGGCCATCGTGCTGGTCGCGGTCATCGGCCTGTGGGCCTCGCAGGGACGGCGCGCCCTCGCGCGGGCGTAAATTTGCCCCCCAAATCTTAACCCTATCCGGACTTATCCCCGGGTCTCCAGACTGTGAGATCATGCACGTCCACACGTTTCCTAGAGGACCGCATGACGAGAATTTCCACCGCCGAACTGAAAGCCAAACGAGAGGCACTGACACGGCAACTCACGCTCGATTCTGAAATCGCCTATATCCGCGTCAAGCTCGCGGCAAGGCGCGTTATCGTTGCTCTCAAGGCCGGCTTCGATCCAGCCCAACCCCGCGACGGCCACGGCCAATGGGCGCGCACCGGCGGCAGCGCAGGCGGTAGCAGCGGCGGCGCTGGCTCTGGCTTTGATCCCACCGGCGACCCAACCGGCGACGGCGGCAGTGATCCATCTCCCGATACCACCACCGAATACGGCAGCGCTGACGACAGCTGGTCCTCTGTCACGACCACCACCGACGCCAACGGCGATCTAACCGCACAAACCGTCATCAATCGCGACGGCTCGGCCATCCAATCCGACTTCAACCGCGATGCCGAGGCACACACTGTCGTCACGCCGGACCGCCACGCCATCACCTTCACCACGTCCGGCGACACGCAAACCATCACCAACGCCCAAACCGGCGAGGTCCTCGGGAGATCGACGTGGGGCGACAACGGCCCGGAGCCGGAGGGAGGGGTTCAGCCTGCCTATCTGCCACCGCCCGCGATCCCTGCAACGGTCGAGGCCGCCATCACCGCCGCGACCGCGCTGTTCGTTTGGCTGTCTGGAAGGAACGGCCCCGAGGGCGCCGCCGTCCTCGCCTTCAAGGCTAACGAATACGGCCCTGGCGGTGAACCAAAGCTTGAAGCCGAATGGGTCGGCCGCGTCTCTCGCAATGACGTGGACAACGCTTGCCCACGCTATGGTGAGGTACAAAGCCGGACCGACGACGCCGCAGATCGCGCACAACGCGAAGGCAACTATTGGACCGCGCAGCAATATGGCACAGCGGTGCATACCCTTCTCAAATATGACATCGACCGTTTGCTCGACAAAGACTTTGTTGCCGAGATTTCACTCATGAAGTCGGACCCTGATGCGCGCTATGGCGTGCGCGGCTCAATACGAGTAGATGTGCTTGAAAACGTTCGGAATGGCACTGTCTGCGTCTACGATATTAAAACTGGCGATCGAGGACTTTCGTTGCCGCGCTCCGCGGAAATTGCAAGAGAAGTATTTGGACGATATAGCTCGACCAATCGTATCATTGTCGTTGAAACAAGGCCGCGCAGATGAGCACCACCGCCGCCGTCAAAAGGCTGATCAAATCGTTTCCACTAAAGCATCCTGACATGGTGATCCAAGGCCGGATGATCGCACTGCGCCCCATTCACCACGTCTTGCGCTTTGTCTACATTGACGGATCGTCGGGGAAGGGAAGCTTCAAGCCACGCTGGTTAGTTCTGCCACTGTGCATCCCAGCACGTGACATATACATGCAATACGGCTTTTACCTCTGGAACCACGCACATGGGCCTTGGAACACCGACAAGCCTGACGCACGAGAGGTCCTGCTTGATGAGATTGAACGAAACGCACTTCCAAAAATCTACCCCGTTCAATCGCTACACGATTTCATGACATTCATGTCAACGTATCATGATCGGGAGCTACTCTGCGGATTTCCACACAAAATGATCATCATAGAGGCCGCACTTGGAAATCTCGATGCGGCTCGTGACATTTGGACCACGAAACTCAGTCACCTGATCGAAGCTCACTATCGCCGCTTTGACGACAACTTGGAGACCATGCGCCGCACGCACGCCCTCGGCGCCTGTCTGATGAAAGACGACCGCGCAGGCATCGCAGAGCTGCTCCACGAGTTCGAAGCGTTCTCAGTCAAGAACATGAAACTGGAAAAAATCTGGCAGCGTACGCCGTTTCCCTTGGAAGCACTTTAGCAGCGTGCGCTAAAAAGCAGGCGCATCCTCGTCATCCAAGTCCGGCCACGCCGATGACCACAAAAGCTCAAATGCAAAAACTGCTGAAGCCGATCCTGCAAAAGCACCCAGGTTTCGCATTGCATGGACGTAGCATTGTAGCGACGCCAGTACGCCATGTCGTTCGCTATTTTCTCTTGGATGGGTTCAGCGTACCGAACGCGTTCCGGCCGCGGTGGGCACTGGTTCCACTCTGCGTGCCCT
>JANLYD010000428.1:0-7251 GCA_031365465.1 Hyphomicrobiaceae bacterium
ATGCCGACATGGGCGATCGCCGGATCGGTATAGGTGCACCACGGAATGACCAGTGAACTCAGGCGCTGGCGGCCGAGAAACAAGGCATTGCGAACCACGATGCGCGCAGAGGCGTCGGCCGTATGCGTGAATTTGTGCTCCAGGCAGACATCGCCTGCAGCATAGATCCGCCGGTTGCTGGTCTGAAGGAAATCGTTGACCTTAATCCCGGTCGTGGCGTCGTAAACGACGCCCGCCGCCTCCAAATTGAGACCATCGACATTCGGAACCCGGCCGGTACCGGTGAGAATTGAATCGACTGCGACGATGCTCTTGTAGTCGTCACTGACGAGATCCACGAGTTTCTGTCCGCCTTCGACGCGCACGTTGACGGCGGCGGTATTCAGCCGGACCTCGATACCGTCGCGTGCGAGCGCATCCGAAAGAATCTGCGCCGCGTCGCGCTCTTCCTTGGGCAGGAAAAGCGGCATGTCCTGGACGATCGTGACTTTTGCACCTAAGCGGCAGAAGGCCTGGGCGAGTTCGCAGCCGAGCGGGCCACCGCCGATCACCAGTATGCGGCGCGGCAGTTCGGTCAGGTCGAATACCGTCTCGTTGGTCAGATAGCCGGCCTCCGCGAGGCCGGGAATCGAGGGCGTGTCCGGCCGCGCGCCTGTAGCGATGAGCGCTTTCTTGAATTGCAGCTTCGCGCCATCCACCGTCAGCGCATCTGGTCCCGTAAAGGACGCGGAACCGAAGAACACATCGACGCCCGCCGTAACCAGGCGTTTAACCGAATCGGCGCGGCTGATGCGAGCGCGAATGCCGCGCATGCGCTGCATCACGGCGGAAAAGTCGACACCGATATTGGCGGGGGGTTGCGCGCCATACCGTTCGGCGTTGCGCATGTCGGCGTAAAGGCTAGCCGTGCGGATGATCGCTTTCGACGGCACGCAGCCAATATTCAGACAATCGCCGCCGAGTAGATCGCGCTCGATCAGCGCGACCTTTGCGCCGAGCGCCGCAGCGGCGTGTGCCGCCACTAATCCGGCTGTACCTGCACCGATGACCACCAAGCTGTACTGGTCTGCAGGTCGTGGATTTCGCCATCCGGTGGGATGCACGTTTTGCAACCGCTCGCGCTCGTAAGCATCCGACGGTGTGCCGATCGATGTGGTGTTCTGCTGCAGCATCAACATACTCCGTCGATGGGAACGTGCTGGAGCCAACCGCCACGAAATCCGGCATTTCGTAGTCCATTCGTGATGTACGGACACCCGCGCATGAGCCGCCAGAAAAATTGTGTGCGATGATTTTCTATCATCATGAGCACGATGCCTTGATCGAGCCCGTAGTGGCCTTCGGAAACCCAGGCACGTCCGTCGGCGGCCGTGAGCGTCGGATTGAAACTGCTCGACAGACGACCCTCGGGAAATACTTCCGGATAGCGCGCCATCATATTGCGTATGGTCGGCAGGACGATCTCTGGCGCGAACGGCAGCGACGCCAGTACGCCAGGGGCGGAAAGGGTGCCGTCGTCTGGCCCGAAAGGCACGCCGCGGGCGGCATACCCGAACAGGCGTCGGGCTTCGTTCGTCACATCCGGCTGCTCGTCGCTCGGGCCATCGCACGCAGACAAGCCCCAGCAGTTTTCATCGTAGCCGGCGAACTCGTGCGGGTTGCGCTGCGCGTAGGCGCGATGAATGTAGGCGGCGCGCCGGCTGTTTTCGAAGTAATTCGAGCGCTTTTCGCGCATGAAGCTGTCGAAAATACTGCGAAAATCGATCCATGCGTGCGAGAAATGATGCACGAACAACGGCCCCGCATAGAGATAGTCGTGGTCGTACAGGTTTTCCCACTGGTAGGTGGCGGTCCATGCTTTGTAGCAATCGCCGACAATCGGATGGGTAGGCGAACCGAGGGCGAGCACGTAAAGCAGAATGGCTTCGCTATAGCCTTCCCAACCGTAGTGTAGGAAACCGCATTCGGGTTTCCAGCCTTGACAGATCGTTTCGCCGTCATTCTGTGCCCAACGCCAGTCGATGCTGCGGTAAAGAAAATCGGCCAGTTCGCGCAGCTCGATTTCTTCCGCTGTTTCTACCGTGAAATACATTTTGGCCGTTAACGCGCCTGCGATGAGAAGCGCAGTATCGATCATCGATAACTCCGATTGCCAAACGCGAGCGCCGGTTCGCATGTCCAGAAAGTGATAGTAGAAACCTTTGAAACCGGTCGCCATTGGGGCGCCGCTCTGGTCGCTGTGTCGGAAGAAACGCAGGGCTGCGAGGGTCAAACGGGCCGCATCGGCACGCGTCATCCAACCCCGTTCCACCCCAACCGGATACGAAGATAGCGCGAAACCAACAACTGCAATGCTGACCGGCGAGTGCTCACGCGACGTGTCGGCCACTAGGCCGTTGAGCGGATTGACCATATGCAAAAAGTATTCGAATGCAGCCCGCTGCAGCTCGTCGAGCAAGCTCTCGTCTGCAAGCTGCACTACATCGTTCATTCAGAAAGACTTTCGGGCGCACGCATGGGCGCTCCCACGTTTCCCTATTTATGGCGATCGCCGGTCAAGGAACCAGATGGCAGGCTAACGCATAATGCCTTCAGCGAATAATGGTTCCACTCGGCCAGATATTGGCGCACCAAGTTTGTTGAAAAAACTGGCGCATACAATTGCCCAGAACGCATAACGGAGTTTCCAACCCCATGTCGTCGGTCTCACGTACGGTCTCCAGCGCCGCGCCACAGGTGCAGTTGCTGTCGAACGGCCGCTACGCAGTCATGATGAACGCCGCCGGCTCGGGCTACAGCAGCTGGCGTGACATAGCCGTCACCCGTTGGTGTGAGGATCCCGTCGGCGATGGCTGGGGAAGCTATATATTGCTGCGTGATGAAGAGAGCGGCGCCGTTTGGTCAGCCGGTTTACAACCTTACGGTATCGAGGCAGACGCCTACACGGCCACACTATCCGACGAGCGTGTCGGCATCATTCGTCGCGACGGAACGCTGACCACGACGCTCGACGTGGGTGTCGCCAGCGACTTCGATGCCGAATTGCGCCGCGTTGTGGTCACTAATCGGGGTGAAAGTCCGCGCGAGATAACTCTAACTTCCTTTGCGGAACTCGTGCTTGGGTCGGGGCGCGCCGATGCCACCCATCCGGCGTTTTCCAAAATGTTCGTCCAAACCGAATGGGTGGAGCAGGGCGGAATTCTACTTGCGACGCGGCGTCGGCGCGCCCGAGAAGAGGCCGAGGTGTGGGCTGCGCACATCGCTGTGGTTGACGCGCATGACGCCGGCAAGTGTGATTTTGAAACCGACCGCATGCGCTTCGTCGGTCGCGGTCGAACGCTGCGACACGCGCAGGCAATGCAGCCCGGCGCAACCCTGTCGAACACCAGCGGGTACGTGCTTGATCCGATATTCAGTTTGCGCCGAAAAGTGCGCGTCAATCCCAGTGCCAGCGTGGAGGTCGCGTTCTGGACTGTAGTCGCCGGTTCGCGTGCGTCCGCACTGGCGCTCGTTCAGCCCTTGCGCGCAAGGGGCGCCTGCGAAAAGATGCTTTCCAGATCTGTGACCCACGCCGCCGCCGAGCATGCACGGCTCGGCATCGACGTTGAGCAGGCCAAGCGTTTCCAAACTTTAGCGGGCGCCCTACTTTATTCCGACATCACCAGACGGGCAGCAGACGAGATTCTGGAGCGTGGTACTGGCGGTGCGCCCGTGCTCTGGAGCTGTGGGATTTCCGGCGACCGTCCGATTGTACTGCTGCGCATCGCCACAGACCAGCATATGGCGGCGGTGCATGAGATGCTACTGGCGCAGCGCTACTGGCAGTCGAAGAAACTTGGAGCCGATATTGTGCTGCTCAACACAGCCGCTGGGGACGACAAACATTTGCACGCGGCACTGAACGAGCGGGCCCAAGCGCAGACCGCCCTATTACAGGTTGATCGCGACGCCGCGCAAGCTTCGGTGTTTGTCCTTGATGACAAAACGATTTCCGAGCAGGTGCGCACTGGGATCGCAACCGCCGCGCGTATCGTTCTAGATGCGTCGCGAAGTGTCGAGTTGCCAACAACGGGTGACGGACGCACCAACACGCCATCGGCCATGGCAGCAGGGGAATCACTTCAGTCGTCACGGGCGGCAACCGGCGACGTGGCATCCGCACCGGCAACGCAGCCGATACGCGAGTTTGACAATGGCACGGGGGGCTTCATCGATGCTGGTCGCACATATGCCATCACGCTCGACGGCAACTGCTGTACGCCCGCGCCCTGGGTGAACGTGATCGCCAACTCTTCCTTCGGCTTTATGGTGTCGGCCGAGGGCGGCGGCTATACTTGGTCGCTCAATAGCCAGCAGAACCCGTTGACGCCGTGGCCGAACGATCCGGTCAGCGACACGCCGCACGACGTTCTCTACCTGCGCGACGAAGATAGCGGCGACATGTGGAGTGCCACGCCGCTGCCGGTCCGAGTGCCGACGGCGACCTATAACGTCGAGCACGGCAAGGGTTACAGCCGCTTCACGCACCATACGCATGGAATAGACGTGGAGCTGGTTCAGTTCGTGCCACCGAACGATCCTGTCAAACTGTCGCGGCTTTGCCTGAGAAACGGTTCGCCGCGCACGCGCCACCTGTCAGTCACCGGGTACGTCGAATGGGCATTGGGTGCGAATGGCACAGTTCCCGCGCCGTTTGTAGTCACGTCGATCGACGCTGCCTCTAGCGCGATTTTCGCACGCAATGCTTGGCGCGCGGAGTTTGCAAATCGTGTGGCTTTTATCGATCTTGGCGGCCGTCAGACGTCATGCACCGGCGACCGAATGGAGTTCCTCGGGCGTCACGGCGCGGTCAACCGCCCTGCTGCGCTCGCTGGTAAGACGCCGTTGTCGGGCCGCGTGGGTGCGGGACTCGATCCGTGCGCTGCGCTGCAGACATTGATTGAACTTGCGCCGGATGAAAACGTCGAAATCGTAGTCATGCTCGGCGATGCCGCTTCGCAAGCCGACGCGCGGGCGCTGATATGGAAATATCGCGCGGCCGATATCGGCGCCGTGTTGCGTGACGTGCGCGCGCAATGGGACGCGGTGCTTGATACGGTTCAGGTGCGTACGCCCAATCGGGCTATGGACATCCTCCTCAACGATTGGCTGCTCTATCAGACGCTGGGATGCCGCGTGTGGGCGCGCGCGGCTTACTACCAAGCCAGTGGTGCCTACGGCTTCCGCGATCAGCTGCAAGATGTGATGGCGCTGTGCATCACACGTCCCGGTATCGCACGCGAGCATTTGCTTCGGGCGGCGGCCCGGCAATTCGTTGAAGGCGATGTCCAGCACTGGTGGTTGCCATCATCTGGGCTGGGCATTCGCACTCGCATCAGTGATGACCGGATTTGGCTGGCCTATGTCGCCATCCACTACATTGCGACGACAGCCGATACTGCCGTGCTGGATGAAAGAGTACCGTTTCTCGAAGGCGCGGCCGTCAAGGAGGGCGATGCCGATGCGTTCTATCAACCGGGTCCCTCCGAGGAGCAAGGCAGTCTGTACGAACATGCTGCGCGCGCGATCGATTCCAGCCTGACACGTGGCGCACACGGCTTGCCGTTGATCGGCACTGGCGATTGGAACGACGGTATGAACAATGTCGGTGCCGAGGGCCGAGGTGAAAGCGTTTGGCTCGCTTGGTTCCTTGTCGCCACGATCGATGCTTTCGTGCCATTTGCCGACGTGTGCGGCGACCATGATCGTGCCGCCGCTTGGCGCAAATACGCGACGGAGCTTCGGGTCGTACTCGACAGCGCGGCTGGCTGGGATGGCGAATGGTACCGGCGCGGCTACTACGACGACGGAACACCGTTCGGCTCAAACGAAAGCCAGGAATGCAAGATCGACGCGATCGCGCAGTCGTGGAGCGTGATCGCTGACGCATCCGATGCCGATCATGCCGAGCGCGGCTTGATGGCGATGGAGCAACACCTCATCCGTCACGACGAAAAGCTCGCGCTGCTGTTCACGCCGGCTTTCGATCGCACGGTCTTGAACCCTGGCTACATCAAAGGCTATCCACCCGGCATTCGCGAAAACGGCGGGCAATATACGCATGGCGCGACATGGTCGATATTTGCTTACGCGAAGCTCGGACAGGGCGACCGTGCGGCCAGCCTATTCGACATCCTCAATCCCATTCACCACAGCTCTACTCCGGAAGCAATGGCGCGCTACCGAGTCGAGCCCTACGTAGCGTGCGCCGACGTCTATTCGGTCGCTCCTCACATCGGGCGTGGTGGCTGGACCTGGTACACCGGCTCTGCCGCCTGGCTGTATCGGGCCGGGTTGGAAGCCATCCTGGGGTTTAAGTTGCAAGGCGATCATTTTTTGCTCAGTCCATGCATTCCAAAGTCTTGGCCGAGCTACGAAATTCGGTATCGCCATCGCAGCAAGCAAAACATCATCACCCTCTACGAAATTACCGTCGAGAACCCCGCCAACGTGCAACGGGGCATAGTTCTGTTCGAACTTGACGGGAGCGTGGTAGACGATTGCGCGAAAGGCAGTGCGCCGATTGCTCTTACCGAGGATGGGCGCACACATCGGGTTCGCATCGTGTTGGGCTAGCCCGTATTTCAGACCAATCGGCTGCGGCGAGTGGAAAAATGCGGGCCAAGACCGATGGATTTTGCAAGTCTACGGAGTCAGACCAAAACGTTGCATTGATGAATTGACATTGGGCCAACGGCAATCCTCTAACACGGACGGTGGACGATGGTGATTACGACACGACTAACAGAACGCCTTGGCATAAAACATCCGATCCTTTCTGCCCCGATGGCCTTTGCCGCTGGGGGACGTCTCGCTGCGGCGGTGTCAACCGCAGGAGGCCTCGGGCTCATCGGTGGCGGCTACGGAGATGCAAATTGGCTCGAGGCCGAGTTTCAAGCGGCGGGCAATCAACCAGTGGGATGCGGGTTCATCACATGGTCGTTGCGCAAGCAGCCAGCCTTGCTCGATCTGGCTATCTCACATAAGCCCAAGGCGATCTTCTTGTCGTTCGACGACCCGGAGCCGTTTGCTGCGCGCGTCAAACTAACCGGCATCGTGCTGATCTGCCAGATCCAGACGCGGCGGGACGCCGAGCGCGCCATCGATTGTGGCGCAGATGTCATTGTCGCCCAAGGCGCAGAAGCCGGCGGCCATGGCGAAAGGCGAGCCACCTTCACCCTCGTTCCCGAGGTCGCAGACCTGATCGCTGCG
>JANLYD010000444.1:0-8521 GCA_031365465.1 Hyphomicrobiaceae bacterium
GGATCTCGCGGCGCTGGTGCGCGCGCGGCCGGAAGACTTGGTCGAGCGGGTCAAGACGTTGATGGACGAACGCAAGACGCTGGAGAAGCAACTGACGGATGCCAAGCGCGCGTTGGCCCTGGGCGGCGGTGGCGGCGCTCAGGCCGGCGGGACGAATGCTGCGGCAGGGTCCGATATTCAGACCATCGGCGCGGTCAAGCTGCTGGCGCGCACGGTGCAGGGATTGAACCCGAAGGACCTCAGAACGCTCGTCGACGAAGGCAAGAAGCAGGTCGGCTCGGGCATCGTCGCCATCGTCGGCGTAACGGAAGACGGCAAGGCGGGCCTCGCCGTGGGCGTGACGGACGATCTGGTCAAGACGCACAGCGCCGTCGAGTTGGTGAAGGCCGGCGCGGAAGCGCTCGGCGGCAAAGGTGGCGGCGGGCGGCCCGACATGGCCCAAGCCGGTGGCCCCGATGGCAGCAAAGCCGGTGACGCGCTGGCGGCGATCGTCGCGAAGCTGGGTGGGTGACACCTGGGTGGGTAAGGACATCCCGCAAAACAACTGAACCGCCTTGCGCCGCGCACTTTTCGTCATCCCGGCGAAGGCCGGGACCCACGACAAAATCAAGTTTACACGCTGCCAAGCTGACACAAAAATTGAAAGAAAGTGCCTGTTTTCAGGGTTTTCTGTATTTCGTATGCCGTCTCCCGCAAGCCTGTCGTGGGTCCCGGCCTACGCCGGGATGACGAGATTAGAGAGCGAACAATGGGGTTCAATGCGTAGCGATTATTGTGCGGAGTGTCCTAAGGTTGCGACGACCGTCGTGCCCCCGCGGTCCGGTGTGTGAGCGTCACTAGCGCGCCAGTTCGGCGTCGAGGGTTGTGAACATGTATGTCCACTTTTGATTCTGGATTTCGACCAGCGCGGTCATGTCGGCCTTGAGGTCGGCGAGGCGTGCGCAATCCCCGCCAGTGGTTTGCACGACATCGCCGCCGGCGCCGTTGATCTTGGCGAGCAAGGTGGCGGATCTGTCTTCGAAGGCTGCGATCGTGTCGTCGCGCACGAAGCGGGCGCCCTCGGCGAGGAACTGATCGTGGGACCAGCCGCGCTTGTCTTTCAGCGCGCGCAACTTGGCCTGAAAAGCGGGCGAATTTTTCTGCGTCAACGTGCGCAAGACGGCGCCGGCATCGTCTACGACAGCTTCGAATTGAGTGCGCTCGCAGGCGGGGGACACGGTTTGCGCCGACGCCGCGCCAAGCCACGACAGCAACATCGCCAGCGCGCCCAGCCCTGTTCGCCATTCCGCCCGGCGCGCCATCGCCACCCCCTGCCCACCGCACACGTCCGAGGGCACACTACACCCGCTCGAACGCATCCACGTCAACCGAACGACGGCCCGAATGTGTTGGAACGCGGGAAACCTTTCGGAACCAGCTTGCCCGCCTGCGCGCGTGCGCCCGACCACTCTTTCAAGTCAGGCCACGCAAGCGTGAAGGTACGCCCAGCCGAATCGAGCCATGTCAGCCCGTCCTTTTTGGCAAACAGGCGCACGTCTGACAATCCGCCATCGGCAAATCGCTGCAGGATGACGCCCTTGCCGCGTGGCATCTCCGGCAGCTCCTCGGCTTTGAATACCAGCATTTTGCGGTTGTCGCCGACGCAGGCGATCGTGTCGCCGTCGGCGGGTACGCAAACGGACGCCAGTTCACCTTCGGATACAGTGAGGATCTGCTTGCCCTTGCGCGTCGAGGCGACGACCTCGTCCTCTGGCACGATGAAGCCCTGACCGGCGCTGGTAGCGACCAGCAGTTTGCGGCCGGGCTCGTGCGCGAACGCTTCGATGAAATCGTGCGTCTCTTCGAGTTCGACCATCAGCCGCACGGGTTCTCCGTGGCCGCGCCCGCCGGGCAATTGCGATGCATCCAGCGTAAAGAACTTACCGTTGGTCGCAAACAGCAGCAGCTTGTCGGCGGTGGTGGCTTTGACGGCGCGCTTCAGCCCATCGCCCTGCTTGAACTCGAGCTTGGACAGATCGTCCTGGTGGCCCTTCAGCGCGCGGACCCAGCCTTTGTCGGACAAGATGATGGTGATCGGCTCTTTCTCGACCATGGATGCTTCGAGCTCGGGATCGATTTCCGGCACGTCGCCGAACGAGCTGCGGCGTTTGCCGAGCGGGGTCTTCTTCGAATACGTCTCGCGCGTGGATCTGACCTCGCCGGAGATCTTTTCCCACTGCAGATCGTCGGAGGCGAGGAGCTGCTTGATGTCACGCCTTTCAGCCGACAGCTTGGCGTGTTCCTTCTTGATCTCACCCTCTTCGAGACGCGACAGCGCGCGCAAACGCAAATTCAGGATGGCTTCGGCCTGCACGTCCGTCAGCTTGAAGCGGGCCATCAGGCGCGCCTTGGGCTCGTCCTCGAAACGCACGATGCGGATCACTTCGTCGATGTTGAGGTAGGCGATCAGATAGCCGTCGAGCACTTCGAGGCGATGCTCGATCTTGTCGAGGCGGTATCGACTGCGGCGGACAAGCACTTCTTTGCGATGGTCGAGCCACTCCCTGAGCACGTCGCGAATGCTGAGCACGTTGGGAATTTGCCCGTGGCTGAGCACGTTCATGTTGAGGCCGAAGCGGATTTCCAGTTCCGACAGGCGGAACATGCTTTCCATCAACATGACGGCATCGATGTTCTTCGATTTCGGCTCCAGGATCAGCCGTACGTCTTCGGCGCTCTCGTCGCGGATATCGCCGAGCAACGGCAGTTTCTTCTGCTCGTAGAGTTCGGCGATCTGGGTGACGAGTTTGCCCTTCTGCACCTGATAGGGGATCTCGGTGATGACGATTTGATAGCCGCCGCGTGGCAGTTCTTCCTTGTGCCACTTGGCGCGCAGGCGGAACCCGCCGCGGCCCGTGCGATAGGCTTCGAGGATCTGCTCGCGCGGCTCGACGATGACGCCCCCGGTCGGGAAATCCGGCCCCGGCACGAACTCGACGATCTTTTCCACCGATGCGTTGGGATGTTTGATCAGATGCAGCGCCGCCGCGCACAGTTCGTCGACGTTGTGCGGCGGGATGTTGGTGGCCATACCCACGGCGATGCCGGCGGCGCCGTTGGCGAGCAGATTTGGGAACGACGCCGGCAACACGACGGGTTCGTCTTTGCGGCCGTCGTAGTTGGGTTTGAAGTCGACGGTGTTTTCGTCGATTCCATCGAGAATGGCGGCGGCGACTTCGGTCAGGCGCGCCTCAGTGTAGCGGTCGGCTGCGGGATTGTCGCCGTCGATGTTGCCGAAGTTGCCCTGGCCATCGACCAGCGGGTAGCGGACCATGAAATCCTGCGCCAGACGCGCCAGAGCATCGTAGATCGCCAGGTTTCCGTGCGGATGGAAATCACCCATCGTGTCGCCGACGATCTTGGCACACTTGATGGTCTTGCCGTCGGGATCGAGGCGAAGTTGTTGCATCGCATACAGAATGCGCCGATGCACGGGCTTCAACCCATCACGCACGTCTGGTAGCGCGCGCGACATGATCGTCGACAGCGCGTAGGCGAGATAACGCTCTTCCAGCGCATCCTTGAGGTTGACGGGCTCGCCTTGGGGGCCGCTGGGCGGGAGAATCGGTGTTTTGGCCATGGGGCACCGTTAGCCCATCGACCGGCCATCGCTCAAGAGCACCAGCGTCACAGGTTGCAGAAACAAACAGAAGAGATCGTCGCGTCGACGTAAACTCAGAAACGCGGGGCGCGTCGTGGTGCCCTATCGTTCAACCGCCGAGGGACGCCCGCTTCGTCCAAGATTCATGAATTTCTTCGAATACCTTGGCGAGCGGCACCGTGATATTCCAGTTTGGGTAGTGCGCCCGGCATTTAGCGAGGTCGGAAATGTAACAGATGTGGTCACCCTCGCGATTCTTGTCCGTGTACTCATACACCTGTTTCTTGCCCGTCGACTGCTCTGCCATCTCGAACGCTTCAAGAATACTTACGCTATTTTCGCGGCCCCCGCCCAAATTGTAGACCTCGCCAACACGCGGCGACTTCCAGAATTCCTCAACGAACCGTGCGACGTCGTAGGAATGAATGTTGTCGCGAACTTGCTTGCCTTTGTATCCGAAGATTTTGTAAAGGCGGCCTTCTATGTTGCAGCGAACGAGATAACTCAAAAACCCATGCAGTTCGACACCACTGTGGTTGGGGCCGGTCAGACAGCCGCCGCGCAGACAGCATGTCTTTAGTCCGAAATATTTACCGTACTCCTGCACCATGACGTCGCCCGCGACCTTGGACGCGCCAAACAGGCTGTGCTTGCTCTGGTCGATGCTGAGCGTTTCCCGAATGCCATTACGATCAATCGCATCGGCATAGTCCCAGCGCGACGCACGCTCCACAAGCGGCAGGTCGTTGGGCTTGTCGCCATAGACTTTGTTGGTGCTCATCTGGACGAACACTGCCTCGGGCGCGTGTCGACGGGTTGCCTCGAGCATGTTCAGCGTGCCTACCGCATTGACGTCGAAGTCGTCAAAGGGCCGGCTTGCCGCCAAGTCGTGGCTGGGTTGGGCGGCGGCATGGACGATCAAATCCGGGCGGATTTCGTCTACGCATTGCAGTACCGCTGCCCTGTCGCGAATGTCGATTTCATGGTGACTGAACCGGCTGAATTCCCCAAGTAAGCGTTTTTGATTCCACCGCGTGTCGCCTTGCGCGCCAAAAAAGTCGGCACGCATATTGTTATCGATGCCGTGGCTGCGCCAGCCCAATGCGCTGAAATAGGCAACTAACTCCGAGCCGATCAAGCCAGAGCTTCCGGTTACCAAAAGTGTTTTCATCACACATACCTAACTATTTGGAGAGCTTAACCATAGACGACGATTGCCCATGGCCTCGGATCGCTTGACTTCGAGATGCGTGATGGACGCATCAGCACAATTTGCCGACGGATGACCCATCCGCTCTCGGATCAACCTTATCGCGTTTGGATCGCCCGCAAATTCGATTTCAGCAGGTCTGGCCACTCGTTCCAGTGTTCGACTGCGGGACCGTCATAGCATTGGGCAGTCGTTTTCAGGGGGCGAGACGGCACAGGCACATGCGACGGATGATGCATCATTGCTGCCTGACCGAGAAAACCGGCCCAAAAACTGAACGTACTGCCCGCCGACGCAATTATCGCGTTGGCTTGGCTCATCCACAACAGGTTTACCAACGCGGGACGCTGCGGCACCAGTACGATGTTTGCCACGCGTGCCATCAACGGTGCCAATTCCTCGGGCGTGCCGTCGGTGACGACGTGAATTGGGACATTCCAGCCAGCGTGGTGTCGTATCCCCGTTGCAGCACTTTCGAAAAACTCGAACGGGGTGCGGTGCTGGCCAACGCTAGCGAATTCCACTCCACCAGCCAGCGTCTTGAAATCATCCATGCGCACGTTCGCGATAACATACGGACGCTCGATTGCCTTCGCCTGCTCCCATACTCCGGCGCGCATCGTCTTTCGTAATTCGGCCAGCACGAAGTCGCGTTCGTCGCGAAAGTCACCAAAGTAGTCCTGCCAGGGCGGGACGGAATGAAAAAGACACACTGATTTTTCCGGTAGCGGCTTAGCGTCCTGCGCCGGCTCGACAATGCGAGCCCACCCACGAGTCTGATGCAAGCGCTTGGCTACATGCAGCAGCGGTGTTCCCTGCAGCAGACTGAGCCAAGTTTCGTTGCCCATCCTGATCCGGCGGATGCGTGTCAAGCTCGGGTTGCTCCAACCCCAGTGTATCAATTCCAGCCCATGCCGGTGAGAATAAGTTGCGGCCTTTGCCCAAGTCAGCAGTTGATTTCCCATGCCAGCGCGCGGGATGCGGCACAGTGTAACGGATTGCATCGTCTGCCTGCCTCGAATTCACCGATCGACAAGCTGTCACTAGTGCATCGACGTGTTCGGCACAATCCGCAGCAATTCGGTTGGCGCGCAGCAATCGACCAAGTTGCCGATGCGTTGCGAGGTCGCTGCGAGGGTTGGTCTGGCGCGCGACATGGGGGCCGCTGGGCGGAAGGTGTGTTGGTCAGGCAAAGGTTGCGGAAACAAACAGAAGACTTGGGAATGGTTGAGCCGGGCAGGCTCAGCACCCGCTTCCGTAGACGTTTTCGGCCTGTTATCGTCCTGGGCGTGAAGACTGAAAAACCTCGGCTTCATGGTCGTCAATTGTTTTGCCGGAGGAAAAAAATGAAAAATACTTTCTGGATGACTGCGTGCGCCGCAGCAGCGCTCATGCCACTTGCGATGATCGGCGAGGCGCGCGCACAGCAGACGCCACCGCAGTTTCCCAACATGAGTTTTTTCGTCACCGGCGCTGGTGGGCCCAAGGGCGCCGACTTCGGCGGCATCGCGGGCGCTGATGCGCATTGCCAAACGCTGGCGACCACCGCCGGCGCTGGTGCCAAGACATGGCGCGCGTATCTGAGCGTGCAGGCGGTGGGCGGGGCGACTGCGGTCAACGCCCGCGACCGGATCGGCAAGGGCCCGTGGGTGAATGCGGCGGGGACCGAGATTGCCAGCAGCGTCGACGATCTGCACTCGGCCTCCAACAAGATCAATGTCGACGCCGGCTTGTCTGAATCCGGCAGGCGCGTTCCCGGCCGGCTGTTCGTCGTCAACCAGCACGACATCCTCACCGGATCGGATGAGAACGGCCGCGCCCTGCCGGCCGACAAAGACATGACGTGCGGAAACTGGACGAAGAGCGGCGAAGGCTCGGCGATGGTGGGTCATCACGATCGCCTGGGGCTGCGCGACGACGCGGCGTCGAAGTCATGGAACGCCTCGCATCCCTCGCGTGGGTGCAGCGCGGATCAGTTGAAGAGCTCGGGCGGCGCGGGCCTGCTGTATTGCTTCGTGGCGAACTGAAGTCAGGGAGTAGAGAGTAGGGAGTAGAGAGTAATTCAGTTTTTCTACTCACTACTGACTACTCACTACTCGCTTCTCACTCACCTCAATCAATATCCTCGGGCGAGCGCGCTTTTGCGCTGAGCGGCTCGCTGCTCCGGCTCATTCGACGCGTGATGTCGTCCAATACGTTTTCCGGCTGCTCGGCCACCGCCCGCGTCAGCATCCGAAGATGGTGTCGCGCGTCGTGGATCTGATCGACCAGAGACAGGATGACCGGGAGGGCGGCGTGCTCGAGGCCCATCCGATAGTGCAGGTCGCAGGCCAGCGCGATCCGCGCTTCGTCGATCGGATCGAACAGGTAACCGACGTCGTCACGGTGCGGCGCGACGATACCGTCGTCGATCCAAGTGATCAGCACACGCCGTTCCAAAAACGTGAACCGTGCGATGAGTTCGCTTTCACGGATCATGTCAGGCTGCCCCTTTTCTGCGCGGATTCTGCGGGTGCGATTTTTCCCACTCTGCCATGAACTGGGCCAGCGTCTCGTCGGCGTGTTCGGGGAAAGCGATGTCGATGGTGACCAGATGATCGCCACGCGCCCCCGCTTTGCCGTGCGGCACGCCCTTGCCGCGCAAGCGCAACTTTGCGCCTTGCCTGGCGCCTTTCGGCACCTTGACGTCGACCGACCCGTCGACGGTCGCGACCCGAACGCTCGCCCCGTTCAACGCCTCGCCGAGCGACACCGGGAGCACACTCAGAATATCGTATCCCTCGCGCGCGAAGTCGGCATGCGGCCGCACCGCAATCTCGACGTAGGCGTCACCCGGCTTGCCGTCCGACCCCGGCAGGCCCTGCCCTTTCAGCCGAAGCACTTGGCCGTCGTCGATGCCGGCGGGAATCGTGATGTCGAGCGTCTTGCCGTCGGGCATCGCCACCTTCTTGTGGGTCCCGGTTACTGCGTCGAGAAATTCTATTTCGAGCGCATATCGAACGTCCTGCGGCGGCCGGCGGAAGCTTCCGGCGTTGCCCCGGCCGCCAAACAGATCCGCGAAGATGTCGCTGTCGAAGCCATCTGCGTGGCCGCCCGTCCCAGCGCCGGACGCGCGGCGCGGGCCATACCGCATGTTCGGATCGGCCTCGGCGTATTCACGATAGAAGTGGCGCTCCGGCTGGCGCTCGGCTCCGGTCTCGTCGATCTCACCGGCATCGTAGCGCTTGCGCTTTTCGACATCGCCGACAATGTCGTTGGCTGCGTTGATTTCCTTGAAGCGGTTTTCTGCTGCGGGTTTACCGGGATTGAGGTCTGGATGCGTCTCCTTCGCGGCCTTGCGGTAAGCCGTGCGAATCTCGTCCTGGCTCGCATTGGGGGCCACACCCAACACTTCGTACGGATTGGCCATTGGCTTCACTCTTTGCCCAGCTCGTTCGTCGCTGGCGTTGGTCGGCGGCAGCTCAGCATATCATGAGCAGCCACACGTCGGCGCGACTTTTGGCGAAAGGCAATCGTTACCGTGACTTAGACCTCTTTCTTCCCAGAAATATCGTTAGCGCGTCCGGCCAACCGTGCTCAAGTTACGATCGATGCGCGGTAAGCATGTTGTGGTTGCGATACGGCCAATGACGGGTAAGGATTGCACGACTGCGGACGATGCCTTGTGGCGG
>JANLYD010000467.1:0-7458 GCA_031365465.1 Hyphomicrobiaceae bacterium
ATGCCGAACAGCCGCTGGAAATGTCCGTTGACGACATGAAATGCCGCATCGAGTCGGCCCTTGGCTTCGCGATTGAGATCGGTGATGCCGCCCCGCAGTTTAGCGATCGCTTGTTCCACGTCGGCGCGTTCCCTGTCCATGCCGGCGTATTCGTCTGTCATCCGCGCGAGGTCGTCGTCGGCTGCGAGATTGACACCACCCAGTCGCTCTCGGTCCGCCTTCAGCCGCACCAACGCCCGCTCCACTTCGGCCTGCTCCGGTAGCGCCGTGTCGGCCGGATGTTCGGCCAGCGACAGACACTCGTTCGCCGGAATGCCAAGCTGCTCACGGATCTTGCGGCTGTCGTCGGCGCGCCGGGCGCGTGCTGCTTCCAAACGAGCTTCGGCACGCGCGCGCCCCTCGCGTGTGACGGTCAGTGCGGATTGTGCCGCGCGCAGATCGACCTGAACTGTTCGGAATTTCTGCTCGGCGGCAACGAGTAAGTCGGCTGAGCTTCGACGCGCACTTTCGGCAACCGCGACCGCCGACAGCAGCCGCTCTCGCTGCTCTTCCAGCATATCCGGAAGTTCGGCGAGCGCTTCGAGATCGTCCAGTGCTGCTTGCAACCGTTCGGCCAGCACCACCGACTGCGCGTCCGCCGCGGCCTTTCGATCGAGCGCGCGGTCGATGTCGCCGTCGATACTGTCGAGCCGAGCGTGCCGCACCGCGTGGTCGCGTTCCAGCGTAGTGAGCTCCGCCCGCGCATTGGCGACAAGTGTCCGCTTCTCCGCTGCATCCTCCAGGCAAACGGCAAGCTGCTCCTCGAATGGCAGCGCGTCGCTCAACGTTTCGAGCGCCATCGTCACTTCGGCAAGCTTCTCACTGGCGTCGACCAGCGACGTATCCGCCATCGCGCGTTGCTCCGTCAGCACCGCACGACGTTGTTCGCAGTCGCGAGCCTGTTGTTCGAGGGTTCCCAACGTCTGACGTATCTCGGCGAGTTTGATTTGCGTTTCACGCGCCAATTGCCGATTTCGCCGCAACGACTCTTCCGCCGCGCGATGCGCGTCTGACGCGCGCGTTTCTGCATGGGCCTGCGAACGCGCAGCGTCTTCGAGGCGCTTCTGTTCGCCGTCGAGGCCGTCGAGCCGGTTGCGCTGAGCCAGCCGCACGGCTGCAGCGGAGTCTCCGCTCGCAATGGCCACGAACCCATCCCATCGCCAGAGATCACCCTGCAGCGTCACCAGCCGTTGGCCCGGCCGCAATTGTGACTGCAGACGGTGGCCGTCGGCGGCCGTGTCCACGACGCCGATGTGCGCCAATCGGCGTGCGAGTTCAGCGGGCGCCTGAACATGCGCTGAGAGCGCGGCAATCCCTTCCGGCAATGCCGCATCGATGGTCGACTGAGCGAGATATCGCCAGTGCAGCGGACTTTGTACATCCAGCGAGGCTTCGAGATCTTCGCCGAGCGCCGCGCCCAACGCTGCTTCGTAACCGGGATCGGTGACCACTTGGTGGATGACCGGTGGCTGATCTGCGCTCGTGTGCGGCGTTAGCAACGTGTGCAACGTTTCGACTTCGACCGCGATGCGCTCGGCGGCAATGCGTGTCGCCTGCGCCGTGGCGCGCGCGGTCGCGAGCGCGTCGGAGGTTTCCACCACCAGCGCTTCAGCGTCGGCGATGGCGGCCTCGTAGGTGTCGTGATCGTCGGCCAATTTGGTTGCCAGATCGCGCATGGCCGTGAGCGCGGTCGTATCCGGCGCGCGTGCCTCCAGATCCACGATCTGCGCATCGATCGTCGCGAGTTGCCGCTCAAGCTTAGACACTGCCTCGCGGCGTTCGCTGTGCTGTAGTTCGAGGCCTTTGCGGCGGGCTCGCGCCTCGGCGGCCGCGGCCTGTAGTCCAGCCAACCGCTGATCGATGATCTTGACCGCAGCTTCAGTGCTTTCGAGAGCTTTACGTGCGCGCGCTTCGCCATCGTGGGCAGCGTCGCCCGCTCGGGCGAGATCGGTCTTTTCTTTGACGAGGCGGGAGTGACTATCGGCAGCTTCGCGCGCAAGCGTCTGCTCGCGCGCCGCATCGCGTTGGAACTGCTCCGCGCGGATCTGCAGGTCGCGCTGCCGTTCAGCCGAACGCACCGCTTCGCGCTCAAATCCCTCCTGCTCGACAACCAGCCGTTGCAGCGCGGCGGCGCAAATCGCATCGGCATCGCGCAGCGACGGCAAAATTTCGGCAGCAGTCAGTTCGGCTCGCGTCAGTTCGCTTTCCGTCAGTGTCGCCGCCGCCACCGCTTCGAGTGTGCCGCTGAATGCCGCTTCCGCCGCCTCGACTTGCGCCTGACTTTCAAGCCAGCCGAGATGGTGCAGCATCGCCTCCGCCTTACGAATATCGGCGGAGATCTCTTTGTAGCGCCGTGCCTGCCGCGCTTGCCGCTTCAGCGCCTCTACCTGGCTGTTGAGCTGGTTCAAAACGTCGGCCACGCGCGCAAGGTTTGCTTCCGCAGCTTTCAGCCGAAGTTCCGCATCGTGGCGCCGCGAGTGCAAACCCGCGACGCCGGCCGCATCTTCTAGAATGCGCCGCCGCTGCTCCGGCTTCGAATTCACGATTTCGGCGATCTGCCCCTGCCGTACCAAAGCGGGGGAACGGGCACCCGTCGCCGCATCCTCGAACAGGATTTTGATGTCGCGCGCACGGGTCTCCTTGGAGTTCACGCGATAGGCCGACCCCATTTCGCGCTCGATCCGCCGGGTGACTTCCAGCACGTCGTGATCGTTGAACTCGGCAGGTGCCAGCCGCGCCGAATTGTCGATGAACATGGTCACTTCAGCGAGATTGCGGCCGGGCCGCGTCGTGGTGCCCGAAAAGATGACGTCGTCCATCGAGGCCGCGCGCATCGACTTGTGCGATGTCTCGCCCATCACCCAACGCAGCGCTTCGAGCAGGTTCGACTTGCCGCAACCGTTCGGACCGACCACGCCTGTCAGCCCCTTCTCGATGACCAGTTCGGTCGGTTCGACGAAGGATTTGAAGCCCAGTAATCTCAGTTTAGTTATGTGCATTCCGCAGGTTCTCGGCCACCCCGTGCAGGTCGAAGGCGCTGCTTATAGCATGCGCCGCTTGCGACGTGAGTGCGGGATGCCGGTATGGTGGACGACCGCGGGCGCTGGCTTGGAGCGCCTTGGCGACCTCAATTTACCTTCGTGGCCATCGGCATCTGGCGATTTTCGGCGGCCATGGCGGCGAGGCGGATGTCGCCGAGGCCGATCTCGGCTTTGATCAGCTTGCCGTTCAGGAAGTAGTTCGGCGTCCCGATGATACCGAGCTTACGCCCGCGATCCTTGATCTGCGCCAGCTTGTTGATCATGTCCTGATCTTTGAGGCACGCGCTGAACTGATCGCCGGTCACCCCGACTTGGCTCGCAACCTTGAGAATCTGATCGGTTCGGACTTCTTGGGCCACCCACGCGCCCTGTTGATCGAGGAATTTCCCATAGAGTGCCAAGTACTTGTCAGGTGGTGCACACCGCAGCGCAATCGTCGCCGTGCCAGAAGCCTTACCGATCGGAAACTCACGCAGGATGTAGCGCACTTTGCCGGTATCGATGAATTCCTTCTTGAGCTGCGGAAACGTCTCGGCATGGAAACGGCGGCAATAGCGGCAGGTCAGCGAGGCATACTGCACAAGCGTAACCGGCGCATCCGCGCGGCCCCAGCTCATTTCGCCAAGCGGGCCGGCCTCCATGACTTCGGCGACGGTCGGGTTCTGGATGACCTCGCGCGCGGCCTGCGCGGTTTCCGATGCCTGAGTGAACGGATTGAAACCAGCCTTGTCGGGAGTTTGAGCCGTATCGTCGACGCTTGTCAGAACCGACAGCCCGCTACCCATGCTGGTGCAGCCGGCCAAAGCCAGACAAACGCCCACCACCGCTGCTTTCAAGGCTCCCCTGCTGATGCCAAACGACCGCATGCGGTATCCCCCGGTGGTCAACTTTTGACGATTTCACCTATGGCCTTGTCGAAGGCCTCCATCGTCGGTGCGTCCTGCAGACGCTTTCCGTTGATGAAAAAGGTCGGGGTTGCGTCCACTCCGAACGACTTGCTGGCACGCTCGCGCCCGGCGACGATCTTGTCGTAGAGCGGCTGGTCGGTCAGGCATTTGTCGAAACTGTCTTTGGTGAAGCCAGCCTGCTGCGCGATCTTGAACAGCTCTGGAATCTGATTGGTGCGCTGGAACGCCCAGTCATCCTGCTTGGCGAAGAAAACGCCGATCAGCGGCACCGACTTGTCGCCACCGACGCAGCGCGCCAGCATCGACGCGGCCACCGCCAGTGTATCTAGCGGGAACTCCCGCATGATGAAGCGAACTTTCCCCGTGTCGATGTACTTGGTCTTGATCTTGTCGAAGACGGTATTGTGGAACTGGCCGCAGTGCGAACAGGTCATCGAGGCATATTCGATGATTGTGCAGGGCGCATCGTCCTTGCCCAGCACCAGATCCGGCAACACGCCCGGCTTCATCAACTCTTCGACTGAAACGGGCGCGTCGGCTTTGCGCTGGGCGAACGCCGTCGAGGTGGCACAACAGGCGGCGAGGCCGGTAGCAGCGCTCGAGCGAAGCAGTGTACGCCGGGAAAGTCTGTTCAACGTCATCGATAGGTCTCCAGAGCTCGGCTGCCGCACAGAGGGACACGCACGCCGAAGAAACAGTGTTGCATCGGGAGATAGCACAGCTTCAGCGCCCCAATAAGGGCCTCCGCACGAGAACTGTTGGCAAAAACCTCACGATTAGTTCAACGCCGCCGACGGGCTGTCGGCCTCTATCAGCAGCTGGGCGCGGCACAATCGCGCATAGGCCGCGTCTCGTGCGAGTAGTTCGCCATGGCTGCCGACTTCTACGATTGTACCACCGTCCATGACGCAGATGATATCGGCCCGCTGGACCGTCGAAAGCCTGTGCGCAATGATCAGAGTGGTGCGGTTCTTGGTAAATCGCGTCAGCGCATCCTGGACCAACCGTTCCGACTCCGTGTCGAGCGCGCTGGTCGCCTCGTCCAACAGCAGAATGGGGGCATCCTTGAGGATGGCCCGCGCCAACGCCAGCCTCTGTCGCTGGCCACCTGAGAGCCGCATACCGCTGTCGCCGATGACTGTATCGTAACCCTGCGGTTGCGCCATGATGAAATCGTGCGCGGCAGCGGCCTTTGCAGCCGCGATGATCTCGTCGTGCGTCGCGTCCAGGCGGCCAAGCGTAATGTTGGCGCGAATGCTGTCGTCGAACAGCGTGACGTCCTGGCTGACGATGGAGACGGAGTTCCGCAACGACCCGAGCGTCACGTCGCGCAGGTCCTGACCGTCGATGAGGATGGCACCCGACGACACGTCGAACAGGCGCGGCACTAGGTTGATGATGGTCGATTTGCCTGCGCCCGAGCGGCCGACCAGCGCGGCAGTCTTGCCGCCCGGCACCGTTAGCGTAAAATCATGGACGGCGGGCAGATCCATCCGCGTTTCGTAAGCGAATGCCACCGCATCGAACGACAGCGCACCTGCGGTGACCGCCAGCGGCTTGGCGTTCAGCCGGTCGATCACCGTCGGCTTGTCGTCGAACAACGTGTAGAGACGTTCCAGCGCCGCAATCCCGTCCTGCAACCCCGATGAGAAGTTACCGATCGACCTGAGCGCACTGGCCGCCATCAACAGCGCCGTCACAAACGCCATGAAGTCGCCAGTCGACGAAATTCCGGACGAGATGCGCCACGTCGCCAGCGCGATGACACCGGCGATCGCCAAGCCCGCGCACGCCTCGAGAATGGGACCGAGCCGCGCTTTCGCGCGCACCGCCTTCATGCGCAGTTTGTAGATCTGTTCGAAATTGTCGCTCAGTTTCCGAGCGGCGTAGTCCTCGAGGCCGAACGTTTTGATCAACCGCGCGCCGGCCAGCTTCTCAGTCAGCGCAGCGGTCATCTCGCCCACTTCGTGCTGAGTTTGCTTGGCGACACGGCGCAACCGCTGACTGATCAGTACGATCGGCAAAATGGCGAACGGGAAGACGCCCAGCACGATCATCGACAGCACGGGGTCGAGATACACCATGAACCCGATCAGGCCCGCGACCGTCATCGCGTCGCGAATGAGCGTATTCAACGTCGTCTGACACGCGCTCTGCACGACGCCGATATCGTTGGTCAGTCGCGAGACCATGTGGCCGGTACCTTCCCGGGCGAATCGGGCGTAGTCGGCGCCGATGAAGTGGCGGAAGGCATGCGTCTGCAGATCTGTGCCCAATCGGAAGATCGTACGGTTCGACACCACCTGATGCAGGAAGAGGCACAGTCCCCTCAGCGTTGTGACGCCGATGATCCCTGCTAAAATCCACGGCAGCAAGGTCATCTCACCTTTGCCGATCGAGTCGAAAGATTCTTTGATGATCTTCGGATAACCGGCTGTCGTGATCGCCAGCGCAACCCCGATCATCATCGACAAGGCGAATTGATGCCATCGCGGCAACAGCCATTCCCTCGCGAAGCGAACAAGAATCGAGCGCGCACCGGAATCAGCCACGATGCGTCCGAAAAACGAGCGCACCGCGTCCAGAGGCCCCTGCTCATTGGGGGGTGCTGCAGCGCCAAGTTCGGCATCGGGCAACAAGTTGAGGATTCCTCCAGCAATCAACGACAAGCGCGGCCAAACTGTCGAGCAAACGGCGTTCATCGACCGTCCGGGGAGTGCCACATACACGAAACCCCGCCGGGAAGAAACCGGCGGGGTTCACGTATCAACGGAGTGTGGCTGCGAGGAAACGCGGATTTAAGCCGTCGCGCCAATCCCCAAATATCCATAAACGGTATCGCGGACGGAATGCGCGCTAGGAATGTAGCTCGATTGCGGCGCACGATACGTCGGACTTGACTGAGCCGGCGGAAGCGCTGCCAACACCGCTTTGACGGTGGGTACGCGGGCACCACGTGCCACCGCGTCGCCTGCGGCTATCGACGGCGATGCGTAGGTTTCGTCGTCGATGGAAGCCATGGCGTACCCGGCAGCGTCCGCAGCACGGTTGAGTTCGTCGAGTGTGTCAGCAGAATTCATGGCCGGCTTCTCCAAAGACGCTTCCTGAAACCCGATCGTCACTTCGCTTTAACCGATCGTCACTTCGCTTCGACCGATCGTCACTTCGCTTCGACAACGTGTAAGCTGCAGGAATGATCCATCTTAGTTTTGCACATAAATATTTAGCGCGACATTAATTCAACAGGTCAAGAGATTTCGGACTTAGGTTTGTGATTTTCATTGCGGAGTGCATTGCACAATTATGTGACGTCCGTATTGCACTGCCGCAATGAGTGCGGAACGTGCGAAACGTTCCTTCAAGTGCCGTCCCGTTTAGGTCGCGCCAGCCTTACGTGCCGCGTGGCTTGGCCCGCGCTGTGGGAGCTGCGGAAGCGGGGTCTTCAGGCCACGAGTGGCGCAAATATCGGC
>JANLYD010000473.1:0-10388 GCA_031365465.1 Hyphomicrobiaceae bacterium
GTGTCTGTTTGGCCGGAAACCCAGCCACTCACTTCCGCTTCGCGAGTTCCACGAAATCGCGCTTGTCGGCGCCGATGTAGAGCTGGCGCGGGCGGCCGATCTTCTGCTCGGGATCCTCGATCATTTCCTTCCACTGCGCGATCCAGCCGACCGTGCGGGCGACCGCGAACAGCACGGTGAACATCGAAGTCGGGAAGCCCAGCGCGCGGAGCACGATGCCGGAATAGAAGTCGACGTTCGGGTACAGCTTCTTCTCGACGAAGTAATCGTCATGCAGCGCGATCTGCTCAAGTTCCATCGCCACGTCGAGCAGCGGATCTTTGATGCCCAGCGTCTTCAGCACCTCGTAGCAGGTTTCCTGCATCACCTTGGCGCGCGGATCGTAGTTCTTGTACACGCGATGCCCGAAGCCCATCAGGCGCTGGCCCGAGTTCTTGTCTTTAGCGCGCGCGACGAACGCCTTGATGTTTTTCACGTCGCCGATCTCTTCCAGCATCTTCAGCGCCGCCTCGTTGGCGCCGCCGTGCGCGGGCCCCCACAGACAGGCGATTCCTGCCGCGATGCAGGCGAACGGGTTTGCACCCGACGAACCTGCCAAGCGCACCGTCGATGTCGACGCGTTCTGCTCGTGGTCGGCATGCAGAATGAAGATGCGATCGAGCGCGCGGGCGAGCACGGGATTGATGTGATAGGGCTCGCAGGGAACGGCGAAACACATCTGCATGAAGTTCGACGCGTAGTCGAGATCGTTGCGCGGATAGATGAACGGCTGACCGATCGAATACTTGAACGCCATGGCGGCCAGCGTCGGCATCTTCGCGATCATCCGGTGCGATGCGATCATGCGCTGCTTGGGATCGTGGATGTCGGTGCTGTCGTGATAAAATGCGCTGAGCGCACCGACCGAGCCGCACATGATCGCCATCGGATGCGCGTCACGACGGAAGCCGGTGAAGAAGCGCGTCATTTGCTCGTGCACCATGGTGTGGCGGGTCACGATGGAGCGGAAATCCTCGAACTGCGCGGGCGTCGGCAGTTCGCCGTGCAGCAGCAGATAGCAGACCTCGAGATGGCTCGACTGCTTCGCGAGCTGCTCGATGGGATAGCCGCGATAAAGCAGAACACCTTCGTCGCCGTCGATGTAAGTGATCTTCGACGAGCAGTTGGCGGTGGAGGTGAAGCCCGGATCATAGGTGAACATGCCAGTGTTGGCGTAAACCTTGCCGATGTCCATCACGTCCGGACCGATGGTGCCTGAGCGGACCGGCATCGTGGTTTGCTTGTCGCCGCAGGTCAGGGAAGCGGATTTGCCCGCCCCAGCTTTTTCTGGCGCTTTGTCGAGTGCGTTCATTGCGCGTGTCCTTTTTCTATGTGTCCGCCAAGTGCCGTAAACGCGGCACTAGCTGAAATGGGCAGGGATTTTGGCCATCCACCGCAACAGGAACGCCGCTTGCCGCAGCAGCGCGCACCCATCTTGGACGTCCGTCTCGCAGCTTTCGCAGCAAGCGCAGACCTTGTTTACGAACTGCCGCCGACAATCGTGAAACGACGATCAATAAAGGGTTGAGCCTCCTCTACCCCTCACGGCATCGCCAGATGGCCTGTCCCAGCAACCCTATAATCGGGAGGACAACGCTCCAGCAGCACAAGACGTAGTTCATTTTGTGCAGTGCGACAAGATGTACGAACGTCGGGACTTCAGGCGGCGTAAACACAATCGAACACTTCAATGTGAAGCGATGGGCATGCTGTCGAGCCCGGTGAGATACCAGTCCTCGGCCTTGACGATCGCCGGGTTCTCGCCATTCGCATAGATCCAACTGTCGACGGCCCAGCGCTGACCTTGGGATTTTTCGGTTAGAATGGCCGTCCAATGGGTCCAGCCTGCGACGCCGCGCAAATAGTTGTCCTTGGCGAAGGGAATGCCCACCGCATGATGGTGTAACAAGCCGGCATGAGCCAGCACACTCAGATAGGACGTGGTGTTGGTCGACTCGTCGACGCAATCTTGCTGGGTCGGATCGCCATTCCCGGCAAAATCCATGCCCGCCCGATCGGCACTGGTGCCTATCACGTCGCCGACGCGCGTTTCCATCCAGCCGATCGCGTAGGCGACGCCGCGGCGTTCGTCTTCTGCACTATGCTCGGTGCCTTGCCACGTTGCCATGATAGACCGCAACTGCGAAATATCGGCGTCGGTAAAGCGAAACTTGGTCTGCCGCTGACAACCATAGGCGTGACAAACCACGACGGTGTTGCCTTCGGGCGGCGGCACTTTGAATGTCGCAAAATGCGCGTCCAGCGACGCCAGTCCCGGATGCGTACAGGAGGGCGGCAAGGCCAGCAAGCTACTCACAGCTAAGATGAACTTCATCGATGGCGACTTGGATGCGATCATGGACTCGCTGCTATCACTGTGCATGATTCGCAGCTATTGCGTTCGAGACTCACCGCCGGCGTAATTTACGTCGCCCCTGTTGGCAGACTTCACATGACAGTTCCAGACGCGGCACCCATTCACGTCGTTGGAGGCGGACTCGCAGGGTCGGAGGCAGCGTGGCAGATTGCGCGCGCCGGGTTGCCCGTCGTGCTGCACGAAATGCGACCCGAGCGCATGACGGATGCGCACAAGACGGACGGGCTGGCGGAACTGGTCTGCTCGAATTCGTTTCGCTCGGACGACGCAGCCAACAATGCCGTGGGGCTGCTGCACGAGGAACTCCGGCGAGCCAATTCGCTGATCATGGCCAAGGGCGACGCGTACAAGCTGCCGGCAGGCGGTGCGCTGGCGGTCGACCGGGATCTATTTTCCGCAGCGGTGACGGCGGCGCTGGAGGCCGAGCCGCTGGTGACGATCGACCGGCGCGAAGTGGCAGGCTTGCCGCCGGTCGAGTGGGACAGCGTGATTGTGGCGACGGGGCCGTTGACCTCGCCGGCACTTTCGCAGGCGATCTTGTCGTTGACGGGCGAAACATCGCTGGCGTTTTTCGATGCTATCGCCCCGGTCATCCATCACGACAGCATCGACATGACGACTGCGTGGAAGCAATCGCGCTACGACAAAGCCGGTCCGGGCGGCACCGGCGCCGATTACATCAACTGCCCGATGACCAAACCACAGTACGAAGCATTCATCGACGCGCTGCTGGCCGGCGACAAGACGGTTTTCAAGGAGTGGGAAGCCGACACCCCGTATTTCGACGGTTGCCTTCCTGTCGAGGTGATGGCCGAGCGTGGGCGCGAAACATTGCGGTTCGGGCCCATGAAACCGGTCGGGCTCGACGATCCGCGAACCGGGCGCTGGCCTTACGCAGTCGTTCAGCTGAGACAGGACAACGCACTCGGCACGCTTTGGAACATGGTCGGTTTTCAAACGAAGCTGAAACACGGTGAGCAAACGCGGGTGTTTCGGATGATTCCGGGGTTGGAAAACGCGGAGTTTGCACGACTAGGCGGTCTGCACCGCAACACCTACCTCAATTCGCCGAAGCTGCTCGACGGACAGTTGCGATTGCGGGTCATGCCCCGCCTGCGCTTCGCTGGGCAAATCACCGGCTGCGAAGGATACATCGAAAGCGCCGGTATCGGTCTGTTGGCGGGCCGGTTCGCGGCCGCAGAGCGGTTGGGGCGCACACTTGCAGCGCCACCGCCGACGACGGCGCTCGGGGCGCTGCTGGGTCATATCACGGGCGGCCACCTGATCGCTGAGACGGCAGCCGAGCGTGAGGCGATGCGGGGTGCGCGCTCGTTTCAACCGATGAATGTGAATTTCGGACTATTCCCCGACATGGACGCACCAAGCGTCGATGCGCAGGGGCAAAAGATAAAAGGTAAAGACCGCGGCTTCGCAAAGAAGCGCGCAATGAGTGCACGTGCGCTCGTGGACATGGACACTTGGTTGCGGACTGCTTGAAAGCAAACTTTGGTTAGCGCGGTAAATCACACCCAGTCTGTCGTATTGGCGCGCGATTTGCTTAGCGGTTTGCTAAATGAGCAGAACGCCGATGGCTTGAACGCGGCAGCGCGACAATCAGGGTGCAAACAGACGCCGCCATGAGTTTCGTTTCAACCAGAGCAGCACTGGCGGTGCCCCCCAAAGAACCCGATGCGCTCGCGTTCCGCATTATCGTGCTGCTTTGGTTCCTTTATCTTTTCACGCCGCACAAGCTGCTGCAGTATTATGTGCCGGCGGCCAGCCCGGTAACGTGGCTGCTTGAAATCCTGCTCTTCGTCGAGATCGGACTCTATTTCACCACGAACCGGGAACGACGCGGCTATCCAGCCTTCACAATATTGATGGGGTTGACGGTACTCGGCGTTTTCATGGCCGCCATATTCGGCAACTGGGGGCGCGCGTTGAGCGTCGTCCGCACATTTTATCAGCCGTATCTACTGGCGTTGCTGACGTTTGCCTTCTGCACGACATTCCAGCGCGCGACAGCGATATATAAGCTGTTTTTTCTGCATCTGCTGTATTTTGGCGCGTGGGGACTGGCGAGCCTTTACTATTCGCCGTTAGGGGCGACCGACCCGGGATTGCGCAATATCATCCCATGGCACGTCAACTATGACAATCGCGACGCATTCGGCCCGCTGATGGTCATCGGTTTTGTATTTTCGGCGTATTACATGAATGCCGTGACGCCGCGCTCTAGGCTGGCAATCCTCAGTATGGTGCTGAGCCTGTTGGGCATCGTGACGTCGTTTGGGCGCGGCGTCTTTCTGTCGCTCCTGTTGGCGTGCGGTCTGATGTGGCTGCGTGCAAAAAATAAGTCGCAGGCTCTGTTGATCGTCGTGGCCCTTGCGGTCATAGGTGCCGCTGCCGCACCAAACACCGCCGAGCGCTATCTGACATCGATGGGGACGATCTTCTCGGAGGGGACGCACAAGGGCACGGGGGCGGACCGCAAGATCTTGTGGACCTGGGCCGCGCGCGTTTTCATGCTCAATCCGATCTCCGGCGTAGGACCGGCCAACTTCGGCATCGCAGTGTTCAAAGTGGTGCCACCGGGGGAAGCGACGCAACACGACTACACGCAGGGCACGCTATGGGGACGCGCGTTGCACTCGACGCCGATGACGGTGCTGAGCGAGTACGGCACGCTCGGCATTCTGACGATGATCTTTCTGATCTTTGATTACTTCCGCACCAACGCAGCGGTGCGCCGCGCCAACCGCGAAGCTGAGGCAAAAGGCACGCAACTGGTGGCCGGATTTTCACACAACTATATCGACAATATCGCGCTCGGCCTGCAAACCGCCTTTTTGACGCTGTGCATCAACAGCATCTTCTACGAGATTTTCTACGTGGCACTGTTCGGGCATATGCTAGCGCTCAACCGGCTGTTCTACTTTGCAACGAACACCCATCGCGAACACGACGCGGCGCTGGCGGGCGGTTTTCGGTTGAAAAAATCCGAACCCGCTGCAGCCGTCGCAAGCAGCGGAAGCATTTCGGTGATTTCGCCGCCCGCGCTCAACGCGCATCCATTGGCGCGACCGGTGATGCGTGGGCTGTTCAGGTGAAACAGACCGGAACGCGACTTCACGCGATCGACACGCTGCGCGGCGTCACGATACTGGAGATGCTAGCAGCCCACTTCGCCGGCTATTTTCCCAAACCTGTGGAATTGGCGATCGTTTACACAGAAACGGCAATGGCGCTGTTCGTGCTGCTGGCCGGATTTATGGTCGGCTGGCGGGTGATCGCGTTCGGTGATCGACCCGGCGCGGTTTCACGCGACTTGTGGCGACGAGCCGCACGCGTTCTGGCTGTCCAGGTCTTACTGGTGCTGACGGCAGGCGTGGTGGTTTATGTGGCGGGCCTTGGCGACGTCGCAAAAACTCAATCGTTCGCGAAATACATGGCGGAGTCACTGCTGCTCGCAAACCAGGTTCCACTGATCCATATTCTACCCACGTTTTTGCCGCTGTTCATGCTGGCGCCGATAATGCTTTATGCCATCTCTGCCGGACATGAGTTGCTATTGTTGGGCGTGAGCGCGACGCTCTTCGTTGCGGGGCATTATCAGCCTCATCTGCTTGGTTATGGCACTCCCGCGATTTTTCCGTTCGTGCTGTTTCAATTGTATTTCGTGGTCGGCGGTATTGCGGGCAGCCGGGCGCGCCGGGTTGGAATGATCGAACCTACCGACGCGATGAGGTATCTCGGCATGGCGACGATCACGCTGGTGCTGACGATGGCCTGGGTGCACTTGAAGTTTCTGCCGGCCGGGACGCTGTCGACACATCCGCTCAATCTTTACGGCTTGATCTATCATGCGCCCCTGATCGCGGTGATCGTGTTCGGAGTACTGGCCTTCCAACCGTATATTGCGCGATGGCGGGTGTCGGAGCCGGTTGCACGGTTCGGTCGCCACGCGCTGCTGGCGTTCGTGCTGCACGTCTATTGCGCGATCCTTCTGCAGGTCGCGAATGCTTGGACGCCATTGCCCATGGCGGCGAACCTGCTGGCAATCGCGGCGTCGATAGTGGTCATGAATTTTGCCCTCGCACGATACGAGGCGGCGCGCGATGCACCGGTTGAGCCTCGGTGGGTGCGGGGAACAACCGCGCTGTTCGGTTGAGGCTTGAAGTGGCGCATGCCGGCATCTGCTGCTACGATCGAACTATGGAACATGCCGCTGCGACCACGACATTAGACCGAGCCGAGGTAGACCGCTTCAATGCGCTGGCAGGCGAGTGGTGGGATCCCAATGGAAAATTCCGCCCCCTCCACCAGATCGGTCCCGCCCGGCTGCAGTTCGTGCGTGATGCCATCCTGGCGGAGTGGCCGCAGCGCAGGAACGCGCCGCTGAGAATACTCGAAGGATTGCGCATTCTCGACATCGGGTGCGGTGGCGGGTTGGTGGCCGAGCCTTTGGCACGGCTGGGCGCTCAGGTGACGGCGATCGACCCGGCGGCCGATACGATCGCTGCAGCACAGGCGCATGCGGCCAAGCAAGGCCTCACCATCGATTATCGAGCGATACGGGCGGAAACCTTGGCCGACGCGGAGGCGCAGTTCGATGTCGTGACGTGTCTCGAAGTGGTCGAGCACGTACCGGACGTGCGGGCATTTTTGCGTGTCGCGGCGGCGTTGGTGAAACCGGATGGGCTGCTGATCCTGTCGACACTCAATCGTACTTTGAAGTCGTACGCCTTAGCCATTGTCGGCGCCGAATATGTGCTGCGCTGGCTGCCACCTGGCACGCACCAGTGGCACCGGTTCGTAACACCCGAGGAGCTTGCCGAGCACACACGGGCCATCGGGTTGCATCCGCTTCGGCCTGTCGGCATGGTGTTCAACCCGCTGCAGGACACGTGGACCCTGTCCGACGACACCGGGGTCAATTATCTGATGGCAGCGCGTTCAAAATCGCGCACTGGCGTGTAAGCAGCGCCGCAACATTCGATGACTGGATACCCGAATGATCACCACGTTCACGCCGTTGCAGTCGTTGCTGGGTGGCGCACTGATTGGATTAGCGGCGAGCCTGTTGATGCTGCTGCACGGGCGCATCGCCGGCATTACCGGTATTTTATCGGGCGTGTTGCCACCGGTGGCGCAAGACTGGCGATGGCGGGCAGCATTTCTCATCGGCATGATCTCGGCGCCGTTGCTCTATTCGTTGCTCACGTCGCAGGCTGTCGCGCTCCAAATAGCGGCTTCGCCTGTCCTTCTGCTGGTCTCGGGTGCGATCGTGGGCATTGGCGTGTCCTACGGCGCGGGATGTCCGAGCGGCCACGGCATCTGCGGGATGGCGCGGTTGTCGGTGCGCTCGTACGCGGCAGTGGGAATCTTCATGTTGACGGCTGCAGCGACCGTTTTTGTCGTTCGCCACGTTCTGCCGCTGGGAGTTTGAGCGATGCACATTCTCGCGGCCTTGGCACTCGGTGTGTTGTTCGGTGTGGGCATCTTGATTTCCGGGATGAGCAACCCGGCGAAAATCTTGAACTTTTTCGACGTCGCGGGCACCTGGGATCCCAGCCTGGCGTTCGTGATGGGCGGTGGCCTGATGGTCAATTTTATCGGCTACCGGCTGGCGCTGGCGCGCTCGAAACCGGTGTTGATGCAGGCGTTCGAATTGCCGACTGCCACGCAGATTACGCCGACGCTGATGGGCGGCGCGGCCGTGTTCGGCATCGGTTGGGGACTGTCTGGTTTTTGTCCGGGTGGCCTCATTCCCGTGCTCGCCATCGGTGGCGGCAAGCCGTGGATTTTTCTTGCCGGATTGATCGCTGGAATTTTGGCGGTCCGTGCAGTCCGGGCGCGACAGGCGTTGCGGCCGACGAGCGCCTGACCTGATCTAGAAGGGAGCTGCGACGATGACGAATTCCTGCGATGCACCCGCGAAGATCGATATGAGTGTCAATCCCGAAGTCAAAGGCTTTTTCGACGTCGAAACCAATACGATCAGCTATGTCGTAGCCGATCCTCAAAGCAATGCGTGCGCGGTGATCGATGCCGTGATGGACATCGATTATGCTGCGGGACGCATCTGTTATCGCTCAGCCGACAAACTGGTCGATTACATTCAGTGCCGCGGCCTGAAGTTGGAGTGGTTGATCGAAACGCATGCGCATGCCGATCATCTTTCCGGAGCACCCTACATTCAAGGCAAGCTCGGCGGCCGCATCGGGATTGGCGAACATATTACCGTCGTGCAGGACGTTTTCGGAAAAGTATTCAACGAGGGCACAGAGTTTCGCCGCGACGGAAGCCAGTTCGATCGGCTGTTTCGGGATGGCGACACCTACGCGATTGGCAATCTGCGCGCGATTGTAATGCATACGCCCGGACACACGCCAGCTTGCACCACCCACGTGATTGGAAATGCCGCTTTCGTCGGCGATACGTTATTCATGCCGGACGGCGGGACCGCACGCGCCGATTTTCCTGGCGGCGACGCACGCACGCTGTTCCAATCGATCAAAAAGCTGCTGGCTTTGCCTGCGGAAATGCGGCTTTTCATGTGTCACGATTATGCCCCGAACGGACGCGACATCCGGTGGGAAACCACTGTCGCCGAGGAACGCGCGCACAATCTGCATGTGCACGACGGGATCAGCGAGGATGCGTTCGTGGCCATGCGCGAAGCGCGCGACCAGACGCTCGCCATGCCGCGCCTGATCATCCCGTCGTTGCAAGTCAATATCCGCGCCGGTCATTTGCCGCTGCCCGAAGCAAATGGCCGGCGCTTTTTCAAGGTGCCTGTCGACGCGCTGTAAGAAGAGATCCGGCTCTCGAAAATTTGCTGAGGCAATGACGCCTCAGTCAGCCCACGCTAGCAGTGCCGCAAGGCGGTCGGTTTGCGATCGATCCAGTGTTTCGATGGCACCGAATTGCTCACCGAACAACTTGGGTACGATCTCCGAGCGGCGGTCGGCGAGGGTTTCGATGGTTCCGCTCGAGGTGTGAATGCGTAATTTCTGTACGATTTGCGTGCCATCCGAATAGATGGCCGTGACATTCAACTCGATGCGTTCTGAATCGGCGGCCCGGCGTCCCTGCAGATGATCGATCGAGGGCCTCTCCATCCACTCGGGCAATGCGCGTCCGTCAGCCTGAACAACGCGATAATCGACGATGTGAGGCGCACCTGCAGCTGTTGCCGTCTCCTCGAATGTCAGCGACAGCACGCCGCCATGCATGACGGACTGCACGACGAACCCTTCACCACCGCTTCCGCGGGCGCTCCCGAGATCGCCGACGTGGAGCGACGAGCCCGCGAATGTCATCTGATGCCAGGGGCTGGTTGATGCGGCCGTATCACCGGACCACCAGAGCGACGTGGTACGCGACGAAGTATCGTGCACCGCGCCCGTCGTTCGCATCAGCGATGGTTCCGCGCCAAGCGAGGTGGCCGACGAGCTTTCGAAGGCTCCGGTGCCATTGACGGCGTCGACGACGGCACCTTGGACGTGAAGCGCTTCAGGTGCTGCGAGGGCGACCGCTGGTAACACAGGCGCATGCGCGTCCGGCGATACGACAGGGAGCGGCCTGACGACGATTTCGATGGTGGCCGTGGCGGTGCCGCCGTTGTCGTCGGTGATGACGTAGGTAACGACAGCGGTCCCGACGAACCCAGGATTGGGCTTGAAGCTGATGCTGCCGTCGGGGCCGATCGTGGTGACGCCGTTGGGGGATGTGGCAGTCACGACGCGCAGCGGATCGGTATCGCTGCCGCCATCGCGATCGTTGGCCAATACGGGTATGACGACCAAGATATTCTCGTAGGTGGTGGCGGTATCGTTTTCCGCTGATGGCGCGGGGTTGGTGAGCGTGAAGGTGACCGACGTGGTGACAGTGGCTCCGAGCGGATCGGTGGCGGTGATGGCGACCACGTAGACGCCGGCGGGATCGGTGCCGGTGTGGCCCTGGCTGG
>JANLYD010000005.1:0-11089 GCA_031365465.1 Hyphomicrobiaceae bacterium
CTGTGCGCGGACGGTCCAACGCTTGAGCCGCGCTGCCATGACAGCCTTTGCAGCCGACGGCATCACCATCCAACAGTTCAATGAGGAGGCGGGCGGACAGGTGGTGTTCCATCTGCATTATCACGTGCTACCCCGGCATGCCCGAACCAGCCTGAAGCCGCATACCGGTCAGATGGAGAAGCCTGATATTCTGGCGGCCAACGCCGGCAAGCTGCGCGCCGCGCTCGCCCTGCCTTGAGCTACCGGAAGGCTCGCCCCATGATCTGTTGGATCCGATGACCCGTTGGACGAGCGAGCCCGAGGCCGCAGCGTTGGCACTCGTTGCATCGGCGCTGGAAGACCTCGAACTTGGCGACACCATTTTGCAGGCGGGCGGCGCGCCCCTCGCAAACTTGTTGCCCGGCCGCGCCGTCGTACATTGGAACCGCCGCGTCTCGTCCGCAGCCATTGTTCAGCCGGAACCTCCGCCCGGCCCTTACGCCGCTGCCGTGCTGCGCCTGCCGAAGTCGCGCGACGAACAACTCATGGCAGCCCACCAATGCCTTGCTGTTCTGGCCCCGGCAGGCCGCTTGATCGTCTACGGCGGCAACGACGAAGGCATCCGCTCATTCCACAAACACCTCGCCGAACTCGGCTCCGTCGTCACCGTAGCGGCACGCGGCCACGGTCGCATCCTCGAACTTGCCCGCAGCGATCTGAGTGGCCATCTGTTGCCGCGTCTTGCAGACTGGCGACGCCACGCCACTGCCGGCCAGTGGGTAAGCTATCCCGGTTTGTTTGCTGGTGGCTCAGCTGATCCTGGCACCGCACTGCTGATCGGCCATCTGCCACCGCTTCCGCTTGCAGCAAAAGTCTTGGACTACGGCTGCGGACCCGGCGCCATTGCGGCAGCAATCCGCATCGCGTCCCCAGGCGTCGATCTAACTCTGATCGACAACGACTCCGTCGCGCTCGTCGCCGCCGCCGAAAACGTGGCCGGCGCGCGGCTACACCTAGCCGATGCACTAACCCCACCAACCGGCGCATTTGACATGATCATCTCCAACCCGCCGTTGCACTCAGGCTTTAAGGAAGATCTGTCCGCCCTGCACCGCTTGATCGCGACCGCACCCGCCCATCTCACAGCACACGGCAAGTTGGTTTTGGTGGTCCAGCGGCGCATCGCGCTCGACCACGCCCTCGCTTCCTCCTTCGCGAACGTCGAGACGACCGCCGACGATGGCCGCTATCGTGTTTGGCTGGCCCACGGTCGCCGCTGAGCGGGCAGCAGACTCCTCTACGCCGACGCCACCCGCTGCGCAGCCGCAGCGATGGCTGGCCACGCCGTCGTCGCGATTGCCTCCGCCAGCACCTGCACCGTCAAGCCAGCCATCGCCTGCGATTGCCGGCGCGCGGCCTCGAAATTTGCGAGATCGGCGACGCCAACTGAAATATCGATGTGGTCGTCTCGCGGCTCGACCAGCATCAGACCGACCGACACCCCACGCGCCGTGATTGACAACGCCCGATCGTCGGGGCCGGTCGCCGGCCCGTGCCGTCCGTCAGCCGCGACAAGCTGCGCCTGCGCCTCGGCAAACGCCCGGTTGACCAATGCGACGGCATCATCGACCAGAACAGCCGCAGCCGACGGCTGTGATCGCAGCGAGGTGATTGGCGGTGGCGTCGGAGGTGCCGATGGCGTCACAGGCAGCACTGCCGCCGGCGTCCTGATTTTGTTGGAGTGCCGCTCGACTGCATACTCGAACACGCCGGCAAGATTTTCGGTCAATGCCTGTTCGAGCTGTCCCGCATTGCGCCGCGCCGGTACAGTGCAATCACGATTGACGCTGCTATGCTCGGCTTCGTGCGACCTGAGGCGCATTGCGATCGCCAGATCCTTGCCGATTTCGAGCCGCAGCCAGCCCACACTTTCACCGTCGATCGTCACCCGCCGGTAGTCGCCGAAACCGGTATTGTGCAAGCTCCAAGTTGCCTGCCCCGGCGCCCCGATCGCCAGCGACAATGGCGCCATACTTTGATTGACGCTGCCGACGGCCGCTTCGATCTCAGTGCGCAGCCGCGGCCAATGCTGTTCGAGCGCCGATAGCCGGACCACCGGCACATCCTCGCCACGTTGTGCGCTTTTCGCGCTGCCGCCAGCCGCGCGCGGCGTGTGACGCTGCGACCCTTCGATGACCTTGCCTGTCGTATCTCCCGCCGCGAGGCCCATCCGCGCGAACAGGGATTTTCGACTTCCTGCAGTCGGGGCCGGCTCGCCTGCCTCGTTCGGCTTTGCGTCCTGTGCGAGGGGCCAGAAGATATCCCTGACCAGCAGGCCCACCCCGAGCCCGATAAGGCCCGTACTCATCAACACGACCATCCACCACATACGCGCGTCCCTGAACCCACCCCAGGCCGCTGCCGGATACGACAACACCTTGTCAGTCGTGCGTCCGGAAACGTGTCTGCGGCTTTCCCGATAAGAAGCACGAAACAAATGCCTAGCCGCCAGACTTGCGTTTCGAACGGTTCAAAAATGTGGCAAGCGCTGCACTACGCGCCGAAAAATGATCAGTTTTCTCGATTTGCGAGCTACCGGCCCGGTCTTCATCGGGAGATCAGGCGGCATTCGCCCGCAGGTCCGCAAGACCAAGCACGCCGAACAGCAATTCGGCACTGGCGCGCTGGTCGATCTGCCGTTCCGCTTTTTGCCTCGCACCCCGGGCCATACCCGGCAGCAGATCAGGACGCCTGAGCAACGCCGCCATCCGCTCCCGCAGCGCATTTGGGTCGTCAGCAGGCACCAGCCATCCGTTCACGCCGACATCGACCAGATTGCGATAGCGCGCATCGTCGATTGCCAACACCGGTCTGCCCATCGCCAGGGCGAGCGTCAGCAGCAACGTATGATGCGCGCCAAGATCGTCGACAACGATGCAGTGCGCCGACTGCACCCTCTGCCGCAACGACGCGACGACATCGCCGCCGGCCTCATGAATATCGAGCCCTGCAGTCATGCTCATTCGGTCCCGGCGCGGCGCGTCGGAACACACGTCCGCCATCTCAAATCGTACTCGGCCGTAAGGTGCATTGCACGCGGCGACGGCTCGGCCGTATGTCGTCCCCTCGGCGGCGACATGCCCATCGCACAGACCCAGAAATATGAACCCGTCGTCGAGTGGAGGCAACACTGCGGCATGCAGCGCTGACAGGTCCTGGCAGGCAAGCGGCAGCACATGCGACGACAGCCGCAGTTTCGCCAACGGCTTCTCGAGCAACCGCGCGTCGTTCGGCGTCGGCACGAACACTCCCTTGGCCGAGCGCAGCGCCGCCCGCCACGACGTTCGCGATGTCGGCGCTGACCCGTTTGGGCCGGCCGGCTGCGTTCCCTCGAGCGACGGCAGAACCGGATAAATCGCCGCCACGCCAGCCTGCGTCGCCGCCTGCGCCGCCGCCACGAGATTTTCCCCGTCCTCGATCAATACGGCATTGGCCCCGAAGCCCCACAGCGCGCGCGACAGCCGATGCCGCGCAGCCAGCGCTCTGAACGGATTGTAGCCCCATGCCGGGAGCGAGATAACCGCGCTGTCAATTCCCAGCGCCGCCAGCGCCGCTTGATCCGCAGCAGTCAGCCCCGGCGCCAGCACCAACACGTGATGCCGTCGCCCGACGGCCTCGACGAGCAACGGTTTGCGCAACAACATCAGCGAATCACGGTCGGCAAAGATCCACGCCAGCCGTCCAACCACAGCTTGTCGAAACCGGGCTGCCTGGAGCTTTGGAACCGGCGCGGACCTCGTTCGCTGCGCGGAAGCCTGAAGGGTGGTGCGATGATCGAGCATGAACGTTGGCGCAATCGACGTTGGACGCAGGCACCGCAACGCAAGACCGGGATTCCATACTAAATGCGAGTGTTTGCGCTTTTGGTCAATGCAACGTCGTCGTTCCCGGATGCCATTCGACGGGCGGCGTCAGCGGCTCCTCGATCAGTGGCCCACCCACGTGGTAGCCTTCCACCGTTTTGCGCAAGAATGCTTGCAACGCCGCCGGTTCGCCCGATCGCAACGCCTGCCGCAAGTGTTCGATTTCCGGTTCGAGTTGCTCCAGGCTCAGATACGGCTCTTGGCTACACTGGATACGCGGGTGCTCAGTCCCCGACGTATTGGCGCCGATCAGCAATTCTTCGCGCAGTTTCTCGCCCGGCCTGAGCCCCACGTAGCGGATTTCGATGTCGCCCAGCGGATTGCTGGCGTCGCGGATTTCTCGTCCCATCAGCCTGATCATCGAGCGCGCCAGATCGTCGATCTTGACCGGCTCGCCCATGTCCAGCACGAACACCTCGCCGCCGGTCGCCATTGCGCCTGCCTGGATCACTAGTGTGGCCGCTTCCGGGATCGACATGAAATACCGGATCATGTCCGGATGCGTGATCGTCAACGGCCCGCCACGTTCGATCTGTTTACGGAAAAGACGCACCACCGAACCCGAACTGTCCAGCACGTTCCCGAATCGTACCATCGTGAAAATCGTAGTCTGCCCCGGCTCGTCCGCACGTGCTTGCAGAACCATTTCGGCAAGCCGTTTGCTGGCACCCATCAAACTCGACGGACGCACGGCCTTGTCAGTCGAGATCAGTACGAACCTTTCGACGCCCTCCCGCTCGGCTGCTTCCGCCACCGTCAACGTCCCGAAGGTGTTGTTGCGAAAGCCCACGACCGGATTGGCTTCCACGATCGGCACATGTTTGAACGCCGCCGCGTGATAGATCGTTTTGACCGCGTGCAGCTTGATCGTCCGCCCGACCAGATCGGCATCCAGCACCGAGCCCAGCACCGGCACGATCACCAGCGGCTCCAGCGGGGCTGGCAACGTCGCCACCAGCAACCGGACTTCACTCTCGATCTCGTACAAGGCGTTCTCCGACGCCTCGAACAACACCAGCGCCAGCGGTCCTTGCTGCACGATCTGGCGCACCAGTTCAGAGCCTATCGAGCCGCCCGCGCCCGTCACCATGACGGTCTTGCCCCGCACCGCCCGGGCCAGCAATTCCTGATCCGGCGGCACCGAGTCGCGGCCCAGCAAGTCTTCGGCTTCGACTGGCCGCAGGTTGGAAACGGTCACCCGCCCCATCGCGATGTCTTCCAGACGCGGCAACGTCTTCACCGTCACCGCGAGCTGTTCGAGCTGTTGCAAAATCTCGGCACGCTCGTGACGCGACGCATGCGGCAACGCCAGCAGCACTTCCTTGATGCCGTGCCGCTCGATGACGCTCCGCACGCGATCGGGCCGATAGACTTTATAGCCGCCGACGAATTGACCCCACAGACTGCTGTCCATGTCGACGAACCCGCGCGGCTGATAGCGGTCCGATCGCCGCAGTGCATCGGTCAGTTGCAAACCGATGGGGCCAGCGCCCCACACCAGCACAGGCACCAAATCCCGCTCCGGCAGCAGCGGCAACGACGCCGGCACCCTCAGCAGCCACGCGGCAATCTGCCGGACCAACAGCGTGCCGCACGAACCGAACACCCAATAGACGACCATCGCCGTGCGCGGCGTGCCAAGCAGGCCCGACATGAAGATCAGCAGCGCCCAGACCAGCACCGACGTCAGCAGCGCCGTCGCAATGCGCCGCACAGCCAAGCCGCCGATGTAGCGCGTCACCATCCGGTAGACGCCGGACTGCCCGAAGGCGGCAACGCCGAGGATCGGCACCAACGCCGTCAGTACCGCGAATTTCCACGACTCCGGGCGATAATCGCGTCCGTAGCGCAACGCGAACGCGGCCCACAGCGCAAAATAAAGCACAGCCAAGTCGCAGGCCACCAGCACAGCCCGCTTCTCGTGACGCCCGAGATCGACAAGCACAGCCGACAGGCGCGTGCGGAAACTCTCGAAAAAGCGTTCGAGAGAAATCCCCAGGCGGTGGTCGTTGTCCCCTCCGGTCACACCGTCCTCGATCCCCTGATATCCCGCCGCCGACACCGCTACGGGCCTAACAGCCTCAATACAACAACCGATCACGGCGATACGGCGGCGCCGCGTTGCCAGCTTGTCGCCGTCACGCCTTGGCGGTTGCGGTGTCCTGCACCTTCAACGCATCCAGCGTCGGCATCGACACGATGTTGTAGCCGCAGTCGACGAAGTGGGTTTCCCCCGTCGTGCCACTGCCCATGTCGGACAGCAAATACAGCGCCGCGCCCGCGACATCGTCGAGATGCGGCGTCCGCCGCAGGGGGGAATGTGCCGCCTGGAAATTGAAGATCACCCGCGCATCTGAAACGCCAGCACCCGACAACGTCCGCATCGGCCCCGGCGACAGTGCATTGACGCGGATTCCATGCGGCCCAAGATCGGCAGCCAAGTAGCGCACGCTCGCCTCCAGCGCCGCTTTCGCCACGCCCATGACGTTGTACGACGGCACCACGCGGGTCGATCCGCCGTAGGTCAGCGTCAGCATCGCGCCGCCGTCTGTCATCAAGGGCGCTGCCCGCTTGGCGATCTCGGTGAACGAGAAACACGAGATCACCATCGAGTTGACGAAGTTCTCGCGCGTCGTATCCGAATAACGTCCGGACAATTCCTTGGGGTCGGAATACGCCAGCGCGTGAACCACGAAATCCAGCCCGCCCCAGACCTTGCCGATTTTGTCGAACACCGCGTCGACACTCGCCAGGTCTTTCACGTCGCACGGCTCGATGATCTCGGCGCCGAGGCTTTCCGCCAGCGGCACCGCGCGCCTGCCGAAGGCATCGCCCTGATAGGTGAACGCCAGCTTTGCGCCCTGCCCCGCGAGCACCCGTGAGATGCCCCATGCGATCGAGCGGTTGTTGGCAACCCCCATGATGAGCCCGCGTTTGCCCGCCATCATTGGTCCCGGCACAGCTATATCTCTCGACGACATCTAAATATCTCTCCTGAAATCAGCCAGAACGACCCTAGCGCGAAATCTCACGCTGCCCGAACCGACACAACAGTCCCTCGTCAGCTCTCTGCACCGTACGGCCCGCAGATGGCACCCGGCGATATCTGAGGCTCAAGCGCCCAATCTTTTGAAAACCAAAGTGGCGTTGGTGCCACCGAATCCGAAACTGTTCGACATGACGCAATTGACGTCGACGTCGTCCTTGCGCGCCCGCAGAATAGGCATGTCCGCAAACGCTGGATCCAACTCGTCGATGTGGGCGCTTTCGCACAGGAAACGGCCGTTCAGCATCAGCAGCGAAAAGATCGCCTCTTGCACGCCGATAGCGCCCAGCGAATGTCCGGTCAGCGACTTCGTCGACGAAATGTACGGAGCCTTCGCGGCGCTGAACACCTCGCGAATGGCTGATATCTCGCGTTCGTCGCCGACCGGCGTTCCCGTCCCGTGCGGATTGATATAGTCGATCTTCGGCGTGCCCTTGCCGTCCATCCCCTTCATCGCCTGCCGCATGCAGCGGATCGCGCCCTCGCCCGACGGCGCCACCATGTCGAACCCGTCCGACGTCGCACCATATCCCGCAAGCTCGCCATAGATCGTCGCGCCGCGCGCTTTCGCGTGCTCCAACTCTTCCAGCACCAGCATGCCCGCGCCACCCGCGATCACGAACCCGTCCCGGTTCTTGTCGTAGGCGCGACTGGCCCGCGCCGGCGTATCGTTGTAACGCGAGCTCATGGCGCCCATGGCGTCGAACAGCGCCGACAGCGTCCATTCCAGCTCTTCGCACCCACCGGCGAACATTACGTCCTGCTTGCCATACTGGATTTGTTCGGCCGCGTTGCCGATGCAGTGTGCACTTGTCGAGCAGGCCGACGTGATCGAATAGTTCACGCCCTTGATTTCAAACGACGTCGCCAGCACCGCCGACGGACCCGAGCACATTGCCTTGGGTACTTCGAACGGCCCGATCTTCTTTGGCGCGCCATTCTTGCGCGTCACGTCGGCAGCGCTCACGATGGCAAGCGTCGAAGGCCCACCCGAACCGACGATGATCCCCGTGCGCTCGTTGACGACATCCTTGGGCTCCAGCCCCGAATTTTTGATCGCCTGCTCCATGGCGATGTAGTTCCAGCCTACGCCGGCTTCCATGAAGCGTCTTGGCTTGCGCGGCACAGCGGCCGCCCAATCGAGCAGCGGTTGCCCGTGCACTTGGCACTTGAAGCCCATTTCGGCATATTTTTCGGCGCGCGTGATGCCTGATCTGGCGTCGCGCAGCGAAGCCGTCACCTCTTCTGTGGTGTTGCCGATGGACGATACGATGCCCATCCCCGTGACGACGACACGTCTCATGCTTCACCCTCGAATGCGAATATTGCTATGTCGGCGCGCGGCTTAGCCTGCGGCGGCGACCGGTTCCAGGAATACTTTCAAATCGGCAGCGGTGTAAACCGTCTCGCCATCAGCCTTTACGACGCCATCGGCTGTCGCGATCTTGAGCTTGCGCAGCACGACAGATTTGAAATCCAGCACATATTCCAGCTTCTTGATTTTCGGCGTGATCATGCCCGTGAACTTGACTTCTCCGGCTCCTCGCGCCCGTCCCTTACCCGGCGCACCTAGCCATCCCAGATAGAAGCCCGTCAGCTGCCACAACGCGTCTAACGGCAGACATCCCGGCATCACCGGATCGTTGTGGAAGTGACACGAAAAAATCCAGTCGCAGGCGGGATTTCCATTGATCGTCAGCTCAGCCACGATCTGCCCTTTGCCATACGAGCCGCCCGTCTCGGTGATCGACGTGATCCGTTCGAACATCAGCAGTGGCGGCAACGGCAATTGCGCATTCCCCGCGCCAAACAATTCCCCACGGCCACAGCGCAGCAGGTCTTCGTAGTCGTAGCTCGATTTACGTTCGGCCATGCGGAGCTCTTCCAGAAACAAGTGACGATACCGTTCGATGGCGAAACGTCACGACAGCCCTCAGGACCGGCGCACCCCGAACCATCTGCGCCGGGCGCATGTGACTGAGCCAGCGCGGAGATCGGCGCTTGCGCTGACCCGCGAACCCGCGCGCTGCATAACACACCGTTTTGCCGACCAAAAGCATCTGTTACTACTCGACCACCCCGAGCGAAGGTCGATCCTTCCGGTTCCCATTCGACTGAACATAGATCAATTGAACGATTGTGTTGCGCTTGAGACGCTGAACGCGGTATATAGCGAAGTCCCCATTTTTTCGTCGCATCGGGTTCAAGCGCGTGCCTCACGGCCGCTTGGATCAAGGAGAACCTCATGAGTGACCGTAAACCGTTGATGCCGAAGGCGACCGCCGTCTGGTTGGTCGAGAACACGTCGCTTTCGTTTGCTCAGATTGCCGAGTTTTGCGGACTGCATCCCCTGGAAGTGAAGGGCATCGCCGACGGCGACGTTGCCCAGGGCATCAAGGGCCACGATCCCGTGACCAACTCGCAGATTACGCGCGAAGAAATCGCCCGCGGCGAGCGCAACGACAAGCACGTCCTCCGTATCGCCGAAAGTAAGGTCGCGGCCCCGCCCGTGAAAACCAAGCGTGGCCCCCGCTACACGCCGGTGTCGCGTCGCCACGACCGGCCCAATGCGGTGCTGTGGCTGCTCAAGAGCCACCCCGAACTCAAGGACGCACAGATCATGCGCCTGGTCGGCACCACCACGCCGACCATCGCCTCCATTCGTGATCGCAGTCATTGGTATTCGCAAAATCTGGTTCCCCAGGACCCGGTGACGCTTGGCCTGTGTTCGCAGACCGACCTCGATGCCGAGGTCAAGAAATCAGCGAAGCGCCTGCCCTCCGGAGCCGACGGAATGCCGGGTGGCACACTGATGCCGGTCGAACAGTCCGTGCCGGGCCTCGGACCGCAACCAACCGTCGAGCTAATGTCGCCGCAAGCTAAAGTGGCCGACGAGGAAACCGCCGCCGAAGAAGAGGCGCGCATGCTTGCCACTCTCAAAGGCATGGTCAAGGAAGACGAAACCGCCGACGGCAACGAGAAGTAAGCACGGGGCGCGGTCGGTAGAATCAGCCGCAACCTCCGCTGCCATCCCGTGCGCGGCGCAACACTCTTGTGGTGCGCCGCAGACACGGAATCCACCCGGTGCTCGCTTAAGCGTCACAACACCAGCTTCATCCCGGCGTGGCTGGTGACGAACCCCAGCCGCTCGTAAAACCGTTGCGTGTGCGGTCGGCGCAAATCAGTCGTCAACTGAACCAGATTGGCACCCCGCGCCCGCGCGCGATCAATCGCATCGCGCATCAGCAAGTCGCCAAGACCTTGCCCGCGGACCGCGCTCGCAATGCGCACGCTTTCGATTTGCGCCCGCACCGCGCCACGATGGCTGAGCCCACGAATGAACGTTAGCTGATAGCAGCCCACCAGCACGTCCGCCTGTTCACCGACAACGATCGTATTGTCGGCATTCCCCAGCAACTGAGCGAACGCCGCATCGTACAGCTCAGCCGCGTCCGTATAGCGCGGATTGCGCGTCTTGCCGAACTCGTCGTCGGCCAGCAGATCGATGATTGCCGGCAGATCGTTTTGCTCCGCAAGCCTGCATCGCAAGTCACGATTTGCGGTCTGGGTCGTCATCGTCGGGGTCCTCGCCTGCGGCCGGCTCCGGGTCACCGACCATCTCCGGAATGATCACAGTTACGCGCCCGCCCGCAACATCGACAACCGGCACGTAGGTATCCGTGAACGGCACGTATTCGGTCTCGCCCGCAGTGGGTCGCTTGATCTCCAGCATCTCGCCCGCGCCGAAATTCTGCACGGCGATGACGTGCCCGAGCGCATCCCCCGTTGGGCTGACCGCCGCAAGTCCGATCAGGTCGACGTGATAATATTCGCCGTCCTCGGCTGGTGGCAGCGCCGATCGCTCGACGTACAGCTCCAACCCGCGCAGCGCTTCCGCAGCGTTCCGGTCCGCGACACCTTTGAACCGCACGACGACGCCTTTGGTGGTCACGCGGAGTTGCGAGATTTCGAACCGCCGCTTGCCGCTTGCATCCGTCAGCGGGCCATACGACGCGAGATCCTCCGGATCCCCTGTATGCGCCCGCAGCACCACATCACCCTTGATGCCGTGCGCCGCAGCTACATGCGCGAGTACGATGCGTTTTGCAGTTGGGTTGGACACGATGAAACAGCATCCTCA
>JANLYD010000036.1:0-2563 GCA_031365465.1 Hyphomicrobiaceae bacterium
TGCGCATCTGCATGGCTTCTCCGAAACGGTTGATAGTAAGGAGCAATTCTCTACGACACTCAACGACGGTTGAGGCTGATGCGCTCAACGCCAAAATAAAAGCGTGTGACGAACGGGCGTGGACAATTGACGGCCTAACTACCCGTCGCTGGGGCTTTGCACAAAAATTAGAAAACGGCACTTGATATTGCGTTCGAGGAAAGCTTCGACTTCAACATCTTGGGTTGACTGCCGACTTTTTGTGCAAAGCTTCCACACTGTATATCAGCTACACACTGCCTACTTCGTATACAATTTTCGCATCTACCTCTTTTTCCTCAATATTCTCTTCCAAAAAGACTGCTATCCAGCCCCTCAGCCTTTGATTGTGTGAAGTAGGTATCCAGTCGCGGAGCCAGAGCGCGGGTTGCGACAGAACCTTGCCTTCCTCATCAAGCCTATTCATTGCAGCAATTAAGTTTAATTGAGGGCCAATTTTCAACTTGGCACGGCGGTTGTAATAAGGGGGTACAGATCGTTAACGGGGGAAACAGCCGAGAGTAACGCGGCCTTTACTCAAGAGCCGATGCCGGCGACCTCACACGCAGAGGCATTGAACCTGTTAACGGTCTCAACAGTCTTGATAAACGAATCGTTCCCCCGTCTCGCATCCTGCTGCTGCCCGCTTTTGTTAAGCGAACGATGTGGCAGCGGTATTGGGGCTTCAAACTTGAGAATAAGGAAAGTGAACACCATGTTACGTCGCATCACCGCTTGCTTCAACGTCGCCTGCTTAGTGCTAGTTTCTCTGGCTCCCCTCGCCAACGCTGCCGCCGCGCCGAAGAGGTCGCGTGCGACACGGGCACACGGCAAACTTGCGCCGGAGTTGAATACAGTGGCTGGCTCCAACAATCCTTCCGGTGGCGCGCTTATCCGCGTCGTGGTACAGACGAATGGACGACCAACCATCGGGCAGGACAACGCCATCGCTGGCATGGGCGGCGTCAAACGTCACGGCTACGAAGCTCTCGACGCGGTGGTCGCAGATGTGCCCGCCGGTGCGCTTGCGAATCTTGCAGCGCGCGCGGACGTGGCCTATGTCACCCCTGACCGCCCGGTCAAAGCGCAAATGGAATTAACCCGCGAAACGTCCGGTGCGGCGCAGGTGCAGGCCGGGCAGTTGGGTGCATCCGGGTTGAGCGGCAAGGGTGTGACTATCGCGATCATCGACAGTGGCATCAGCAGCCACCCGGATTTCAATAAGAGAAACAGGTCGCGCGTGCTTGCCTCAGTGGACTTCACCGGCAGCAACCGCGCGGGCGATGCCGACGGTCATGGCACGGGCGTCGCGGGCGTCGCGGCGGGCAACGGCGCGGCCTCACAGGGCTATGCGGGCAACTACGCGGGCATCGCCCCGGAGGCGAACCTCGTTGACCTGCGCGCCCTCAACGAGCATGGCGCGGGGACGACCAGCAGCGTCCTTCAAGCCGTCAACTGGGCCATCGTGAATCGTGCGCGTTTCAACATTCGCGTCATCAACATGAGTTTGGGCGCGGCAGTACGTGAGTCCTACCGCCTCGATCCGGTCTGCCGTGCCGTGGCGCAAGCCGTTAGCGCCGGCATCGTGGTCGTCGCCAGCGCGGGCAACAACGGTCGCACCGAGGCCATCGTTGGGTATGACGCGCAAAACAACCCCATCCATCGTCTCGTGTATGGCTCCATTAACAGCCCCGGCAACAGCCCCTACGTTATCACTGTCGGTGCGACCGATTCGCACGACACCGCGCGCCGCTCGGATGACACGGTGGCCGATTGGTCGTCGAAAGGCCCGACACGCTTTGACCACATCGCGAAGCCGGATCTCGTCGCTCCCGGTCGTCGCATCTATGCTGCGATGACGCAGGTGCCGAACTCAACGCTCGCGATTGAACATGCCGACCGCATTGCGCAGCCGACAGGCGGCAACGCGCTGCCGAACGCTTACTTCAAATACTCCGGCACTTCGTTCGCCGCGCCGGTCGTCGCCGGCACGGTGGCACTGATGCTCGAAGCCAACAAGTCGCTGACTCCGACGCTCGTCAAGGCGACGCTGTTGCGCACCGCGCAGAAACTCCCCGGCCAAGCGTTCCCGACCAAAGGGCAGGACGTGTATGCGCAGGGCGCGGGACTCGTCAACGCGGTGGGTGCGGTGCGCGTGGCGCGTGCCTTCGTGCCGAACGCTGACCACTTGAAGGCTGGCGATCAAGTCTTCGGCCAACGCCAGACGCTCACTTCAGTCGCCAGCAACCCGATCCGCATCGGCGGCGAGACGGTTGCCCTAAGCAACCGCGTACTCTACAGCAACGGCGTACTCTTCAACGACCGTCCGCTCTTGACCAACGGCATCCTGCTGAGCGACGGCATCCTGATGACCGATGGCATCATCCTCGGCGACGGCATCCTGATGACTGACGGCATCCTCATGACCGACGGTATCTTGATGACCGACGGCATCCTGATGACCGACACGCTGGCTCGCGGCGACGGTATCGTTCACGGCGACAAGCTGGTGTTGTCTGACGGTATCTTGATGACCGACGGCATC
>JANLYD010000073.1:0-19075 GCA_031365465.1 Hyphomicrobiaceae bacterium
CCCGCCCCAAATCCGCACCTCTACGAGGGCGTGCGGTCAAGTCTCGACAAACACCTGACGCAACGGTCGCCTGCCTAGCTGCAAATAGCTCAAAACACGCGAATCGGCGTGTCGTGCCCCGGCCCGCAACCAAATAGCACAATGCCTCCACGACGTACGCGACAATAGCACCCGGCAAAAAGGAAGCCGACGCGTTAGCATCGGCTTCGGTAGGTTCTCGAAGGCAGACTGTAATCGCTTTGCTTCAGTCCCGTTCAGACAGCCACCTTGACCCCGACCGGGCACGACAGGCCGGTGCCGCCCAAGCCGCAATATCCGCTTGGAACCTTGGCCAGATACTGTTGGTGATACTCCTCGGCATAGAAGAACTCGGGGGCATCGATGATCTCGGTCGTGGGTGCACTGAACCCGTTTGCAGCCAACACCTTGCCAAAGGCATCACGCGAAGCCATGGCCTCCGCTTTCTGGGCCGGACCGAATGTATAAATGCCCGAGCGATATTGGGTGCCGACATCGTTGCCCTGCCGCATGCCCTGCGTTGGATCGTGGCTTTCCCAGAATGTCTTCAACAGCATGGCATAGCTGATCTTGTTCGGGTCGAATGCCACCAGCACGACTTCGTTGTGCCCGGTCTGGCCGGAGCAAACTTCGTCGTAGGTCGGGTTGGGCGTGAAGCCTGCCGCATAGCCGACAGCCGTGACGTGAACGCCGCCACCTAGTTCCCAGAACTTGCGTTCAGCGCCCCAGAAGCAGCCGAGGCCGAACATCGCCAACTCGATCCCCTGCGGATATGGACCCTTCAACGGCGCTCCATTGATGTAATGCGTCGCGGCCGTCTTGAGCGGCGTCGTCCGGCCCTTGAGCGCGGTTTCAGCGGTTGGTTGAACTGTCTTTTTGCGAAACGAGAACATGGTGGCCATCTCCCTGGCGCGTGACTGAAGTCCGACGGAAGTGTTGATATGGCGACGCGGGATCAGTTTGCGAAGATGTTGACGCGCCGTTTTCTGCGGCCGATGACCGCCAGCGCCAGCCCGACGAAGCCGATCAGTGCCCAGATCGGCAACAAAAGCACGCGGACGATCAGCGGATCCCAGAGTAACGGATGCACGGACTTCTGAACCGCTGCAGCCGAAGCAGCCAGCGACTGGGGTGAGACGGACTTCCAATAGGCAAAAGTTGTCGTGACCGTCATCGGCGCGCCGTTCGCGGCGCGCGTGACATCGCTGACCAGCGCGATCATGGCGACGAGGAACATAACCCAGGCAAAAAATCGAAATACGGCCATGGCGATCTCTAGTTCAGCGTCTTTGGGTTCAGCGTCATTACAATTCCCGGCACTTCGCCAGCAGCATCCGTCAGCAACCTGGAGCAAGGTGGAACTATGGTATGACCGGCTTCGCCTCCAGTACTGTGCGACATTCGGCCGGCAATTTGTCAAGCGTCAATGGTTTGGGTGGCACCTCTGGTTTTGCGACCGGCTTCGGCGGCGCTGTCAAAAGTGCGAACCAATCGACCAATTCCTTGCCACAGCCGTCGTCGCCTGACGGCAGGGTCTGAGACTGGCAACCAACGGCGCCCTCCGGACAGCGGATGCGAACATGAAAATGATCGTCATGCCCCCAGATCGGCCGCATTTTGCCGAGCCACGTGCGATCTGGATCGTTGATGGTCGACTCGCATAACGTCTTTTTGATAGCCGGGTGCACGAACACTCTTTCGACCTCTCCGAAGGATGCGGCCCGGCGCAGCAGCCGCACATGCTCATCCGTCCATTTCGACGTGTCGATCGTCAACCCGTCGGCTTTCAACATGCTGGAAGCCGATTGCTGCTCGCGCTCGAGCGCGGTCAGCTTGCGACCTGGCATGGGGTCGAACCAGATGTCGGCATCCAAGCCGACCTGGTGACTGGCATGGCTCGATTGCATGGGACCGCCACGAGGCTGCGACAAGTCGCCGACCAACAATCCCGGCCAACCGTCGAGGCGCTTCACGTCTGCTGCAAATCGCTCTAGAAATGAGATCAGTGTCGGATGTCCCCAGTTGCGGTTCCGCGACAACCTCATCGCCTGCCATCCCAGGCCATCTATCGGTAAAGCCGCCCCTCCAGCTAGGCATCCGCGCGCATAAGATCCGATAGCGCGTGAGTCCATGGACGCTGCTGTTTTTGCGGCGCCGAACAAGTCCTTCGCTGGTACTTCCGGCACGGCTGCTGCGACCGCCCCCGGTGGCGGGGTCGACGCTTTCGGAGCCGCTGGAACCGGATCCGCTGCTCGCGCCGAGATCATGGCATCAAATGCGAGCAGCAGCGCAACGACGCATCCAAGGCCACGAACACCTGCAACGTTTCCGCCCATCATCGCTGGTCCTTCACATCGATACGGTCAATCCCGCAGTTCTCTTCCCACACACATGAACTCGTCAACTGTCAGGAGGCGAACCGAGGCTCGGCTGAACAAACCACCCGACACATGTTAAAGATGCGCCGTTTCTGAACTTGAATAAGTGATACCCAGCGACCGAGGGAGTGATGATAATTCACCGGAGCGGAACTAGATAATCCTCCCGGTGATTATCTATCTTTTGAGACTTACAGCACTTGAGTATTGCAGAGCAGCAAAGGTTACGGCATGATTAAGGATAACTTCTAGCTATAAAGGGGTTGTTGCGGTTTCCTGCACTGTACTGAGAATGAGCCTGAATCATCTGTTGCACCTTCCTCTCCCTCTTTTAGCCTGTCGGTTTGTGTAGTGTTAAGCACAAGGGTCCCCCATGGCCGGACGATTTGACCTGACGCCTGACCGCGGAGGCGTTCTATCAGCCAAACCGATCGATCCTGATGGCGCTCAAGCCGCAGTTGAAGCGAGCACGGTGGTAGTGATTGAACCACGATCTTTCGTGCGCGAGTGCCTCATCCGGTCGATCGCCGCCGTGACGGGTTGGTCGATTGCCTCGTACGAAACGCCAGCAGCGTTTTTGAGAGCCGGCGATACAGCATGCTCGCTGGTAGTGTTGTGCGTCGGCGACGGCGCATTTCTCGAGGAGGAGGGCGAAGGCCCCATTGTCGCAGACATTGCCGCGCGGGCCCCGATTGCATTGATGGCGGATTCAGAAGAGCCGTCGCAGATCGTCGCAGCCCTCGAACGCGGCGTGCACGGATACATCCCAACGAGTGTGCCGCTGCAAGTTGCCGTCGAGGCCATGCGGCTAGTGCGCGCTGGAGGCATCTATATTCCCGCCAGCAGCCTGATCGCATCGCAAAAGGCGCATTCCGAACCGGTTTCTGTGGAGCCGCAGTCGACCTCGCTCTTCACCACACGGCAGATCGCCGTCATCGAGGCCTTGCGCAAGGGCAAGGCGAACAAGATCATCGCCTATGAGCTCAATATGCGCGAAAGCACCGTCAAGGTGCACGTTCGCAATATCATGAAGAAGCTGAATGCGCGCAATCGAACCGAGGTCGCATATCTCGCGAATGCGATGAAATCGGGCGAAGCTCGCTAAGTCTGGTCATACTTGGTCGCTTGATCGGCAGATCGGCGCTGGCTTGCGCCTCAGCGACCGGATAGCTTGCGATGCAGTGGCCCCTGCCCTCACTGGATTGCACGACGTGATCACCACCAACACGCTTTTGTTGTTTCTCGGAACGTGCGTGCTGTTGGGCCTCACGCCTGGGCCCAACATGAGCCTCATCGTCGCCAATACTTTATCGGGCGGGCTACGCGCAGGCCTGACCACGCTCGCGGGCAGTTCGACCGGGCTCGCGGTTCTGGTCATCGTCGCCGCCGCCGGTATGAGTTCCGTGATGGTGCTTATGGCGGCCTGGTTCGATTATGTAAGATGGGCAGGGGCCGTCTACTTGATCATTCTCGGCATTCGGCAAACCTGGGCATGGTGGAATTGGCGAGCCGATGCCGCGCCACCGCCACCGCCGTCAGCGGCCGCGACCTTTACCCAGGGACTTTTCGTTTCGCTTTCCAATCCCAAAGTCTTGCTGTTTCTGGGGGCGTTCCTGCCTCAGTTCGTCGACACGTCGCGGCCACCGTTGGGGCAGTTGGCAACCCTCGCCGTCGTGTTCTGGTCGACATTGCTCATGACCGACCTCGCCTATACCCTTGCCCTGGCGCGGGCCCGCAAGGCTGTCGACATGAGCAAGCTGCGGGTTCTGGACGGCCTGGCGGGTGCTCTTCTGCTGGTTGGCGGGGTCGTCCTGGCCACCGCCCGGCGCCCGGGCTGACGCGAGGCCTAACCGCCGGCGATCATCGGCAAAATATGTATCTCGCTGTCGGGTCCGATGTCCTGGAACAGCGCATCTTGATAGATCTGCCCGTCGATCGCCACCGCCACACCTGCCTCCAGATGCGGCGCCAGTTCCGGATAGCGCTCGCCCAAAATACGCAGCAATCGCTGCACCGTCGACGCCTCGACTTCAGTCGTTTGCACTCCACCGGTGTATTGAACCAGCTGCGTGATGAACGTGACGTGCGCCATTCTCTGCCTCGCGAATGAGATGCCCTCGATAGCTGCTTTAAAGCCCGGCACATCCTAACTGCTACCGCCAGCGTTAATGCCTTGTCGGAGGCCGGACTTTCCGAGAAACTAACGCCTCACCTCTACCCGCCGCCGCGATTTTACCCTAATGTCATCGCTGGTAGCTTGGCCGGCACGAAATGCCCGCTGGTAACGAACTTACCTCCAGATATCCCGACCGATCTGCTCGACGACCGACTGTTGCGACACGAAAATTGCTCAGAAGTTATCCCCGCTCTCGCCGCCGGTGGTATGATCCTGATATGAGCTCACCCTTGAATTTACGCCCCGGCCCCCCGCCAATCGTCCTTCCGACCGCCCAGCGCGTGTTTGAACGCAAAGTGCGCCTGTCTAAGGCCTCGCTCGTTCTCGAGACGCTGTGGCCCCGGCTTTGGCTGCTTGTCGGCCTCGCATTGATTTTCATCGCCGCCTCGCTCCTGGGCGTTTGGAGCCTGCTGTCCGAAACCGCTCACATGGGTCTGCTTGCCGCCTTCGCCGCAAGCGTCTTGGCTGTCGTTTTCAGTGTCGCCCGTGTCCGCGTCCCCAGCCGCGACGATGCCATCCGCCGTCTCGAACAACGCTCCGGTGTCGCCCATCGTCCCGCTTCCGCCTATGAGGACACAGTTGCCGCCGCCGACGACGACCCGGTTGCCGCGCATATCTGGTCTGCCCACAAAGCCCGCCTCGCCACTGCGATCGACCGCCTCCATGTCGGCACGCCGTCTCCTCGCACCGACCGGCGCGATCCCTTCGCCATACGCGCGTTGGCGCTGTTGGCGGTCACCATCCTGACCTTCCTCGCCGGCGATGCCGCCAGCGACCGCTTGGCTGCGGCGTTTCGGTTTGGCCCGTTGGCCAAGTCCATCGATGCCCGGCTCGATGCCTGGGTGACGCCGCCCGCCTATACCGGCAAAGCGCCTGTCATGCTGGCAGACGGCGCGCGTGGTTTGGCTGGCCTCAAGGTACAAGGTGCCGGCCCGTCCGAGGTCCCCGCGAACAGCGTGCTTTTCGTCCGCACCTCCGGCGGAATCAAAGCCTTGGCGCTGGAAATCCAACCCGACACACCCGCAGGCACGCCCGCGGTCAAGCCGACCCGCATCGAGTTACCGAAGCCGGACGCGCCGGTAGCCGTCAAGGGCGCCCCCGCCGCCCCTCCGCAGCCGGTCGTCGAAAGCGATACGGCCGAACTCAAAGCCGAGCTGAAGCAAAGCGGCACCGTCCGCGTGCTTTCCGGCACCGTGGAGCTTGCCCGCTGGTCGTTCAACGTCACCCCAGACCTGCTTCCCAAGGTCACGTTCACACGCGAACCCGAACGGACCCTGCGCGGCTCCCTTCGCATTCCCTATAAAGTCGAAGACGATTACGGCGTCGCCTCGCTCGAAGGCCGCATCGCTCGCATTCGCGACAAGGCCGACACCTCGGCCAACGCATGGGCTCGCGCCGACCGTCCGAAAGGTCCACGTCCACCCTACGAGCGCCCGCCTCATTTCGTCATTCGCCTCCCGCAGACCTATGCCAAGGAAGCAACCGGCGTGAGCCTCCACGAAGTCGGGGACCATTTCTGGGCTGGCCTTCCGGTCACACTGACGCTCGTCGCAAAGGACTTGGCCAACCAGACCGGCAAGTCGGAAGCCCGCAAAATGGTGTTGCCGGCGCGTCAATTTTCCAAGCCGCTGGCCCGCGCGGTCGTCGAGCAGCGGCGCGATCTCGTCGATGATCCCCGCCAACGCGGACACGTCCTGCAGGCACTCGACGCGATCACGCTCGCGCCGGAGACTGGCATCGCCGATCTGAACGTCTACCTCGGCCTGCGCTCGGTCTATTGGCGCCTCAAGAACGACAGCTCCCGCGTCGCCCGCAACAGCGCCATTCGGCAACTCTGGCAGATCGCACTCCGCATCGAGGACGGCGCACTGTCGGACGCCGAGCGGGCGCTGAAGGCCGCCCAGGACAAACTTTCCAAGGCGCTCGAAGACGGGGCGACCGACGAGGAATTGAAACAACTGATGCAGGAATTGCGTCAGGCCATGGCCAAGTTCATGGAGGAGTTGTCCAAGCAGGCCGAGGGGCGCCCGCCGCAAGACATGCAGGGCATGGATCCGAACCAGACTCTCAGCCAACGCGATCTCGACCAGATGATGCAGAATCTGGAAAACATGGCGCGTTCCGGCAATCGCGATCAAGCCCAACAAATGCTGTCTGAAATGCGCGATCTGATGGACCGCCTGCAGTCCGGCCGCATGGCCAATCAGCAGGGCCAAGGCCAAGGCGGCGAGCAACAGAAGCTCATGAATGAACTGGGCGAGTTGCTCGGCAAAGAGCAGCAGCTGCTCGACGATACGTTCCGCGAACAGAATCAGGCCGACAGTGGTGACCAGGGCGATGGCCAGCAAGGCCAGGGTCAGCAAGGCCAACAGGGGCAGGGGCAGCAAGGGCAACAAGGCCAAGGTCAGCAAGGTCAACGCGGGCGCGGTCAGCGCGGTCAGCAGGGCCAGGGACAGCAAGGTCAGCAGGGACAAGGCCAGCAAGGCCAGGGCCAGGGACAAGGCCGCCAGGGTCAGGGCCGTCAACCCGGTCAACCCGGCCAAGGCTTGGGGCAAGGTCCCGGCCAGGGCCCGGGGCTCGGCGACCGTCAGCAAGCCCTGCGCGACATGCTCGGCCGTTTGCAGGATGGCATGGGCCGTCAAGGGATCGACCCGCCCGGCCAGTTCGGCGAAGCCGGCAAAGCCATGCAACAGGCCGAAAAGGCCCTGCGCGACGGCGATCTCGAAGGCGCCGCCGAGGCGGAGGGCCGCGCCCTCGACCAGTTGCGGCAGGGTGCCCGCTCGATGGCGCAACAGATGATGCAGAAGCGTCAGCAGCAGATGGGACAGGGCCAGAATGGCCCCGGCAATCCGCGCGGGCCTCTGGATCCGCTCGGCCGCGCGCCGAACCAGACCATGGACGGCTCCGATCCCGGCACCGGCGTCAAGGTCCCCGATCAGATCGACGTGCAGCGCGCCCGCGAAATCCTCGAAGAGCTGCGCCGCCGCCTCGGCGAAAACACCCGCCCCACGTTCGAACTCGAATACCTCGAGCGCCTGCTGAAGCAGTTCTGATTGCTTAGCGGTCCGGGAAGCACTGCGAGGTATCGGGAGTAGCGCGTCAGAAAACGCCCGCTTGACCAGCCGTCATGCGTCCGAGGAAATCAGCTAAGCCCGCAATGTCGGCCTCCGACCAACGATCGCGAAACGTCTCGGCCGACGAACGCTCCAAAGTAGCGCGTGCGTTGGCGACAGCTTCACTGCCGCTGCCGGTCAATACGACATAGCTCAGCCGTGCGTCGCGCGCGTCGCTCTCGCGGCCGACCAACTTGAGCTTCTCCAACGGCTGCGTCATCCGCGTGATCGTCGAGGGACTGACACTCAGCCGGTCGGAGAGTTCGACCCGGCTCAATCGCATGCGCGGCGCGCCCTCCAAGTGCATCAACAGAAGCACCTCGTTCAGAGCGAGACCATGAATGGCCCCCAGCTCTCCGTTGAGCCGCTGTTCGATACGCGCGTGCGCCCGAATGAGATTGATCAAAGCCGAGAATGATGAGTTGGTCATGTTCATGATATAGTGCATGTTGCTTGCGATTGCAAGTTGTTTGCACCTATGGACCCGCCGGACACGCAACGTTCCCCGACGGTCGGCTGTTGCAGTACGCCTGCTTGCGCTCCACAATCATCCAAACCAATTCGTAGCCGTCGAGAGGCCCGCCGCATGACGACCGTCCCACCCGGCTCTAAAATTCCGCGCGAACGCTCGCCCTATTCTGCCATCGTCGATCGCCCGCCGCTGAAGTTGCCGAACGATGGCCGCATCATCGTCTGGACCATCGTCAATCTCGAAGTGTGGGACATCGCTCGCCCGATGGCGCGGCAGATCCTGTCGCCACCGATGGGCGCGCCACTGCTCCCGGACGTGCCGAACTGGACCTGGCACGAATACGGTATGCGCGTCGGCGTTTGGCGCTTTTTCGACTTGTACGAGCGCCTCGGCATTTGCCCCACGCTGTCGATCAACGCGCGCGTGGTGGAGGACTACCCGCGCGTCGCCCAGCAAGCGCGCGACGCGGGTTGGGAATTCATGGGTCACGCCTATGATCAGGGACCGATCCACAAGATCGAAGACCAGCCCGCCATGATCAAACGATCGCTCGACGTCATCGAAAACTTCACCGGCACCCGCCCCATCGGTTGGCTCGGGCCAGGCCTCACGCAAACGTTCGATACGCCCGAAAATCTCGCTGCAGCCGGTATCAAATACATCGGCGATTGGGTCTACGACGACGAGCCCACTATGATCTCCACGTCGAAAGGGCCGCTGGTCACGTTGCCGTACACGGTCGAACTCAACGACATCCCCACGATGATCCTGCATCATCATGAAAGCGGCTACTTCCAGCAGCGTTGCATCGACAGCTTCGATCGTCTGTACGCCGAAGGTGCCACCCGCCCGCGCGTCATGGCAATCGCCATCCACCCCTACATCAACGGTCAACCGCACCGCATCAAGTACCTCGAGGCCGTCTACGACTACATCGCCCGTCACGACGGCGTCGTGCACTGGAACGGCCCGCAGATGCTCGAATGGTACCTGAGCGAACGCCGGCGTCTCGGCCTTGCGGATGTTGGCTGAAAACCCGCTTTAGCGCGCCACGATCAGTCCACTGTCGATCAAACGCCGGTGAAATGCCATGAGCGCTCCATGCGGTTGACAGCCGTAGTTTCGGCCCCTGCATAGCGTCAGTAAACGCTGTCGCTCCTTGTTGGCATCAGACAGGGGCAGGCCTGCCGACTGCAGCACCAGCATGCCCAGATACGGCACGTCGACGACATCCTGCACCGGCAAGGGCGGCACGTCATAGTTGATGCCGTCGAACGCGAAGTACGTGAGATAACCCGGCGCATCCGGCGCCATGGTCGCATCCTCGGCTTCGGTCTCTTCCTTGAAACCCAGCAGCGTGCGCGTCGCCGTCGGCTGATGGTCGCCGTAGTGCACGATCAAGAAGCGCTCATCGGGAAAACGCTGCTTCAGATCAGCTATGAACGCATCATAGTCGCGCTTGGCAAGCCAGACGCGGCGGAGATACTCGTTCATTTCCGGCGGCGTCCCCGGGCCGCCTCCAGGTACGCTTTCGCCCGGCTCGAAAGTGATGTCGTAGGGCCAGTGCGCGCTCATGGTCTGGATGTAGGTGAATAACGGCGCTTTTGACGCCGCGAGATGCGTCTCGAGGCCACTCAGCGCATTGCCGAAGTAGAAGCGGTCGCGCTCGTTGGCGGTTTTCGCCTTCTGGTCCTTGGCGTCGAAAATTTCCTTCATGCCGATCGACGCGTAAAATTTGTCGTTCGATACGAAATTCTTGAGCAGCGGATAATACAGCACGTTGCGATAGCCGCAGGCGGCCAGGTTCTGCGGCAACGTGTCGGCCAGCCGGTTCACCAGGAATGTCTGCACGAACTGCCTCATACCGCCGAACGCCTGCGTCGACACTCCAGTCAGGATGGAAAACTCGGTCAGCCACGATGCGCCGCCGTACGTTTCGACGCGCATCTTGTGGACGCGCCCATCCTGCGACCGAAACAGCGGATCGAGATCCCGATCGTAATTCAGCTCCGGGAATTGATTGGGCGGCACCAGGCTTTCCTGATGGATCATGATGATGTGTGGCGGCTTCTGCGCCGTCGAGCACTTCGAGAGAGCGGCAAACCTACGCTCCGGCTGCGAGCCGCGCTGTGCCGCTTCCAGCATCGAGCCGCGCCATAACGTCTCGATCGTCTCGCCCCAGGACGCATAAAACGACGATACGTACAGCGCCTGAAAATTGAACTGCATGTGTCGCCGCTCGCCTTTCAGCTCCGCACCCAACACGGCCAAAAACGCCGCTGCGACAAATGCGATGGCTGAAAGCCGCCGGGGCATCCGCGTCGTGTCGAAGCGCCAGGCGGCGACCGCCACGACGCCGCTCAGCGCGAACGCCATCAATAGCGCCAGCACTATCTGGCGATGATCGCTCCACAGATAGCTGATGGTCGACCACGAGCTGAGGTAGAAAAACAGGTCATACGCATGCACGACCATGTTCATGGTGTGCCGCTTCATCGATGCCGCCCACACCACCACGCCCACAGACGCCGCAACCACAGCCAACGCGAACGCCACCCGGCGACTGACGAAAGTCAAGGCAGCGACCAACGCGCTTGTAACAGCGGCAGTGAACAGTGCGTTGGCCCATTGGCCTTCATACTGGTAAAAATATATCAGTAGCACGGTCGCAATCGCTGCCGCACCCCAGGCGCTCCATGATCCAGCGCGGCCCCTGACGGCCCAATGCACAAGCGTGGCGCGAACTGTCGCGGCCATCGAAGCGTTCGAGGCGCCGCCCGTTGGCACACCCGCCGATTGATCCGTCATACTCTGGCGTACCCTACCCTGGACCCGACCCGCATTTTTCAGTGGTAACCGAGCGTTCGGCTTCCCACCGTGCGTTTGTCTTTAACCTGTCATAAACGGGATGAACGACGCCTGAAGCAAGCGCTATCGAAGGCTTGCTTAAATTAAGCACGCAAGGGGGATCAAAAGCCCCTGCAGCGCGTTGAATGATGATCGGACGGCGTACGATTGCGCCGGTTGTCGTTCCCGTGTCATCGGAATGATGCAGATGACGCAGGTATTGCGGTGGTGTCCGCAAGATATCGGCTACCATCTTGATGTTCCTGTTAAATTTGGCGCAGCATCGCGCGTCGTTGCGGCCAATCTTCGTAGGAACTGCACATGACACCGGGCATACATCTCGCGTTCATGTTAGGGCAGCTAATTGAATTGGAACGCGGGAAACATCTCGTTCTCCGTGAACTGGTTTTGCCGGCGATCCGGCCAACTGCCAGAAAGCCGAACGCGACGTCGTTACGCCCGTCGCGTCCGGGCCGCTGATCGAGATAGCCACGACGGTGTCATCTGACATTTGCGGTGTCCGTTTTGAGACTGCGGTGAAGCCTTGGGGAAGAGAGAGCAAATCTCCGTATCAGCTTGTAAATGACGACGAGGCATAGCGCCGCTTTACAAGTCCCAAAAAGTTGGTGCACATCGTACCGACATGCCGTTTGGAGAGTTAAATGAAGTCGAATGCGGTTAAGTCCTACGCGCTTGATCTCGACTGGTCGGCACAAACCATGCTGCCCATCGAGTTGAACGGTGAGGAACTGCACCTGGAGGCTCGCGCCTACCAGGGCACAGATCCCCACAATCAAGCGTTCGTCCTGATCAATCGGACGAGCCAGGCCGGAAATGAACTTCCCTATGTGCGCGTCCACAGTGGATGCGTCACGGGCGATATCTTTCATTCGCTGAAATGCGACTGCTATCCGCAGCTGAAAGCGTCGATGGAGAAGATCACGTCTGTCCCACTCGGTGTCCTGATCTACCTGCCCTATCACGAAGGCCGTGGAATTGGCTTGGTTGCCAAGATCCGCGCGTACGCGTTGCAAGAGCAGGGCTACGATACGGTCGACGCCAACGTTGCGGTGGGCGCTCCCATCGAGGCGCGCGAATATGATCTCGCGGCTCATATTCTGTTTGATCTCGGAATGCCCGATATCCGCTTGTTGTCCAACAATCCGGCCAAGACCGATGCGTTGCGCGCCGAAGGAATCACTGTGGTCGAGCAGATTCCCGTGATCTGCAAGCCGAACGTCCACAATGTTCGTTATCTCGAAACCAAGCGCAAGCGGATGGCGCATCGGCTTCCGATGCCCGTCTGATCAGGTTTTACCGCTGATCGTAATTGAGGCCGTTCGCTAGAGTGCGAGCGGCCTTTTTCATGCTAGAGCGCGATCGGATAAGTGTGACGCGGTTATCCGAAAAACCGCGCGAAAAAACAAAGAGCTGGAGCATGATTGCGATTCAACTAGAAACAATCATGCTCTAGCGTCCGCTAACGAGGGACATGCACATGCGATCAAACACACGCCGCCACATCACGACTGCGTTTGCTGTGGTGGCGCTGATTGCCGTGGGCGCCAAGGCATTCAAAGCCTACTATCGCGGTGACACCATGCAGTCCCGCGTTCACCCACTCAAATGAGATGACGCGCCCGCCAGAAACGACAAAGGCGCGGCTCTCTGCCGCGCCTCCATCGATGAGCGTGTGTCGTGCTGCTCAGTAATCGCGGCACTGGCGATAGCGGCTCCACCAGTAAGCACTGCCGGTTTCGCGCGCCTTACGACGCAGCCAACTGCAATCACCATGGTAGTAGCCGTCGTAGAAGTAGAACGGAAACCCGCCCCAGACATAGCGAGTGCCACGGCGTTCGCCGCGATAACGACGGTCGCCACCGCCGCGAATAATGATCTTCGTGCGGTCGCCGTCGCCACCACGTGCCCGGCGTTCACCATCGCCACGAACAATAACCCGAGTGCGATCACCATCGCCGCCGCGTGCCCGGCGATCACCGCCGTCGCCACGACTACGACTACGGGCACCATCACCGTCACCACCACGATTACCGACGCGAGCGCCGCCATCCCCGCCGCGATTGCCGCCGCCGCCGACAGCGCGGCCCCCGCCATCGCCGCCGCGATTACCGCCGCCGCCGACTGCTTTGCCGCCACCACCGCCACCGCCGCCACCTGCCGCCGCCGCCGGGCCACCACCGCCACCGCCGCCAGCCGAGCGACCGCCACCACCTCCGCCGCCTGCAGCGCCGCCGCCACCCCCGCCCTTGTCCTGAACGAGCACGAAGTCAGAGTGTGCTTGCGTCTGGGCAATGTTCGAAATGCTACCGCCAAAACCCGGTGCAGCAGCGCACGCCGGATAAGCGAACGCTAAAAGTCCGACAACTGGCGCGATTGACAACAATCTTCGTTTCATGAGCGATACCTTCCATTTAAATTTCAATCCTGTGACTTGAGCTGAAACTCAGCATGTGAATAATGGTTCAACGATCGGAGCGCTTAGTGATCTGGATCATCAGTGTCGATCAATCGGTTAGACCATCACGTTAAGCCTGTAGGACGGGAGACGATGCAATCGCGTGGCATCCGTCGGCCGGTTCAGATGAAATCGAATCCATCTTTGAACCGCACGACCCGGTGCACCGAAGGCGCTGGAAAGTGGGCCGTGCACATCAGTGTCGGCGTATCCGCAAAACGGCCGAACAGGCTCCGCCGCGACTGCGCCGCGTCAGCCGAATTGTAGTCGGCCATCATACCGAGTTCGGGATACCGCGCTTGCAGCGGCGAGTGGATCATATCGCCGGTGATGACCGCATCCGCCTGTCCCCGGCGTCCGGCGTGGACGCAGAAATGATCGATGGTATGGCCGGGGGTCGGAATACACCGGATGTGGTCGTCGAGCGCATGCTCACTCGAAATCGTATCGGCCCGCCGCGCCGCTACGATCGGCAACACCGAATCCGTGATCCACGGGCAAGTCGATGGATCCGTGCCATGCCGCTCCGTCCAGAAGGCCAACTCGCGATCGGAGAACAGGTAGCGGGCGTTCGGAAACGTCGGCACCCATCGGCCATTGTCGAGCCGTGTATTCCAGCCGACGTGATCGACATGCAGATGCGTACACATCACGAAATCGATGTCGGTCACCGCGATACCGCAGGCCGCCAGATTGCGTTCATAGGTATCCGACGTTTGATTGTCCCAGAAAGGGCGACCTGGCCGCGGCTTGTGGTTGCCGACGCAGCTGTCGACGAGAATGGTGTGATGCGGGGTTCGCACCACGTAACTCTGAACCGCAAGGATGAGCTTTTCGGTCGCCGGTTCGATGAAGCGTGGCTCCAGCCAAGCGCGATGTTCGTCGAGCATCGCTTGCGTCAACGTCGGAAAGAAGCTGCGGGCCGCAAACAACGGCGCTTGCGACTCGACCACCCGGTGGATCGTAATGTCGCCAAGGTGGATGGGCCGTGCAATCGCCGCGGTTGAATGCGTCATGGTTTCTGTCTCCGATGGACGGCAGGTCATGCCAAAGTCAGTCAAGTCTGAGTCAAAGTCTAAGCTGACACCGACGCGATTACGACCCTGCTCGCGGCGTCCCGTGCCGGCACGCGTAAATCCGCGTACCGGTCCCGGATTGCATCTCCGATTGGCTGCAACGGTCGCGTACTGTATCTGATCGGAACCGCAGGCCACACCGGCACCGGCGCAACGAACCATTGTTTGGGAACCCCTCGATGCCCGATCGTTATCTCATGGCTGGCGTGATGGGCTTTCCCGTCATGCACTCCCGGTCGCCGATGCTACACAATTACTGGCTCGCCAAGCACGGCCTCAAAGGCCACTACATGCCGCTGGCGGTGCGGCCGGATGGACTTGAAGCGGCTTTGAAAGCATTGCCTGCTCTCGGATTTTCGGGCTGCAACCTGACCATTCCGCACAAGGAAACGGCAATGCGGCTGGTCAACCGTTTGGACGCCGCCTCCAAACGGATCGGCGCGATCAACTGCGTCACCGTCGAAAAAGATGGTTCGCTGTCTGGCACCAACAACGACGGCTTCGGCTACATCGAGTCCGTTGTGCAGGCGATGCCGGGCTGGCGCGCCGACGCGGGGCCGATCGTCGTCTTGGGCGCCGGTGGCGGTGCGCGCGCAGTGCTGGTGGCACTGGCCGACCGTGGCGCGCGCGAAATCAGGCTGCTCAACCGCACCGACACGCGTGCCTCGCTGCTGGCAGAAGACCTCGGCGCACCTATCAACGCAATTCCCTGGTCAGATAGATCCAAGGCGCTCGACGGGGCGGCCATGCTCGTCAACACCACCAGCCAAGGCATGGTCGGCCAGCCCGCACTCGATATCGAGTTGGAGACGCTGCCGCGCACCGCACTGGTGTCCGATATCGTCTATATCCCGCAGGTAACGCCGTTGATTGCGGTGGCCAAGGCGCGCGGTAATCCAACGGTCGGCGGTCTCGGCATGCTCCTCAATCAAGCGCGTCCCGCCTTCAAAGGCTGGTTCGGCATCATGCCCGAGGTGACGCCCGATCTCGTCGCCATGATCGAAGCCACCCTCTGAGCAACCACCCAGCGCGGCGTCTCGATGACCAAAACACCTGACCGGGGCCTTTCATGGCAGAACCTCTGATGTTCAAGACAGTGATGGACTTTGACTACGGCGTGCCGCGCGAACTGTCGCCGGGCGTGGTGCGTCTGGTCGCCAACAACCCTGGTCCGTTCACCTTCAAAGGCACCAACACCTACCTGATCGGCACCAGCTCCCTTGCCGTGATCGATCCCGGCCCCCTCGACGCAGCCCACTGCGACGCCATCGTACGCGCCGCAGCCGGCCGCCCGATCACCCACATTCTCATCACGCATACGCATCGCGACCACGTCGACGGACTGCCTGCACTGCTCGCAGCCACCGGCGCTAAAACTGCTGGCTACGGGGCTTATGAGCTCACCTCCCAGGTTGCATCACGCACCGGACCATCGGGTGAAGGCTCCCATACCGACAGAACTTGGGTGCCCGACATCCAGCTTCGCGACGGCGACCGCGTGGCGGGCGACAGCTGGGCCGTGACTGCCATCCATACACCCGGACATACGCCCGATCACTTGAGCTTCGCCCTCGAGCCGACCGACGCCACGACGCGCGTGCTCTTTCCCGGCGATCACGTCATGGCCTGGAACACCAGCGTCGTCGCCCCGCCCGAAGGACGCATGTGCGATTATTTGACGTCGCTGGAGTCGCTGATGGCACGAACAGATACGGTCGCCTTCCCCGGCCACGGCGGACAATATGAAACACCCGCTCGCGTCGCCAAGGCCTATCTCATTCACCGCCGCATGCGCGACGCAGCCATACTCGATTGCATCAGGATGGGCGCGTCGAGCGTCGCCGAAGTCGTCGCCAGAATTTACAAAGGTCTGGACGAGCGGCTGGTGCCAGCGGCGTCCATGTCGGTGCTGGCGCATCTCGAGCATCAACTCGAGCGCGGATTGATCAGCGCTTCCGCTCCTCTTTCTCAGACTTCCGTTCTAACGGCCGTCTGACGCCGGGCTGAGGCACCTCCGCACGATTGACGCGTACAGCGCCGCGCGCAGCCATACCGACGGGACCGGCAGCGTCGAGCCGCGTCGACAGATCCCGCACGAAGCGGCGAATACGCGCCGCATTGCCACCGAAGTCGTGCGCGCCGTAACGCGATGCCGACCGGATATCGACCCGCGCCTCGCTGTCATTGCCGGCAATTCGGATCACGATGTCGTCAGTGAAGCCGAAAATCAGCGTGCGGTCCGTCGCCTCGACTACGCCGGGGCGCGCGCCCTTCGTGAGCGGTGCTTCGTCTGCAACGACTTTCCAGCCGAGCCCACGCCGGCCACGAATGAGGTCCAACGTCAGCTCGTACACTTCTTCAGCCGAGCGCGGGATCACCAGCGTGTGCAAGTCCGGATAGGCCTTGCTTTGCAGGTTGGCCGACGCCGCCCCCGGATACGCCGCACTGTTCGCCCCTTGTGGCCGCTGCTTGGCGAGCACCGCGAACGGCGGTGGGTTGGCTGTGTTCGTCGACACGTCATGGATTTTCGGCAGCGCCAGATAAGTCGGCGCGACGGCCGCCGGCCACAGCCATAACCCGCCTGCGACCAACAGCCCGCACGCGCAACTCCAAGCGCCCCCCCGGCCTCGCACCCAGATCGACGTCGCCGCATATAATCCCAGCGAGAATCCGATCGCCGCCAGAATCAGCCCGGCCCCGAGCAGATTCAAAGCCACCGGCGTCGACATTGCCGCGACACGATGCAAAACGAAGGTTATCGTAATCAGCGTCAGCGCGAACAGGCTCATCCGCGCCGACCATGGCGCGACCGGTTCGTGAATTCGTATGTTGCGCCCGATCATGCCAGAGGGTCTCGGTCGTCAATGGTTGGCGCACGTTGCATCGGCACGCCGTGCTCGGTCGCTGTGGCTCGAGCCATGCTGAAGGTGTGTTAACAGTATTCACCTGTGATCGCCATACTCGCCTGATGCGGTCAAGCGTCTCCTATGTCACTCTCACCTCTGAAATCGACCAGCACCACGCATGGAACCGTGAAACACCTTCCAGGCTTGAGCCGCTGGGCACTGCTGACAGCCGGCGACGGCAACGCGTGATCGCGCATACTGCGTATCACTCCGACGTTCACAGGCCCGCAAGAGCCGAAGACCTGCGAGGGTCGTAAGATGGGTACTATCGTTCTGCTCGACCTCATGGGTGGCGTCGCATTGCTGCTATGGGGTCTTCACATGATCCAAAGCGGCATTCTTCGCGCCTTCGGTCCTGACCTGCGCAAGTTTCTGGGCGCAGCGCTCGGCAACCGCTTTTCGGCCTTCGCGGCTGGCCTGGGCCTGACCGCCATGCTGCAAAGCAGCACCGCCACTGCATTGATGACGACATCGTTCACCCGTCAGGGTGTCGTCGGCCTGGCTCCCGCGCTGGCAATTCTGCTTGGGGCGAATGTCGGCACCACGCTGCTCGTGCAGCTCCTCTCGTTCAACATCGTTGCTGCCGCCCCCGCACTGTTCGTGATCGGGCTGGCGTTGTTTCGCACCGGCACTCGCAACCGTCTCAAGGACGTCGGACGCGTGTCGATCGGCATCGGCTTGGTTCTGCTGGCTTTGCACACCCTGATGGTCACACTCGCCCCCGCCGAGACCGCACCATCGGTACGGCTGCTTCTGGGGGCCATCACGGGCGATCCTATTCTCTGTATCATTCTGGCAGCCTTGTTGACCTGGGCCGCTCATTCGAGCGTTGCGACGGTCCTGCTGATCATGTCGCTCGCGGTTTCAAACTTCGTTACGCCGCAGGCCGCGCTGGCGCTGGTGCTCGGCGCCAATCTCGGCAGCGCCATCAATCCGCTGCTGGAAGGCGCGCGTGCAGGTGATCCCACCAGTTACCGCCTGCCTGTCGGCAATCTCGTCAACCGGCTCGTCGGCGTCGTGCTTTGCCTGCCGTTCCTGCGATCGCTCGCCGACCTGCTGCACGCCCACCAATCCGACACTGCTGCCATGGCGGCCCAGTTCCACATGGCGTTCAACGTGGTTTTGGCGGCGATCTTCTTAGGCATCCTAGATCCGTTCGCTCGACTGCTCGAACAGATGTTTCCTACTGCCAGGACGCTGCCTGATGCCGCCGCTCCTCGCTATCTCGACGAGGCCGCACTCGACACGCCGTCGCTGGCGCTGGCGGACGCGGCGCGGGAAACGCTCCGCATGGGCGACATCGTGGAAGACATGCTGCGCAAGGTGATGAGCGCGATATTGACCAACGACCGCGAGTTGGTGCGCGAAGTGTCCCGCATGGAAAACGTGGTCGACAAGCTGGACGACGCGATCAAGCTCTACGTCACCAAACTCACGCGAGGCAGCCTCGACGAGCGTGACGGCCAACGGGCGATGGAAATCATCTCGTTCACCATCAACCTCGAACACATGGGCGATATCATCGACAAAAATTTGGCTGAACTGGCCACCAAGAAAATCAAGCGCCGCCTGCAATTTTCCACCGACGGCGCCAATGAATTGGCCGAATTCCA
>JANLYD010000097.1:0-4002 GCA_031365465.1 Hyphomicrobiaceae bacterium
GTAAAACGCTACCGCACGTGGGTCCCGGCCTGCGCCGGGATGACGATGAAAGGTGAACCGGGCAATGGGGCGGCAACTGTTTTTCACAGGCTTCCAGCCGGCCATTCTCCCTTTCGTCATGGCCGCGCAGGCGGCCACCCAAGCAAGCCGCTGGTGCACGCCTCCAGCGAACGGCTTGCAGGGCCACATCGTGAGACAGCACTCGTGCGTATGTCGCCTTGAGCTGCGCAGCGACGACTGAGTAAGCTGGCATTGCCCAATCCGCCAACCACCGTCCGCAAAATCGGACCCACGCCAGCGCCAGCGCGCTCGATCGCTGCATGATGATCTTCCCGGACGTTCCGGCTCCCACATCCGATCCGCACGCACATGCGCCGCACTCTCGAATTGCGTCGCATTGTAATCCACACGGGGTTGCTTTAGCGAGACCTAACCTCAGCGCCTCCTGTCACCGACGCAAGGACGACACATGCTTAGCGAAACCCTCGATTTCCTGCTCAAGCGCCGCTCGGTCAAACCCGTCATGATGCAGGCCCCCGGCCCGAACGCCGCCGAACTCGACCAGATCCTGACCGTCGCCGCCCGCGTCCCCGACCACAAGAAAATGGTGCCCTGGCGCTTTATCGTATTCGAAGGCGACGCCCGCGCCCGCTTCGGCGACGTGCTGGCCGACGTCTGCGCAAAAGAAGAGCGTGAACCACCCTCGCCCCAGCGCCTCGCCACCGAACGCGGCCGCTTCCTCGACGCACCCCTCGTCGTCGGCGTCGTCAGCAAAGTCACGCAGCATCCAGGCGCACCCGAGTGGGAGCAGGTGCTGTCAGCGGGCGCTGCCTGCTTCAACCTGTGCCTCGCAGCCAACGCCCTGGGCTACGCCAGCAACTGGCTGTCCGGCTGGTACGCCTACAGCCCCGGCGTCGCAGCCCGCCTCGGCCTCGCGACCAACGAACGCATCGCCGGCTTCATCTACATCGGCACCTCCCCCGAAGCCCCCGAAGACCGCGACCGCCCGAAGTTGGCCGACATCGTCAGCAGGTTCTGAGGAACGCACTCACACCACCACCCGGCAGCCGCCAACACCGACACGCGCCCACTTCCCTTCTCTTCGTCCACCGGGAGAAGGTGCCCGCGCCGCGCGGAGGCGCCAACGAAAGATGGGGCCGGATGAGGGGCAGCAGCAGTCGCGATCCCGTATCCACATCGAAGGCGATAGGCAGAAGGAGATCGTGCCCTAATCGCGTGGAGTCTTTGCCCCAACTCACCCTGTTGCACGTGCATGCAACGCGCTGATGGGGTGCGTGCGGCTTATTTCCTCGCGACGCCGCCCGACAAAAGCGATCAGCTTCACTGACGAGGTTCGTTCCAGTTCGACCGGTCGAGCGTCGGTTTGCATGAAAAAGCGCTCTACGGTCGGCACCAGCACTTCGGAACAGCTGCCGTTGAAAAGCAGTCCCACAATTTTCTTGTAAGCTGCTTGATGCACCGACTCGTACGATGTGCGGGGCTCGTGAAATTTGTCGTCGATGATCGCTACCCGCCCGCCTGGCTTGAGGTTGTTCCAAATCGTCTGCACCCCCCTTTCGATCTGGTCCGGGCCGAGACATCCGAGTGACAGACACGCAACGGCAGCATCCACTTTTTCCGGCAGCTCGATCGAGAGCCCGCTTCCTAAGATGAACATGTGGTCGAGTGCGGTGCGCGTGGATACGCGGGTGATGGCACGTTTCAGCATATGCGGTGATTGGTCGACAGCATAAATGCGCCCCCGCTTAAGCTGTGCTTCTATCAAGCGTAAGTTCCTCCCCGTGCCACAGCCCCAGTCGAGAACGCACTCGCCCGGTCGCAGGTCGAGCCGTGCAATCGCCTGTTGTTTCAAGCGCTCTTCCGTTCGGGAAGCAAAGACATTCATGACGCTGTCGTAGATCGCACCGTGTCGCTCGTACAGGCTCACTGAAGTTTCCTCGTCTATCCTTCGCTTCCGATCGAACCTGCCAGCGCGAGCCAACGGAGGCCTGGGACCGGCACAGGAGCGACAGGGAAAGCCGGCTCGGCCGCGGCGTTCAAGCCACCGCTCGCTATGAGTCATCCTAAAAGACTTCGGTTTCACCTTCCACAACAGCATCGCATTCCCGCTCGATTTGGCGGCCGCGAAGCACTAAATCAGCGTCAACAGGACTACTTCTGGCCCCATTGCAGCCATGATGCCCCACGACTTCGAGACTAACGCCCCCAAGCCCTCCCCGAAAGCGCCGTAACCCATGTCCACGCCTGAGACGACCTCGTCGACGCTGCAAAGCCAGACCAAGCTCGACCGGCGCATGGAGGCACTGCTCGGCGACAGCCTGCCCAAGCACTTGGGGTCCGGCTGGTTCTCTGGCGTGTTCGGCGTTCTGCTCGGGCTCGGCAGTTTCCTCGCCGTGCTGGTGTTCCGCTATCCACAATCGCTGACCGCATCTGAAACGGCGCCGCGCTATCCCATCGACGCCATGCGCATGATTTTGGCGCTCGCCATCATCGCCGGTTTTCTGCTCTCCGCTCTCAATATCCTGCTGCGGCCCTCCAAGCGGCTTGGCCTCACCGGTCTCTTCTTCTGCATGCTGGCGGTTCTGGCAGGCGGCAGCGCGGTCGAGATCGGCAGCGACACCGCAGCGTTCCGCGTCGGCCTCGACTGGTTCATCCTCAACGTCGTGCTGCTCGCCATCGTGTTCATTCCGCTGGAGCGCCTGTTTCCGCTCAATGCCGAGCAGGGCACGTTTCGTCCCGGCTGGACGACGGACGGCATTTATTTTCTGGTCAGCCACGTCGCGGTGGAACTGTTGACGTTCTTCACGCTGCTGCCAGCAACGCTTGTCGCGCGCGCCTTCCACGCCCACGTATCCGGCCTCGATCCACAGCGACTGCCGCTGGCGCTCGAAGTCGTCGCCGTCATGCTGGTCGCCGACCTCACGCAATACGCTGTTCACCGCACATTTCACACCGTCGGTTGGCTTTGGCCATTTCACGCGATCCACCACTCTTCGCGCACGCTCGATTGGCTCGCCGGGTCGCGGCTGCACGTGGTCGACATCATCGTGACGCGGGCGCTGATCCTGGTGCCGCTGTTCGCGCTCGGATTTTCCCAGAACGCGCTCTACATCTGGCTTGTCATCGTTGCGGTGCAGGCGACGCTCAACCACGTCAACATCCGGTTCGACGTGCCGGTCTTGAACCAGCTCATCGTGCTGCCGCGTTTCCACCATTGGCACCATGCGATGACGCCCGCGAACAAGAATTTCGCAGTCCACTTCCCGTGGATCGACCGGCTGTTCAACACCTATCACATGCCGAAGGGGAAGTGGCCGTCGCAAACCGGCATCGAGAACGACACTCTCCCGCCCGAGTTCTCGCGCCAGTTGCTCTGGCCCTTCCGAACCCGGCACTGAGCGCCCCTAGACGGCATCGCCCCAATCGAGCGCTTTTGCCTGCTTATAGGCTGGTTTGTCGCGTCGGAGTGCGCGTCGCGTCGCTAATCCCGTCGGCGTACAGAGGGGCAGATCGACGAAGCCCTTCTCCACCACAGCCGGCTTGATCAGCCGATCCGGCGGCGGCAGCGACGGCAGCGGCGGCAGGGCACGTACGGCCGCGACGAAACTGAAACGCTCGTCCTCGAACGGCACCGCCGCATCCTTCAACTGCATATGCGCCGTCGAGCGCTGCAGCCGCACCGAGAAATGGCACCAGTCCCCACTTGGCAGCGGACACGCCAACCCGTGCGGACACGGCGCCACGATCGCCAGTCCTTGCGCGATCAACGCGTCCCGCGCGAGCAGAATACGCCGATAGCCCTCGGGTGTGCCCGGCTCGACGATGACCACGAGACGCTCAACCAGCCGCGCGATACCCGCGACCAGCGCGGCGATGTCGACGCTGCGCTGCTCGGCCAGCACATAACTGACCGTCACGAGATCGGCCGTTGGCAACTCCCGCGACGCGAGCAGTGTTGCGATGTCGAGCGGTTCGATGCGG
>JANLYD010000110.1:0-25943 GCA_031365465.1 Hyphomicrobiaceae bacterium
TTTGCCAAGACGACCGTCACGTCTCCTTTCTGTGTGACTTCGCCCCTTTCAAGTAAGACGCCGGTTTCGCAAAATGATCCAACGGCGCCCATATTGTGGCTCACGAATACTACTGTACGTCCGCCCTTGCCGGCGAGTTCACTCATTTTGCCGAGGCATTTTTTCTGGAATTCGGCGTCGCCGACGGCGAGGACTTCGTCGACGATGAGAATTTCGGGGTCGAGGTGGGCGGCGACGGCGAAGGCGAGGCGCACCTGCATGCCGCTGGAATAGCGTTTGACGGGGGTATCGAGAAACTTCTCGACGCCTGAGAAGTCGACGATCTCGTCAAATTTTCTGGCGATTTCGGCGCCGGTCATGCCGAGGATTGCGCCGTTGAGGCGGATGTTCTCGCGGCCCGTCAATTCCTGATGAAAGCCGGTGCCGACTTCCAGCAGGCTCGCGATGCGTCCGCGGATTTCAATGCGGCCTTTGGTGGGCGCGGTGATACGGGAGAGGATCTTGAGCAATGTCGACTTGCCGGCGCCGTTGCGGCCGATGATGCCGACGACTTCGCCCGGCTGGATGTCGAAGCTGACATCCTTCAGCGCCCAGAAGCTCTCTTCGGGGGCGCTTGGGGTGCCCCGGCCACGGATGCGGTCGAGTGGGGCTCGCGCGGCGCCGACGATCTGCTCGCGCAACGTCTGCCCGCTCGGCCCGCTGCCGCCGATCATGTACTCTTTCCAGAGGCCTTCGACGCGTATGGCTGGCAGGCTCATGTTGGCTTTCGGTGACGGGCGAGGCGGTGCTGCACAGGCGCGCGCGGTCAGATGATATCGGCGAAGCTGCGCTCGACTTTTTCAAAATAGGCGATGCCGAGGGCGAAAATGGCACAGGCGACCGTCAGCGACAATCCGATCGCCGGCCAGTCGAACGGCAGGCCGAGGAAGGCTGCGCGGAAGCCCTCGATAAAGCCGGCGAGCGGGTTGAGATAGAGCAGCCAGCGCCATGTCTCGGGAACCAGTGAGGCTGGATACACGACGGGCGTTGCGAACATCCAGAACTGGACGATGAATGGGATCACATAGCGGAAATCCCGGTAGGCTACGTTCAGGGCCGCGAGCGCGACGCCGACGCCCAAGGCGATGAAGACGATGCCCGCGATGAGCAGCGGGGCTGCAAGCAGGTTGATACTCCAGCCGATTCCATAGCCCAGACACATCAGCAGCAGGATCGAGGTGGCGATGCAGAAATCGACCAGTCCCCCGCCGACGGCGGACAGGGGAATGATCAGGCGGGGGAAATAAACCTTGCTCAGCAGGTTCGAGGAGCCCACGAGCGAACCGGACGACGTCGAAATGGCGTTGGCGAAAAATGTCCACGGCAACAACCCCGCGTAGACGAACAAGGGGTAGGGGAGGCCGTCCGACGGGATTTTGGCCAGCCCACCGAAGAAGACCGAGAATACGACCATCATCATCACGGGCTGTATAATGGCCCAGGCAAACCCGAGAACGGTCTGCTTGTAACGCACTTTGATGTCCCGCTCGGTGAGCACCCAGGCGAGTTCGCGATAGCGCCAGAGGTCGTGCAGATCGAGCGAACGCCAGCCTTTCGGCGGCTCGATCAGCGTGTAGACAACGTCCTCCGCCGGTAAATCGGTGGCTTCGGCGGATGGTGCGGCGGTTGGTTGGATGTGCGACGGTGAGCTTGCCAAGTTTTAACCTCGAGAGCAAAGACGTGACGCCTGCTCTAGAATTCTATCTACATCATCAAGTAAGTATGATCGAACGAAGCTCGCATCATATCTGCTTCAGCCAATTGGCGAACAAAAGTGCTTTTCCACCTCTTTGCCGACACGTCAGGCGCTCTGAAAACCGCGCCACGTTTTCGTATGACGGCGAGCCTGTAACGGTGCACAAATTTTAGCCGGAAAATGTTGCAGCCTCGTCGTGTGATCGCCCCTCTTTGCCGCCGATTAACAAAATTTGACTCGCGAAGTCAACTCAGCAGCCGACCGAGCGCTGGCAGTCGGTCGTGCTCAGACTTCCAACCACTCGCGGCGGACGTCGGCATTGGCCTTCAGATCGGCCGGCGTACCTTCGAACACGATGCGGCCGTGCCCCATCACGTACACACGCTTCGATATCTCGAGCGCGATCGAGAGTTTCTGCTCGACCAGCAGGATCGACAGGCCGCGTTTGGCAATCTCGGTGATCAATTCGCCGACCTGCTTCACGATGAGCGGCGCAAGTCCCTCTGTCGGCTCGTCGATCATGATCAGGTCGGGGTCGCCCATGAGCGTCCGGCAGATGGTGAGCATCTGCTTTTCACCACCTGAGAGCACACCGGCTGCCGTATCGGCACGGCGCGCGAGGTTGGGAAATCGCGCAAGCATGTCTTCGAGCTTCCAGCGCCCTTCCACGTTCGGGTCTTTGAGGCCGAGCATCAAATTCTGACGCACGGTCAATGAGGGGAAGATGTCCCGGTGCTCGGGCACGTAACCGAGGCCCAGGCGCGCGATGCGATAACTCGGCAGCCCCGCGATATCGCGGCCCTTGAAGGTGATCGTGCCCTCAGGCTTGACCTCGCCCATGATCGCTTTGACGGTCGTCGAGCGGCCGACGCCATTGCGGCCCAACAGGCTCACCACGTCGCCGGCACCGACCGCGAGATTGACGCCTTGGAGAATATGGCTTTTGCCGTAGTAGGCATGCAGGTCGCGAACCTCGAGGATCGGGGAACTCATTCGCGGGCCTCCTCGCCAAGGTAGGCTTCTTTGACCTTGGCACTCGCCCGAATTTCGGCCGGCGGGCCCGATGCAACGATTTCACCATAGACCAGGACGGAAATACGATCGGCGAGACCGAACACGACGCTCATGTCGTGTTCGACGATCATCAAGGTGCGGCCCTCGCTGACGCGCCGGATCAGTGCGACGGCGCGATCGGTCTCGTGGCGGCTCATGCCTGCCGTCGGCTCATCGAGCAAGATGACGTCGGCGCCGCCAGCGATGGTAATGCCGATTTCAAGCGCGCGTTGTTCGGCATAGGTCAGGACGCCCGCAATGACATCACGGCGGTTGGTGAGGCTTATTTCCTCGAGAACCTGCTCGGTGCGCATCCTTACGTCGTGCGCGCGCTCGATGCCGCGCCAGAACGTGTAGCCTTGACGCTTCGACCAGAGCGCGGCACAGCGCACATTCTCGAACACACTCATCTTGGGGAAAATGTTGGTAACCTGGAAGCTGCGCGACAGGCCACGCCGGTTTATTTCGTAGGGCTGCAAGCCGGAGATTTGCGCGCCATTGAGCGCGACGGTTCCGGAGGTTGGTACGAGTAGCCCGCTCATCAGGTTGAACAAGGTCGATTTGCCCGCGCCGTTCGGGCCGATGACGGCATGGCGCTCGCCCTTCGGCACGACGAGGTCGACGCCACGGATGATGTCGACGGGGCCGAAACTTTTGCGCAGGCCATCGAGTTTGAGGGCGGGCAATCCGCCACCGCCGGCCGAGGTCGTCGTGGCGGTCATATGACGATGCCCTTCTCGCGCGCGGTGGCTCTCGCACGATCCCAAGCGCCGCCCATCATCGGGCCAACCCAACGGAACATCGCGACACCCACTGCGATCAGCGCCAGCGCAACGCACCACGGGATGGGTCCGTTGGCATTGAAAGCCACGCCGAACATTTTCATGCCCGGCCCGCTGTCCTGCTTGACGCTCAGTTGCACGGTCATCTCGATCAGCAGCGCGAGGCCGGCGAAAATCATGGCGCCCGGAACGATCGCCGCCGCGTAAGAGGGTAACACCGTGCCGAGCGCGCCAGCCTTCGAGAGCGGGCGATGCATGAGCACGAGACCGGCAAGCCCGCCCGGAGCGAACATCACGACCAGGATGAACATAATGCCGAAATACAGCTGCCAGACTTCGGTGATGTCGCTCAGCATCACTTGCAGATAGCTGACGAGCACGGCACCGAGAATGGGGCCGAAGAACGTGCCGGCGCCGCCGATGAAGGTTGCCAGCAGCACCGTGCCCGAGTTCGAGGCGGAGAACAGTTGCGCGTTGGCGATTTCGAAATTGATGGCGGTCAGCCCGCCGGCGATGCCAGCGAAAAATCCGCTGATGCAAAAAGCGATGTAGCGGACGACGCGCGGATTATAACCGACGAACTGTGCCCGCTCCGGGTTGTCGCGCACCGCATTGCACATGCGGCCCAAGGGCGTGCGCGTCAGGGCGTACATCACGAGAGCGGACAGGATGCACCATCCGGCAATGACGTAGTAGACCTGCAGTTGCGGGCCAAAGTTGTACCCAAAGAGACGGCCGAGCTGCGTGCGATTTGTGGTGACGCCCTCTTCCCCGCCAAAGAACGTGCGCAAGATCAGCGAACTCGAGCCGACCAACTCTGCAAGCCCGAGCGAGATCATTGCAAACGCCGTACCGCTCCGCTTGGTCGAGATCCATCCAAACAAAATGGCGAACGTCAGCCCCGCCAAGCCGCCGATTATCGGCATAATCGGCAGGGGGATGGCGATTTTGGCGGCGATGACCGCATTCATCGCGTGCACGACGAAGTAGCTGCCAAGGCCGTAGTAGACGGCATGACCGAACGACAACATGCCGGTCTGGCCGAGAAGAATGTTGTAGGACAAGGCGAACACGATCGCGATGCCCATCAGGCTCATCACCGTCAGCGCCGTGCCGGAGCGAAACAACAGCGGCAAAGTGAGCAGGAGTGCTGCGCCACACAGCCACGGAAGCAGTGGCAGGAAACGAGACGAGGCGACCGGCGTCGCCAAAGTGGACGTCGAAGGTATTGGCGAAGCTGTCATGTGTCGCGGTTCCCGAGCAAGCCAGTCGGCCGGACGATCAGGATCAACATCAGCAGCATGTACGGCAGGATGGGCGCGATCTGCGCCACTGTCACACGCCAGAGGTCCCCGAGCATGGTTTTGGGGGCGGGACTGAAGTTGAAGCCTGAGAATATGTCGGCAAGCGAGACGTTGGACGAGATCGCGAACGTCTGTAGCAGGCCGATCAGCAGGGACGCGATGAATGCGCCCTGGAGTGATCCAAGTCCACCGACGACGACCACCACAAACAAGATCGGCCCGAGCAGCGCCGCCATGCCGGCTTGCGTGACGAGTGCCGGACCCGCGATCACGCCCGCAACGCCCGCCAGTGCCGCACCGACGCCGAACACCATCATGAAGATCAGCGGTACGTTATGGCCGAGATGGGCGACCATGTGCGGATGCGTCAGCGCGGCCTGAACGATCAGCCCGACCCTGGTCTTGGTGAGCATGGAGAAGAGACCCACAAAAATCAGGATCGAAGTGGCCAGCATGAAAAGTTTGTAGGCGGGATAGTTGGTGGCAAACACCGTGAATGCCGGAAAGTCCAAGAGAGCCGGCACGCGAAAATCGACGGGTGCTTTGCCCCAGATGATCTGGACGACCTCCTCGATCACGAAGGCCAGCCCGAAGGTGAAAAGTAATTCGGCCACGTGCCCGTGCTTGTGCACGTTGCGCAGGCCAAACCGCTCGACCATGGCACCGATTCCACCGACGATCAGTGGCGCCAAAACCAGCGCGGGCCAGAAGCCGGCCCAGCGACTGATCTGAAAACCGATGAAGGCGCCGAGCATGTAAAAACTGGCGTGGGCAAAATTCAGGACGCCCATCATTGAAAAAATGAGCGTCAATCCACTGGCCATCAAGAACAGCAGCAACCCATAGAGCAAGCCGTTCAACGTCGAAATCAGGATGAGTTCGGCCACCTGACAGGTCCCTTCCACCGCTTGCCACTCTCCGCCGGCCAGCGGCGGAGAGTTCAATTCAGCACTGCAACGTAGCGCTCGCCGGTTACGGACGGGTCATTTTGCAGGTGGTCGGTAGCATCGTGTCTTTGGTGTCGATCTTGGCGACCGTGCGCCAGCCCCACGTCGTGCCTTCTTCATCGAAGGGCTCGGCCGCCGACCGGTCGCCGAGCGAGGCGATGTACATCGGTTGGAAGAACTGATGGTCATCCTTCCGCATGAAGCCTTCGCCGCCGTTGAACACCTCGAACTTCATGTCTTCCAGCGCCGCGCCAACTTTCGCGTAGTCGGTCGAGTTCGCCTTGTTCATGGCGGCGGCCAACATGCGCATCTCGTTGAATGCGCGGGGATAGAAGATCGACTGGCCGTTGAACTTGTCGCGAAATGCCTTTTCTGTCGCTCGCGAAGCCGCGAAATCGATGTTCGCATCGCCTTCGACGACGGCAAACACGTTGTGGTTCAAGCCGGTTTGCTTGATGGCTGTCGGGCCACCGGTTCCGCCCGCATAATAGGTGTACCAGTTGACTTTGAGGCCGGCGTCGGCTGCAGCTTTCAGCAGCAACGCGAAGTCCTGGCCCCAGTTGCCCGTGATGACCGTGTCGGCACCTGAGGCTTTGATCTTGGCGATATAGGGTGCGAAGTCGCTGATTTTCAGCAGGGGATGCAGTTCGTCGCCGACGACCTGGATGTCGGCGCGCTTGGCTTTCAGCATCGCGACGGCGGTGGTGCGGACGGATTGCCCGAACGAGTAATCCTGATTGATCAGGTACACCTTTTTGATGTCCTGCTTGGTCTTCATGTAGTTGGTGAGCGCTTCCATCTTGATGTCGGAGTTCGCGTCCCAGCGGAAGTGCGCGAAGGTGCACTTTTCATTGGTCAGGATGGGGTCGACCGCAGCATAGTTGAGATACAGCACTTCCTTGCCGGGGTTGCGATCGTTGTACTTCGCGACCCAGTCGGCAAGCGCGGCTGCGACCGACGAACCGTTGCCCTGAGTGAGAATGCGCGCGCCTGCATCCACGGCCTTCTGTGCCTGGACGAGGCTTTCCTGCGGGTTGGTCTTGTTGTCGAACGGCAGAATCTCGAACTTCTTGCCGGCAGCGCCGCCCTTGGCGTTCAGTTCGTCGGCGAGAAATTGGAACGTCTTGAGGCCGACTTCGCCGACCGTCGCACCGGGTCCCGACAGCGGATCGATGTAGGCGATCTTGATCGTGTCCTGGGCCTTCGCCGTCAACGAAAGTGCCGATAGCGCCGCCAGCGCCAATCCGCCGACTGCAATAGATCTCTTTGTGAACATTCCGTTTGCCTCCCATGTGGCGCGTAACGCATTTTCTTTGCTGTACCGCCTCTTCGGGCAGCTTGATCACTTTGCAGGCTTACATGCCTTTTGCAGTCTGTGAAGGGGCAAACTCCGCTTGTAACCGCACTCACTCTCAGGCGCGCGATTCCCGGCATGGTGGGGGAAGCGGGCGAGGCCAGACGTGCTGTCGACCCGCCGTGATAGGTGCCCATTTTTGCGCCACCGGCACGGCTCGATGCCAATCGGCTGCTGGGATATGCGACGCTTGCTGTCTAGCTCGCACCGTTTTTTCTGGAACGAGACTTCGGCTTCGGTGCCGACTTTAACTTAAAATATTTGGCGATGCGCTCGGGCGCAATTTCGCCGCGCGATGCGGCCGCCCGCACTTCGCAGCCGGGCTCGCTCTGATGCTGGCAGTCGCTGAACCGGCACCGGAGTGCCAACGCCTGAATGTCCTCGAAATCAGCGTCGGCGTCTTCGGCAACATCCCAGCGTTCAAGCCCCCGCATGCCCGGGGTGTCCATGATGAGGCCGCCGCGTGGTCGCAGGAACAATTGACGATGTGTCGTGGTGTGACGGCCACGATCGTCGTGTCCGCGCACGGCTTGCGTTTCCTGCACGGCGTCACCGATGAGAAGGTTGGTCAAGGTCGACTTGCCAACGCCTGACGAACCTATCAAAGCGACAGTGCGATTGTCGGTGAAATAGGGCTCGAGGACGTCGACTGCGCCGCTGGTCCGCGCGCTGATCGCGTGCACGGCAATGGCGGGAGCCATCTTGTGGATTCCATCGAGCTTGGCCTGAACGTCCACGGGAAGATCGGCTTTGTTGGCAATGATGACCGGCACCGCTCCGCTGGTGCGTACGAGAGCAAGGTAGCGTTCGAGCCTCGCAATATTGAAATCTCCGTCCAACGCGGTCACGATGCAGATGGTGTCGACGTTGGCTGCCAGCAGTTGCGGACGAGCTTCGCCTGCGGCCTTCCGGATGAGAGCACTGGAACGCGGCAAAACGGCCTCGATGACGACGGTGTCTTCTTTCCCAGCGAGACGTGCCGCGACGAAATCGCCAGTACCGGGCAAATCGGAACGCAATTTGGCATCGTTGCGCAGCCGTCCGCTGATCTCCGCCGAGAGTTCCGACGTCTCGGTAGCAACCCTGTAATGCGTGCGGTGTTCGCTCACTATTCGGCCCGGCACGAGGCCTTGCGCGGCATAAGGCACAAACTCGGCTTGCCGTTGCGCATTCCAACCCAAAGCAACCAGCGTCATTAGTTCGGCTCCTGATGCGTGGCTGATCGGTGCCGACGATACATGCGATGGTCGCAGTCGCCGACAACAGGCACGGTCGGACTTGGGCAGTCATAGCCACATTCACTGCCGGAGTTGCGTCATTTCTACTTTCCCTGTGGCGGCATATTCGCCTTGCATCGATTGTTGCCTGTCGAGGTTTTCGTTTAGAGGCATTCAAGTTGGCTGCTTCGCACGCGTTGGGCTACAAGCGCGTCTGATCAGGAAAAAGCACTAGGACGAAGCCCGGATGGCAACGGACATATCAGTCGATGGCGCAGGGTCGGCCGCCGGTTCGCAGGCGCGCATCCTGGCCTCGATTTCGTTCGCGCACCTCGTCAGTCACTTGCACATCCTGGTGCTGCCACCGCTGTTCCCGTTTCTGAAAGCACTGCTCCACGTCAGCTATATCGATCTCGGGTTGGCGCTGACCGCTTTCGGTCTCGTGTCGGGCGTGACCCAAGCCCCGGTTGGGGCGCTGGTTGATCGGTACGGTGCGCGCGCGATCCTGGTCGGGGGTCTGGTCCTCGGCAGTTTGTCATTCATCGGCCTGAGCCTCTGGTTGACCTACGCCGGGCTCATCGCCTGTGGGATCAGCGCTGGCCTCGCCAACAGCGTCTATCATCCGGCAAACTATGCCATCCTGGCCGACAAGATGGACCCCGCCCGCATGGGGCATGCCTTTTCGGTGCACACCTTCGCTGGTTACGTCGGCGGGGCCATCGCACCCGCGACCATGTACTTCATCGCGGCTCACTCGAGCGTATCGGTGGCACTAGCGACGGCTGGAGTTGTCGGCCTGGCTGCCGCTGCCTTTGTGGCCATGACCGACGTCGGTTCTTCAAAACCAAGGGATTTGGACGGCAATCAATCGGCGTCGCTGCGCGGCATCGTCACCCCGGCGCTCATATTGCTGACCGCCTTTTTCACCCTGATCGGCCTTTCAACCGGTGGGATCAACAGCTTCGGCATCGCAGCTTTGGTGACGGGATACGCGGTGTCGGCGTCGAGCGCCACCATCGCTTTGACGGTATTCCTCGCGGCAAGCGCCTTGGGAGTTTTATTCGGCGGGCGATTGGCAGATCGCACCGCCCGGCATGGCGATGTCGCCGCCGTCAGCTTCGCCGCCAACGCCGTGATCATGCTTTTGATCGCAGTTGCGCCGCTGCCGACGGCAATCATCATCTGCGCGTTAGGTGCCGCAGGCTTCCTCACCGGCATCGTCGCGCCCTCACGGGACATGATGGTGCGCAAAGCTGCGCCGCCGGGTGCCATGGGCCGCGCGTTCGGTTTCGTATCTACCGGCTTCAACATCGGTTCGATCATCGGGCCGTTGCTGTTCGGCTGGATCATGGATCAAGCCTTGCCGCGATGGGTGTTCGGCATCTCAGCGGTGTTCATGCTGATCACCGTCGCACTCATCGTGACCACCGAAACGAGTTTCCTGCGCCGTAAGGCGGCGTAGCGGCCGTGCCTCGCCCCCCTTCCTGATACTTTTGCGAATTTTGACCGATCCGTATCGCAGAAAATGTCGATTTTTTTATGTGAGGACCTTCGCGGAAGTCGCATTTGTGGAACATGGAGGTAAACTGGGAGCCACATGCATCTGATCTTCAGAGCGGCAATCGAAACCTTGGTGCCGAAGTTTGATGCGTTGATAGCAATGCGTCCGGCTACGTGCCTGCAAGACATTCCTATGGGGCTGAGGAAGAAGGGCGGAGTCTACTTGTTCAGCGAAGGCGATCGGCACCTTTATGTTGGGAGGACGGGTCGACTTCGCGAGCGGTACTCGGATCACACCCGTCCTAGCTCGGACATGAACTTGGCACCATTCGCAATGTTGCTGGCTAGAGAAAACACAGGTATGGGCCGCGCGTACTCCGGCGAGAATATCCGCGCCAACCTCGCAGTGCACGCAGTCTTCGCGCCAGCCTTCATCGCGGCCAAAGAGCGCGTTTCTGAGATGGCTTTTCGTTATGTGGTGGAGGAAGATGACCTGACCCAGACGCTACTGGAATGTTATGTAGCTGTCGCGCTGACGACACCGCATAATGATTTTGGAAATCGCTAGCGCGCTTTTCTCAGACGCTCTTGTAATTGACCGCACCGGACGCGGTGCGGTCCTGCGTCATCAGGCTGCCGAGCCTCACCGCTCCATCAGCGCGCGGGCGCTACTTCGCGCGGGCCAGGGTTTCGTCTTTACAGACGAGGCCGCCGAGGGCACAGCCTTTGAGGTTCAGCCCGGCTGCGGTTTCGGTGACGGTGCCGTCATAGCTTTTGCCGTCTTCGAGGTTGAGCAGCGACCCCTTCCACTGATTGCTGCCTGCCTTTGCGGCGCCTTCCATGATCACCTTGCCGACATTGGCTTTCTTGGTGTCGTCTTTTACGCCTGCAACCTTGGCGCAGAGATTGGCGCCGCACTGATAGAATTCGATCGTCGCGCCCGTCGATGCGCGCACCCATTTACCGTAGGGTTCGGCCATGGCCGGGCCGGCAAAAAGGGCGGCGATGGCAACTGTCGCTATAAGGCGCATAAATCCCTCCAAATGACTTTGTTCGGGCACGGCGGTGCAGCACCCGGATATGACGTTTGCGGAAACACCAGCCAACGTCAACGGCGTCCAGCCATAGAATTGTTTGGCTGTGGAAGCGGGGAATTTTATGTCCGAACTGCGAACGCGCGGTGGCGTCGCACGCGTATTCATCCGCGCCAGTGCAGGGCGCAGACGAGCGTGAAGAGGCGGCGGGCGGTGGTGGCGTCGAGGGTGACGCTGCCGGCCAGTTTCTCGGTCAATGCGGTGGCGCCCTCGTCGTGCAGCGCGCGACGGCCGACGTCGATCTGCTGGATGCGCGTTGGCGGCGCGGTGCGAATAGCGTCGAAGTAGGTTTCGCAGACGAGGAAGTAGTCTTTGATCACGCGTCTCAACGGCAACATGGGCAGCGCAAGCGTCACGGCGGCCGCCGTAGCGTCGCCTGTGGCAACGGCTGTGTCACCTGCCTGCGGCGTCACCGTGAAGACGAGCTTGTCGTCGGCCACGCTGAGCACGAGGGCATAAGGGCCATCGTCGCGACCGGTCAATTCGAAATGATTGGCTTCGAGAATGTCGTAGATGGCGACTTCGCGCTCGTGCTCGATGTTGGCGTTACCGCGCTTGATGGATGCGGGGTCGACCGTCAGCGCGGACAGGCGGTGGCGGGAGCCGGGCTGGGGAACGGTATCGTCGGGGCGGGTCGGATCGCTCACGCTGTGTCTCCCAGTCGGATGCCGACAGACCGGCGATGGGCTTCGAGGCCTTCAGCGCGCGCCAACGTCATGGCGGCGGGGCCGAGGGCTGCCAGCGCGGCAGGCGTTAGCCGCAGCAGCGACGTGCGTTTCATGAAATCGAGCACACCCAGGCCGGAGGAGAAACGTGCCGAGCGTGCGGTCGGGAGCACGTGATTGGAGCCGGACACGTAGTCGCCGATGACCTCCGGTGTGTGGCGGCCGAGGAAAATCGCGCCGGCGTTACGGATTTTCGACGCGAGCGCGTCGGGGTCGGCGGTCGCAATTTCGAGATGTTCGGCGGCGAGGCGGTCGGCGAGGCGGGGAGCTTCGTCAAGCGAACCAACGAGAATGACGGCGCCGAAATTGGCCCAGCTGGCGGCGGCGATGTTGCCGCGCGGAAGCGACGCCAACTGCGCGACCACGGCGGCTTTGACGGCTGCGGCAAAGGCCGGGTTATCGGTAATCAAAATGGACTGAGCGCTGGCGTCGTGCTCGGCCTGCGCCAACAGATCGGCGGCAATCCAGTCCGGGTTGTTGTCGGCGTCGGCGATGATCAGCACTTCGGACGGACCGGCGATACTGTCGATGCCGACGGTGCCGTAGACCTGCCGCTTGGCAGCCGCGACATAGGCATTGCCGGGTCCGACGATTTTGACGACGGGCGCAACGGTAGGGGTGCCGTAAGCCAGCGCTGCGATGGCCTGTGCGCCGCCGATGCGGTAGATTTCGTCGACGCCGGCGATGTGGGCTGCGGCGAGCACCAGCGGGTTCAGGTCGCCGTTGGGACACGGCACGACCATGGCGATGCGCGGCACGCCGGCGACGATGGCAGGCACGGCATTCATGAGCACCGAACTGGGGTAGCTGGCGAGCCCGCCGGGCACGTACAGGCCGACGGATTCGACTGCGGTCCAGCGGCTGCCGAGTTCAGTGCCGGTCGCATCGATGTAGCTATCGTCGCGGGGCACCTGGCGCTGATGGTGGGCGCGGATGCGCGCTGCCGCGAAACGCAAGGCTTCGACGGTGGCTGGATCGCACGCTGCGGCCGCGGCGGCGATGGTGTGTGCGGCGACGCGAATGCCATGACGCGTGATGTCGAAGGCGTCGAATTTCCGCGTGAGATCGGCGAGCGCCACGTCGCCGCGCTGGCGCACGTCGGCAACGATGGCGCGCACGGCCTGATCGACGTCTTCGGAGGCTTCGCGCTTGCCGGAGAGAAACTCAGTGAAACGGGATTCGAAATCAATCGTGCGTGTGTCGAGGTCGAGGGCCATCAGGGTCCGTCGTTGTTGTGAAGATGTGAGGGCGTTGTAGCCGCTCGACTGCGGCGTGTCACGGGCGGGCCGCATCGAGGCAGCGCTTCGCCCCCCCCCCGCTCTCAGCGCGGGCAATCCGTTGCGAGATCGCACGTCAGCCTGCGACGAGGATGACGCAGAGGCGGCGGGGGCCGTGCGCGCCGGTGACGAGTTTGCCTCCGATGTCTGCCGTGCGCGAGGGGCCGGAGATAAAGTTGACCGTGCGCGGCATATGACCCGCCCCGAAGCGCTCGCGGATGCGCGTCCAGACGGCTTCGTAGGGGCCGACGAGATCGGAATCCCGCACGACGATGATGTGATTTTCCGGCACGAAATTTAGCGTCACCGGGTTGTCGGGGCCGGACGCCATTGCCAAAGTTCCGGTCTCCGCGATGCCGGCCACGGCATGGCTCAAGCCCACCACGTCGGTCGGCAGCGCGGGACCGCTCTCGCGCTTCAACGTGGGTTCGCGATCCCAGGGCATGGCAGCGAGGTAAGTATCGGCGCCGCAGCGAAGGGTCTGTGGCAGGTTGTTGGCGCGCAGAAATTTGGCGACCACGGCCGGCACGTCGGCTGCGGTCTCGGCGTCGTGGACGACAGCGGACTGGCCCTCGAGGAAGGTGCGGAACTGCGCCCGCAGGACATCGCGCGGGCCGCGGACGCGCTGGGGCAACGGATGCTCTGGCGGCTGGGCGATGCGCTGTTCGACATTGGCGCGGCGTGCGGCGGCGGGTGGCCCATCCTTCAGCGCTTGTTTCAACTTAGAGAAGATCTGAATGCGGGCAGCTTTGTTGTCGTGGTCGCGAACTGTCACCGTTGTACTCCTGCCTGACGTTCGGCCCACAGTTGCTGGAATGTGCGGCCCTGCGGCGCCGGCAAATCGCGATGCCGCGTCCATCCACCAGCGAACGGCAACCAGCCGAAGCGGCCACGCCGGCTCAGCACGCTCAGCAGGGGGATGCCGAGCTTGGCGGCAAGATGATAGAGCTTTGGACGGCGCGCGAAAAACGACCAGCTTGCGAGCCCGCGCTTGTAGCCGGCGGGCAGATCGCCGTTGGAGAACTCGGCTTCACGCCAGTGGCGCATCAGGTCGGGCAGCGGAATTTTCATGGGGCAGACGTCGGCGCACTTGCCGCAAAAAGTTGACGCATTCGGCAAATTGCCGGCTTCCTTGACGCCGATCAACGCGGGCGTCAGCACGGAGCCGATGGGACCCGGATACACCCAGCCGTAGGCGTGGCCGCCGATCGCGCCATAGACCGGGCAGTGGTTCATGCACGCGCCGCAGCGGATGCAGCGCAGCACGTCCTGGAACTCGGTGCCGATCAGATCGGTGCGGCCGTTGTCGAGGATGACGACGTGATAGTTGGGTGGTCCATCCAGATCGTTGACCCGCCTGCCTCCCGTCGACAGCGTCATGTAGGTGGAGCATTCCTGGCCGGTTGCCGAGCGCGCGAGCAGCCGAAGGATGGTGGACAGGTCTTCCAGCGTCGGCACCAGCTTCTCGATCGACGTGATGACCACGTGCGTCTTGGCGAGCGACTGGGTGAGATCACCGTTGCCCTCGTTGGTGACGATGATCGACGAACCGGTTTCGGCGATGAGAAAATTTGCGCCGGTGATGCCGACATCGGCGGTCATGAACTTCTGGCGGAGAATACTGCGGGCTTCATCGACGAGTTGTGCCGGTTCGACGAGGATGCGATCCGCCGGCAGATGCGTGTGGAGGCGGCGGAAGTCCTGTTCGACCTGTTCCTGCGTCAGATGGATGGCGGGCGCGATGATGTGGCTCGGCGTCTCTTTGCGGATCTGCACGAGATACTCGCCGAGGTCGGTTTCCACCACCTCGATGCCGCCGGCTGCTTCGAGATGGGCGTTGAGGCCAATCTCCTCCGACACCATGGACTTGCCCTTGGTAACGATCTTGGCATCGGCGTCGCGGCAGATTTTCAGAATGATGGCGCGGGCGTCGGCTGCGGTTTCGGCGAAGTGGACGATGGCGCCGGCGGCCCGCGCGTTGCGCTCGTAGATTTCGAGATAGAGGTCGAGGTTGGCGATGGTGTGGTTCTTGATGTTCTTGGCCACCTCGCGCAGGTCTTCGAACTCAGGCAGGCCAAGCCGCGCCTTGGTGCGATTGGCGACCAGTCCGCCTTTGAGGTTGCCGAGCGCGGACTGTAATTGCTTGTCGCCAAGCGCGACTTTGGCGTTGGACTTGAAGTTGTGCGCGGTGGAATTCATGAGGCCTCTCCGATGGCGGGCGCGCTGAGGTCGCCGGCCAGCACTTCCGCGATGTGGCGCACCTGCACAGTGCTGCCCTGCCGCTTCAGCTTTCCGGCCATGTTCATGAGGCAACCGAGATCGCCAGCCAGCAGCAAATCGGGGCGCACCGAGCCGACGGCGTCCGTTTTTTTCTGCACCATGGCGTTCGAGATGTCGGGATATTTGATGGAGAATGTGCCGCCGAAGCCGCAGCACACTTCGTTGTCGTCCATTTCGACCAGTTCCAGGCCCTTGACGGTGGCGAGTAGCGCGCGTGGCTGGCGCTTGATCTTCAACTCGCGCAGGCCCGAACAACTATCGTGATAGGTGGCGCGTACGGCGACGCTGGCGTCGACGGCTGCGACCCCGCGTACGTCGACGAGAAACGACACGAGTTCGTGTGTCTTGGCGGCGAGTGCTATGGCGCGTGGTCCCCACAGCGGGTCGGCTGCGAGCAGGTCGGGGTAATGCGCCTTGATCATGCCGGCGCACGAGCCTGAGGGTGCGACGACGTAATCGAATCTTTCGAACGCTGCGATGGTGGCCTTGGCGATGGCCCCCGTGCTCGCCTTGTCGCCGGAATTATAGGCGGGCTGGCCGCAGCAGGTCTGGCTGGCGGGCACGTCCACATCGCACCCGGCGGCTTCGATCAACTTCACTGCCGCAAAGCCGATGCTGGGCCGCATCAGGTCGACAAGGCAGGTGACGAACAGGCCGACTTTAGGCCGTGTCGAGGCTGGGGGCATGACGGTGCTCGTGTGAGTAGCTGGGTACCGCAGCGAGTGCGACGCTGCTCGCAAACTAAGGACATTCGCCAGCAAGAGCAATGGCGTTGGGATGGTCTCAGCGCCGGCCCACATTGGCCGCATGACGCGCCACTGCTGGCATTACGCGAGCCATGTGCTAAAGCCGGCCCAGAATTGTACCGCAACTCCCAACGCATAGCACAGATAGCCAATGTCCGACCCCACGTTAAGCACGTCCAGCATAGCCGTCGTCACGCGTTTTGCACCCTCGCCGACCGGCACGCTGCATATCGGCGGCGCCCGCACGGCGCTGTTCAACTGGCTCTATGCGCGCCACACGGGCGGTAAATTTCTACTGCGCATCGAGGACACCGATCGCGAGCGCTCCAAGGACGAGCATGTCGCAGCGATCCTCGAAAGCCTGCGCTGGCTGGGCCTCGACTGGGATGGCGATCCCCTGTTTCAGTTCGCCCGCGCCGATCGTCATCGCGCCGTCGCCGCCGAGTTGCTGGCCAGCAAGAACGCCTACAAGTGCTACCTGACGCCGGACGAACTCGCTGCCATGCGGGCGCGGGCGGAGGCTGAAAAGCGCCCCTATGTAGTGGAAAGCCCGTGGCGCGACGCCGATCCGGCGACCGCGCCGGCCGATATCAAGCCGACCGTGCGGCTGCGCACGCCGCGCGACGGCGAGACTGTCGTCGACGATCAGGTGCAGGGCCGCGTCGTGGTGCCGAACAAAGATCTCGACGACATGATCATTCTGCGCTCGGACGGCGCGCCGACATACAACTTCGCGGTCGTCGTGGACGATCATGACATGGGCGTCACCAACGTCATTCGCGGCGTCGATCATCTGACCAACACCGCCCGGCAGACGCAGGTTTACAATGCGATGCGCTGGGCGCTGCCGAAGTTCGCGCACATTCCGCTGGTGCACGGCGCAGACGGCGCCAAGCTGTCGAAGCGGCACGGCGCACAAGGCACCGACGACTATCGGGCGATGGGCTATCTGCCGGCCGCGTTGCGCAACTATCTCGCGCGTCTCGGCTGGAGCCACGGCGACGACGAGATTTTCTCGACGGCCGACGCCATCGCCTGGTTCGACGTCGTGGATGTCGGCAAATCGGCCGCGCGGTTCGACTTTGCCAAGCTGTCCGATCTCAACGGAAACTATATTCGGCAGACGCCGGATGCGGAGCTGTTGGGCCATCTGGAGGCGTGTCTCGCCAGCATCGGGACGCTTGCCGATCTGTCAGCCGGTGTCGATCCCAAAGCACCCGCAAGGCCGGATCTTGCCCTCATGAAGGAAGTGGCCACGGTGCGGCCCGATCTGCAATCGGGGTCTGAGCTGGCGGCAGCATTCGCCGCAGCGGGGCGCGACAAGGTTGCGGCGGCTATTCCAAGCCTCAAAGAGCGCGCACGCACGCTGCCGGAGTTGGCGGCGGGCATGCTGTATCTGTTAGCGTTGCGTCCGCTCAAACTCGACGACAAGGCCGCCAAGCTGATCGACGCCGATGCGAAGCTGGCGCTGGCGGGCTTGATCGCGCGCTTCGAGGCCTCGACGGTTTGGGACGCGCCGGCCTTGGAAGCGATCGTGCGCGACTATGCGGAGGCGCAGGGGCTCAAGCTCGGCAAGGTTGCCCAGCCGCTGCGCGCGGCGCTGACCGGACGCGCGGTGTCGCCGCCGGTATTCGATGTGATGGCCGTGCTCGGTCGCGCGGAAGCACTGACCCGCTTGAAGGATCAGGCATGAGCAAGGGAACACCCATCACCACGCGCTGCGCCGGATGAAAAGCGATGTGGCTGTGCCCAAGCCGGTTTCAATACGTTTTCTCATTCCGTTCGTCGGATTGCTGCTCGGGCTGAATGCGTTCGCCAACGATATTCTGCTGCCCGCTTTCTTCGGCATTGCAGCCGATCTGGGCACGCCCATCGAGCGGGTGCAGACGCTGATCCCGATTTTTCTGATTGCTGCGGGTTGCGGGCAGCTCGTGTGCGGCCCGCTGTCGGACCGCTTTGGCCGGCGTCCGCTGCTGGCTTTCGGGTTCAGCATCTTTTTCGTGGGGACGCTGGTCTGCGCGGGCGCGACCGACATCTTATCGCTGCAGGTTGGACGCATGGTGCAGGGCTTCGGCAGCGCGTGTCTGGTCGTGACGGGCCGCGCGTCGCTGCGAGATACGCAAAGCGGGGCCAACTTGGCGCGCGCCATGGCGCTGACGTCGGCGGTATTTGCGACAGGGCCGATCATCGCACCGATCACCGGCGTCTGGCTGATGTCGATGGGAGGGTGGCGCGCAGTATTCGCCGGCATCGTCGCCGCCATCGCCTGCCTGGCCACTGCTGCACTGCTCGGCTTTCGCGAAACCCACCAGCGGCGTGATCCGCGCGCGCTCGATCCGCTCAGGCTGGCTGCCGGCGTCGGCCGCATCTTTGCAAACCGGCAATCGCGCAGTTTCCTGCTAACGGCGGCGATGCTGCAATTCACCATCATCTCGCTGGTGTCCAACAGCCCGCGCCTGTTCAAGACCGAGTTCGGCATCGAGGGGGCGACTTACGCTTTGATGTTCGCGGTTTCGGCAGCCGGCATCATCTTGGGGCAGATCGTCAACCATCGCCTGATCGGCCGGCACGGCGTCCTGCATGCCACGCGTACGGCCGGTGCGTTGTGTGCCATCGTGGCCGGCACAATCCTGTTCGCCTCAGCCATGCGACTGCAGTCGTGGCCGCTGTTCCTGCTGCAGATCACCCTTTTCAACATGGGCTTTCTGGTCGTCATGTCGAACTCGGCCAGCCTGGTACTCGAGCCGCATCGCGATATCGCGGGCTTGACGGCCTCGCTGTTCGGCTTCGTCACGCAGTTGACCGGTGGGGTGCTGGCGCTCGCCACCTACCGGTTGTTCGGCGGCATGATGCTGCCGTGGGCGTTCGGGCTTCTGACGGCGTCGCTGGTCGTCTATACGTCGCTGGTGCATTACAAGCCGGCGGCGGACGCTCTGCGGGGTGTCGACGACGCACAACAAGCTCACGATCAGCCATGACGACATCTGCCATGACGACGGAACGGGCCTTGGTTCTCTTTTCAGGTGGACAGGATTCCACCGTCTGTCTGGCGTGGGCGCTTGAGAACTTTGCACACGTCGAGACGATCGGGTTCGACTATGGCCAACGCCATCGCGTGGAACTCGAGTGCCGCGCATCCATCCGTGCTGCCGTTCAGCGCGATTTTCCGCAATGGGCGTCCAAGCTCGGGGACGACCATGTGCTGGATCTGTCGATCCTGGCGGCGATCAGCGACACGGCGTTGACCAAGGAGGCGGCGATCGCGTTCGACGCCAACGGCCTGCCCAATACCTTCGTCCCCGGCCGCAATCTGCTGTTCTTCCAGTTCGCCGCCGCCATCGCCTACCGGCGCGACATCAAGCATTTGATCGGCGGCATGTGCGAGACCGACTATTCCGGCTATCCCGATTGCCGCGACGATACGCTGAAGTCGCTGCAGGTGACGCTCGGCCTGGGCATGGACCGGCGCTTCGTCATCCACACGCCGCTGATGTGGCTGGACAAGGCGGCCACGTGGCGGCTCGGGCATGCGCTCGGCGGCGAAGCGTTCGAGTGCCTCGTGCTCGAAGAGACGCATACGTGCTATCTGGGCGACCGCACGCACAGACATGCCTGGGGTTATGGGTGTGGGACCTGTCCCGCATGTCAGTTGCGCGCCGCCGGTCATGCGCAGTATCGTGCCTGATCCGGGGATGATTCCTCCTGTCATGCACGAGTGACCGATGACCGAAACCAGGCGCTGGAAGCATCGGCCGGACGGCTCCACGTGGGGCGATTTCGGGCACGACGACGAAAAGGGCCGGCTCAATCTGTTGACGCCTGCCAAGGTTCTCGAAGGTGTCGCGGAAGTGCGTGCGGGGAAGGCTTTCTGCCTCAGCTTGCCGCTCGACTATCCCGGCGGCAACGTCCTCAATCCCCGTCGCCATCCGCCCATCATCCGGCCGACGATCCGGTCGAATGGTGCGCCGAATTTCAACTATTCGATGGCGAACGACGACCCGATGCTGACCGACGTCATCAACGACGACATCGCCATTCTCCACCTGCAATACTCGACGCAATGGGACAGTCTCGCGCACGTCGGTCAGCTGTTCGACGCCGATGGCGACGGCACGCCTGAGCCGGTTTATTACAACGGCTACAAGCCGGGCGAGCACATGGTCGGACCGTCGGCCGGTTCAGACGCGGGCGGCACCGGCATGGTCGAAGCCAAGTCGACGAGCTTCGCGCATAAGCTTGGCGTGCAAATCATGGCCGAGTCCTGCATGCAGGGGCGCGGTGTGATGATCGATCTTGCGGCGCACTTCGGTCGCGACAAGAAGGTCGTCGGCTATGATGACCTGATGCGCGTCATGGACAAGGACAAGGTCGAAGTCCATCCCGGCGACATGGTCTGTCTGCACACGAGTTTCTCCGAAATTCTGCTCGAAATGGGCAAGTCGCCTGATGGGCCGCGTCTCGCCAACTCGTGCTCGGCGCTCGACGGGCGCGACGCGCGTTTGCTGCAGTGGATCACCGACAGTGGCCTCGTCGCGCTGATTGCCGATAACTATGCGGTCGAGGCGCATCCGGCGCTGCATCAGGGCGGCTGCTGTCCATCGCTTCCGTTGCATGCCCATTGCTTGTTCAAGCTGGGCGTCAATCTGGGCGAGATCTGGCACCTCACGCCGCTCGCCACGTGGTTACGGCAGGAAAAGCGCAGCCGCTTTCTATTGACCGCCCCGCCGCTGCGGCTGCCCGGTGCCGTAGGCTCGCCCGCGACGCCGATCGCGACCGTTTGATGCGCTTTCAGCCGGCGCAATCGGGTTCCCAATGAAAAGGTGATCTGCAACACGTGCATGGCAGCGCGACATTTTCGACCGCATGTCATTCACGTTGCTGCGAAAACAGTGCGTTACATGCTTCGTGTTAACTATCCCGGGCAGTCTGCCCTTACAACACGTTGACGCTTGCCGTGCTGGCTGATTGGTGCACAATGGAAACGTGCTGCATTGCAACAACGCGCAATGGCCAGCCGTATGCCGCCGTTTGCGGACCCGTCACGATCAGTCGTGATTCCAATGGTCCCTGGAGACCGAACCTGTGTGAGGCCGAGCCCGGTGTGGCAGGTCGGTTCGACCATCTCTCCTGACGGCACGACGCATCGGGCTCTTCAAGCCATTTGATATCAACGATGCGGTCTCTCCACTCATCCGAGGAGTTACCCCTATATGACGATCCGTCTGACTATCGGCCTCATGGCTACCGCGATCCTGTTGTCCGCACTTCCAGCCGCCGCTGAAGGCAACCAGAACGAGTGGCTCGAAAAGATGTTCACGGCCCGCGCAGAGCGTTCCAGCCCTGCTGAGACAAGACGTACGGCACGCACCGAATCCGGCGAAACTTCGAGCAGAAGGTCTGCCAGAGTCGCCCGCGCCGACAGCAGCGACGACGATGGAAGCCGCCCGCAACGCAAAACGGCCTCCAGGCCGCAACCCCGCGAAAGCCTTTCGGGTGGCAGCGGCGAAACGGGCGTCGCCTCGTATTATTGGGAACCGCAGGCGCTCGCGTCTGGTGGCCGTTTCAACCCCAACGCCATGACGGCTGCGCACAAAACCTTGCCGTTCGGCACGCGTGTGCGCGTCACTCATCTCGGCAACGGCAATTCGGTCGACGTCGTCATCAACGATCGCGGCCCCTACATTGCCGGCCGCATCATCGACCTGTCGAAGCGTGCGGCTCAGGATATCGGTATGACCGGCTCAGGCGTCGCTCGCGTCAAGGTGGCCGTCCTCGGCCGTAACTGATCTCGCGCATCTAATTTGCTACAAAAACGGCGGTCGCCATTGTTGGCGGCCGCAGTCGTGCGTTCGGACACACGATCCACCACTTTACGGCACAAGAATCTGCCGGACGCTGGCGCCATCGGCCAAGCGGTCGAAGCCGGCGTTGATGTCGTCGAGGTCGATGCGCTCGCTCATCAGCCGGTCGACCGGCAGCAAGCCCTGCTGGTAGAGTGAGATGAAGCGCGGGATATCGCGCGCGGGCACGCAACTGCCGATATAGCTGCCCTTCAGCGTGCGCTCCTCGGCCACCATCTGGGTCGCTGGAAGTTCGAAGCGATGGCTCGGATGCGGCAAGCTGCCGGTAACGGTGGTGCCGCCGCGGCGCGTCACGCGGAACGCAAGTTCCAGCGCCTTCACAGAACTCGCCATTTCGAACGCGAATTCGACGCCACCGTTGCTCATCGCCTTGACCTGCTCGACGGCGTCTTTGTCGGTCGCGTTGACGGTGTGCGTCGCGCCTAATTGCTTGGCGAGTTTCAGTTTGCTGTCGATGGTGTCGAGCGCGATCACCTGCCGAGCGCCCGACGCCCGCGCCGCCAGCAACGACATCAATCCCACTCCGCCGAGGCCGACGACCGCGACGCTGGCACCGGCCGGCACTTTCGCCGTGTTGATGACCGCGCCCGCGCCCGTCACGACCGCGCAACCGAACAGTGCCGCCTGCTCGAACGGCAACGTGCTGTCGATCTTGATCAGGCTTTGGCGCGCAACGACGGCATATTCGGCAAAGGCCGAGACGCCGACGTGGTGTCCGACGTTTTTACCGCCCATCGAGATGCGCTCGCCGCCGGTGATGAGTTTATTGGCGCCATTGGCCGTTGCGGCGGTTTCGCAAAGCGCCGGCCTGCCCTCGGCGCAGATCACGCAATGCCCGCAACTCGGCACGAAGATCAGAATGACGTGGTCACCTTTTTTGAGGTCGCGCACGCCCGCACCCAGTTCGGCAACCTCGCCCGCCGCCTCATGGCCGAGCACCATCGGCATGTCGCGTGGGCGGTCGCCGTTGATCGTGGAGAGATCAGAGTGGCACAGGCCCGCCGCGCGGATGCGAACGAGCACTTCGCCTTCGCCGGGCGGGGCCAAATCCACCTCCTCGATCGCAAACGGCTTCGAGGTCGCATAGGGACGCGGCTTCATCATTTCGCGAATGACGGCGGCACGGATTTTCATGGGTTTCGTCCTTTGTTGCTCGTATCGGGTTCGCGCTCAGCGCGAAACGGGGCCAGCCCCGTGCCCCGCAAGAGGGACGAGTCCCTCCTGACCACCCGCTTTTGGAAGACTAAGAAAGTGGGCGTTCGGGCGATTTCCTCCGAGCGGGTTTAAGGGCGGCAGCCCTTCTCGCGAAGCGATCACATCGTCAGCCGCGCTTCGAGGCGGCCGAGGCCCGGGAACTCCGCTGCGACGTTTGCCGCGTGATCGACCCAATGCAGGCCCGTCCACGATCCCGTTGCAACGATTGCGCCGGCCGCCAATCCGCCGCGTGTCGTCACGACGTGCCCGACCAGCCACACGAGCAACGTTGCCAAGTCTTTTTGCGTGTGCCCGCCTTTGGTCTCGACAACGGCTTTGTTGTCGACCCAGGCGCGCGCCACTTGGGTCTGCATGTCGATGGCGCGCCAGTTCGGTACTTCCGCCCCGATGATGAAGCCCAGGTTCATGCCGTTGTCGGCGAGCGAGGCGTGCGGTGGCACTTTTGGTCCGTCCGCCAACCGGCAGGCGCACAGTTCCATCGCGATGTGTGCCGATGCGATCGCCGCCAGCACGTCGGCTGCCGAAGGTGCAGTCGCTGCTGCTGGAAAGGCGCGGCTCAAGCGAAATGCGATCTCGACTTCGATGCCGGTCGGGTTGGCGACCGGGATCGACAGCGGAATGCCTGATGTGCCGGCATTGATAATGCCGCCTTTGAGCACGGGCGAGCAATTCGGCTGCGACGTCGCATTCGCAGCCCCGACTTTCCAGCCTTCTACCGGCCCCATGCCCGCGCGCACGAGATCCTGCACCTGATAGGCCGCCGCATCGGACGCCGGCACAATCTTGGGCAGGGGGCATCGCACGCCGGATCGCCGCGCGGTCAGCAATGCCGCGGCGAAGGTTGCGGCATCGGTGGCGGATAACAGCGTGGACGACATGCGATCAACTCCAATTTGTGGGCCCGCACTGCGCAGGCGGTCGTGTCGACGGCGACGCGAACCTCGTCAGCCGCCGCCACAAACCTGCGTGTTGACCGGCAGGAACGCGTCGGCTGCAGGGATGGTGCGGATTTTCTCATAGTAATCCCACGGCGTTGTGATTGCCGCCTTCGTCTTCACCTTGAAGACGTCGAGATCGAACAGCACCCGGCCGTCGGAACGCACGCTGGCCGGCTTGCCGAAATAGGTGACCGGCAACTCGCGCATCTTCTTGCCCGTCGCCACCGCGTCGTCAGAACCTGCCGCTGCAACCGACTTCAGATAATGCGTTACGGCCGCATAAATCCCGGCCTGTGTCTTGGTCGGCATCGCCTTGCGCTCGGCGAAAAAGCGCTGGGCGAAGGCGCGAGTCTCGTCGGTACGGTTCCAGTAAAAGCCCGATGTCACCACCAGGTTTTGCGCCTTCTCGGGGCCTAATGCGTGAATGTCGGTGATAAAAACCAGGAACGCCACCAGCGACTGCGAACCGTCCGCGCCGAGGCCGAATTCCTTCGATTGCTTGATGACGTTGATGAGATCGTTGCCGACGGTCGCGAGGCCGACCATGCTCGCCTTGGACGTCTGCACCTGCAGCAGCAGCGAGCTATAGTCCATCGCGCCCACCGGATGACGCACGGTGCCGACGACCGAACCGCCGCCGGCCACGATGACATCGGTCGCTTCTTTTACGAGGGCTGCGCCGAATGCTGTATCGACGGCCAGAAATTCCCAGGCCTTGGCGCCACCGGCGACCAGTTCGCGCGCCGTGCCGGCTGCGAGTGCGTGCGTGTCGTCAGACCAGTGCGTACTCTGGATGCTGCAGGTCTTGGCGGTGAAGTCCGAGGTCGCTGCCGCCGTGATCATCACGGTCTTGTTCAGTTGCTTGGCAACCGTCTGCACGGCAAACGCAACGGGTGTGACCGGCAGATCGACGATCGCCGATACGCCTTCGTTCTCGAACCAGCGCCGTGCGACGCTGGACGCCACATCGGGTTTGTTGAGCGTGTCGCCGGAGACGATCTCGACCTTGCGGCCGAGCACGCTGCCGCCGAAATCCTTGACCGCCATGTTGGCCGCCAGCACCGAGCCTGCGCCTCCGCTGTCGGCGAACGGTCCGGCCAAATCGGTCAGCACACCTATTTTCAGGGGCGCGGTGGCCTGCTGTGCCAACGCGGGAGCCTTGGCGGCCATGCTCAAAACGCCACTGGCTAGGGACGCGGCAAAAGCCGCCACCAGAGCGGCCCGCCTGCGCGAATTGGTCGAGACTGTTGACATCACCACGAGTGTCCTCCGAATTTTTTGGGCGCGGTTGCGTCGATGCAAGCCGAGCGCAAGCACTATCGGCCATTTGCTGCCCTGGCGACAACCCCGCTTCGACTGTTGGCCGGGTTGCGTTTGAGCGCCGGCGGGCTTATGCGAACGGCATATTTTCCCCGGGGCCGATCGCAGGCGAGACCGACATGAGCAAGATGCGTACCGAGACCGATACCTTCGGCCCCATTCAGGTCGAAGCCGACAAGTATTGGGGCGCGCAGGCGCAGCGGTCGCTGGGCAACTTCAAGATAGGCTGGGAGAAGCAGCCTTTGCCGGTCGTGCGCGGACTGGGCATCGTCAAGCGCGCCGCCGCAGAAGCCAACATGGCGCTCGGCATTCTGAAGCCGGAGGTCGGCGACACCGTGGTGAAAGCCGCGCAGGAAGTCATCGACGGCAAGCTCGACGCGCATTTCCCGCTGGTGGTCTGGCAGACCGGATCGGGCACGCAGTCGAACATGAATGCGAACGAGGTGATCTCCAATCGCGCCATCGAAATGCTCGGCGGCGAGATGGGCTCCAAGAAGCCGGTGCATCCCAACGATCACGTCAACATGAGCCAGTCGTCGAACGACACGTATCCGACGGCCATGCACATCGCCTGCGCCGAGCAGATCGTGCACGA
>JANLYD010000180.1:0-1931 GCA_031365465.1 Hyphomicrobiaceae bacterium
GCCGCGTTGCCGGCCTGTCCCGGAGAAGAGTCGCCAACTGGAGGGCATTCATATAACCATATTGCCATACAGTAATATGAATTGGCAACCCGATTACAACCCGAACACATCCTGGTAAAAGGCCAGCTCTTCCTCCAGCGATCGAATGATGTTCTCAGCCTTCCGGAAACCGTGCTGCTCGCCCTCGAAGGTGACGTACTTAACCTTGAGGCCCTTCTTCCGTACTGCCTCGGCCATCATCTCCGACTGATTCGGCGGCACCACCTTGTCGTCCAGCCCTTGGAACAGGATGATCGGGCAGGCCAGGCGATCGGTGAAGTGAATCGGCGAGCGCGCCCGGTAGACCGCGCGCGCGGCGGGGTAGGGGCCGATCAGCGAATCGTTGTAGCGCGATTCGAACTTGTGGGTGTCCTGCTGCAGCACTTCCAGGTCGCTGATGCCGTAATAACTCGCGCCCGACTTGAAGGTGTCGTGAAAGGTCAGCGCGGCCAGCGTCGTGTAGCCGCCGGCGCTGCCGCCGCGAATCATCAACCGCTCCGGATCCGCCTTCGCTGCGGCAACCATCGCCCTCGCACCCGCGACCACGTCTTCGACATCGACGATGCCCCATTGGCCGTTGAGGCGTTCGCGATACGGCCGGCCATAGCCCGTGCTGCCGCTGTAATTCACGTCGAGCACGGCAAAGCCGCGGCTGGTCCAGAACTGGATCTTCGGATCGAACGCATCCGTCGTGGCTCCAGTGGGTCCGCCATGGGTGATAACGAGGAGAGGAGGTCGCTCCCCACCAGCCCCGCCCACCCCAATATCCGGATTCTTCGGCGCGTAATAGAACGCGTGAACATCACGATCGTTCGACGTGAACGTGACCGGTTCACCAATCGAGATCCATTTAGTCGGGATGACGTCGGTCACCGACGACCGCAGGATTTTTCCGCTTAGAGTCATGATCGCGGCTGGTTGGGTGGGTGACCCGCCGATGAAGTAAACCTCGTTCGCATTGGCTTTGATCGACTCGAACGGCTCAACCTTCAAATCGATCGGCGTGAACGCGCGCGCATCCACATCGATCATCCCCAGCTTCCATCGCCCGGCCTCGGTGTACGTGGCGGCGATGCGGTTCGCGTCGACGATTGCGTAGGTGACCATGCTGAAGGTCCACTGCGGCTTGCCGAACTCTGCGGCCATCACGTGCATGGCCTCGACGGCCACCCCGCCCCAGCGATACAGGTTCCACCAGCCGGTGCGGTCGGAGACGAAATAGAGCGAGTTGTCAGGCGACCACTCGGGTTGAAAGATCGATTCGCTGGCGCCGCCGGCGACCTTCTCGCGCGAGCCGACGCTGCCGTCGGGATTGAAGACCGCGACCCACAACTCGGTGCCGTCCCACGGCATGTTGGGATGATGCCACTGCAGCCACGCGAGGAACTTGCCGTCGGGACTGACGGTCGGATCCGAATAGAAATCCGCGCCTTCGACCAGGGTCTGATCGGGCACGCCAGTCGGCGTGCCGATCGCGACGAGATCGTTCTTCGCTTCGGTTCCCGCACGGTGGGTCTCGCGGACCGCGATCAGGCGGCTGCGAAATCGATCGACGCGGTAGTCGGCAAAGAACGGCCCGGCATCGGTGATCGCGACCGGAGCCTTGCCCGGTTGCTGCCGGTAGATGCGCTGATCGAAGAAATTTGAAAAGTAGATTGTGCCGTCGTGCACCGTGTACGCGCCGCCGCCATACTCATGCACGCGCGTTCGTACGTTGAATCCCAGCGGCGTGACGTCGCTGATGTCACCGTCGGCACCGCGCCTGACGATCACATTGCGCCCACTCTCCGATGCCCTCCCCTCGATCCAATACACATCGTCTCCATCGACCTGGATCTGATCGAGACGAAGCGCGCCGGCAGTGACACGCGCGGCGGATAACGGAGAAGGCC
>JANLYD010000210.1:0-6652 GCA_031365465.1 Hyphomicrobiaceae bacterium
CGCCGCACCAAAACGACGGTGAAAATCGAGGTTCCGACGAACGCATTTTTCGAACCCCAGACTAAAGGCTCCGACGGGCGCGAAATTTCGACGACAATGGCCTTCGTGCAGATCCTGACCAAGCTGATGCGCGACAAGAGCATCGGACGTCACGTCGTGCCGATTGTGCCGGACGAAAGCCGCACGTTCGGGATGGAAGGCATGTTCCGCACCTTTGGTATTTATAGCCAGGTCGGTCAACAGTACCGGCCTGAGGATGCCGATCAACTCATGTACTACAAGGAAGATAAGAGCGGTCAGATCCTCGAAGAGGGCATCAATGAAGCCGGCGCAATGTCGTCATGGATCGCGGCAGCGACCTCCTATTCGACATCGAACGTGCCGATGGTCCCGTTCTTTGTTTACTACTCGATGTTCGGCTTTCAGCGCATTGGTGATCTCGCCTGGGCGGCTGGTGATATGCGGTCGCGTGGATTTATGATCGGTGGAACGGCCGGCCGGACCACACTGAATGGCGAAGGCTTGCAGCATCAGGACGGACATAGCCATCTGTTGTCGGCAACAGTTCCCAATTGCGTTTCATATGATCCGGCGTTTGGTTACGAGGTGGCAATTATCATCAAGCGCGGTCTAGAGCGCATGCTCGTCGATCAAGAAGACGTGTTCTACTACATCACGGCATTGAACGAGAATTATGTGCACCCTGCGATGCCGATTGGTGCCGAAGATGGCATCCTCAAGGGGATGTATCTCTTCAAGGCCGCCGAGCCGAAGACAAAAGGTCCAAGGGTCCAACTGCTCGGCAGCGGTGCAATCCTGCGCGAAGTGATAGCGGCCGCTGAACTCCTGGAAAAAGATTTCGGTGTTGCCGCTGATATCTGGAGCGTGACCAGCTTTACCGAACTCCGGCGCGAAGGCCTCGGTATTGAGCGATGGAACATGCTGCATCCGGCGGAAAAAACGCGCGTTCCATTTGTCACTGGGGCATTGGCATCGCGCGGCACCGCGCCCGTGATTGCTTCTACCGATTACATGAAGCAGTTCGCTGATGAAATTCGTCCGTTCGTGCCAGGTTCATACAGGGTGCTCGGAACGGATGGCTTTGGCCGCTCGGATTATCGCAAGAACCTACGGCGGCATTTTGAGGTTGATCGGCACTATGTTGTTCTTGCTGCGCTAACCGCGCTCGCAGAAGCAAACATGCTGCCGTCATCCGCCGCCGTAGATGCCATCGCCAAGTATCACATCGACACGAACCGGACAGATCCAGCGCGCGCTTGATGGCGCGGCGTCACAGGAATATTGCCATGACGACGACAGACATTCGCGTGCCGGACATCGGCGACTTCAAGCAAATCCCGATCATTGATATTCACGTCAAGCCGGGAGACGTCGTCCGGCGCGACGATCCATTGATCACGCTGGAGAGCGACAAAGCAGCGATGGAAATCCCGTCACCGGGCGATGGAGAGGTCGCTGAAATTCTGGTTAAGATCGGCGATAAGGTCAGCATGGGTGTGCCAATCATTCGCTTGACGTCGGATGCAGAAAATCCCGAGCGGCGCGTACCGGTTCCACCCGTTGTAGCCTCTGATGCGAATGAGCCGGCTCTATCACCCACCGCGCCGTCATCTGCGCCGTCCATATCAACAGAATTGCCGCTCGCCGTCGATTTCGGTGGTGTCCATGCTGGCCCATCCGTACGCCGTCTTGCGCGCGAACTTGATATCGACCTCAGCCGCATCAAAGGCACGGGTGACAAGGGCCGCATTACCAAAGACGACGTCAAACGCGCACTTGCGGGCAACCCGTCTGCAGCAGTTGGCTTTGGCATTCCAGAAATCCCGCCGCAGGATTTCGCCAAGTTTGGTCCGATCGAAACCCAGCCCATGTCGCGGCTGAGGCGTTTGTCAGGGCCGCATCTGCATCGCGCGTGGCTGAATATTCCCCACGTAACGCACACCGACGAAGCTGACATCACAGAGTTGGAAGCCTACCGCAAGACGCTCGATGCCGCCGCCAAGGACAAAGGCTATCGCATCACACTGCTAGCGTTTCTGATGAAAGCCAGTGTGGTTGCACTGAAGGAGAACGCGCAGTTCAATGCCTCGCTCGCGCCGGATAAGGAAAGCCTGATCCTGAAACGCTACTATAACATTGGTGTCGCGGTTGATACACCTGACGGCCTAGTGGTGCCGGTGATCAAGGACGTTGACCGCAAGGGGATCGTCGAACTCTCGCAAGACCTCGGCACCGCATCGCAGAAAATGCGCGATGGCAAAATTGCGCCAGCCGATATTCAGGGCGGCACATTCTCGATTTCAAGTCTTGGCGGCATCGGCGGCACATCCTTTACGCCAATCGTCAATGCGCCAGAAGTCGCTATTCTGGGTGTCGTCAAGGCCGACATCAAACCGCGTTGGGACGGCACAGCGTTTCAGCCGCGGTTAATGCTACCGCTCTGCCTGTCTTACGATCACCGGGTCATCGACGGCGCCTCGGCCGCACGCTTTACGCGCCGGCTGTGCGGCATCCTCGAAGATCTCCGCCAACTCGTATTGTAAGGGAGCGTGGCCATGGCCGGCGGCGAAACACTCAACTGCGATCTTGCGGTTCTTGGTGCGGGACCCGGCGGCTACTCGGCAGCGTTCCGCGCGGCCGATCTCGGATTGAATGTCATACTGATCGAGCGAAGCCCGACGCTCGGAGGTGTTTGTCTCAACGTCGGCTGCATTCCGTCAAAAGCCTTGCTTCACACCGCAGCTGTCATCAATGCGGCTGCTGGGCTCTCGACCCACGGCGTGACGTTCGCCAAGCCACAGATTGATCTCGCCGCGTTGCGCGCTGGCAAAGACAAGGTCGTCGGCAGGCTCACCACCGGGCTCGCAAGTATGGCACGGGCGCGTAAGGTTCGTGTTGTGCAAGGCAGCGCAAAATTTTCGACGCCCCATGCATTGAGTGTCATCGGTTCAGACGGCGAAAAGACGATAGCTTTCAAATCGGCGATCATCGCGGCTGGCTCCGAGCCGGTACGAATACCGTTTCTGCCCGATGATCCCCGCGTGGTCGATTCGACTGGAGCCCTCACACTGCTTCACATCCCGAAGCGGATGCTTGTCATCGGCGGTGGCATCATCGGTCTAGAAATGGCGACAATCTATTCGACGCTTGGCGCGCGCATCGACGTTGTTGAGATGCTCGATGGGCTGATGCAAGGCGCGGATCGCGACCTGGTCAAAGTTTGGCAAAAGACAAACGCGCATTGCTTCGATCGCATTCTGCTCAACACCAAGACGGTTGGCGCGGACGCCAAGGTCGATGGTATTCATGTCCGCTTTGAGGGTGAGTCGGCGCCCGGTCAACCGCAGGTCTACGATTTGGTACTCGTGTCTGTCGGGCGCACGCCCAATGGTTTGAACATTGGGGCTGACCGCGCGGGCGTCACCGTATCGGACCGTGGCTTCATTTCTGTTGACCGGCAGATGCGCACAAATGTAACGCACATCTATGCCATCGGGGACGTCGTTGGCCAGCCGATGCTCGCACACAAAGCGGTGCATCAAGGTCATGCGGCAGCCGAGGTGGCGGCCGGCCAGCGCAGCGCCTTTGACGCGCGGCAGGTCCCCAGCGTCGCCTACACCGACCCCGAAATTGCATGGGCGGGCGTAACCGAAGATCACCTGAAGGCCGAAGGCGTCACCTTTGGCCGCGCCGTTTTTCCGTGGGCGGCATCGGGGCGCGCAATTGCCAATGGCCGTGACGAAGGAATGACGAAACTCTTGTTCGATTCCGAAACGCATCGTGTGATCGGCGGCGGCATCGTCGGAACGAACGCCGGTGATTTGATCGGAGAGATTTGTCTCGCCATCGAAATGGGTGCCGACGCAACCGACATCGGCAAGACCATTCACCCGCATCCAACATTGTCTGAATCGATCGGAATGGCGGCCGAAGTGTTCGAAGGCGTCTGCACCGACCTTATGCCGGCCAAGCGAAGGCACGACTAGCAACGCGGCCTCTCACGAGTACAAAGTTCGAGACCAGCACAAGGGAGCATCAGTGCTCACAATTAAGTTCGATCAAATGCGCAAGGCATTCAAGGCGAGCGGAGATTTCCGCTCCGACGCTGGGCATTTACGTGCGCAGTCCCATTTCAACTGACCCTGTGACCCTGCCCCCGCCAGTGCCCCCATTCATAAGGAGCGTCCGTTCTGGTTATGGTCCGCACTGGACCTGGTTGCAAACGCGGCCGGGTTGAGCTGCCCGTTAAGGCTCGTGTGCGGCCGCTCGGTGTTGTAATTGATCCTCTACCCAAACCTCTTCCCCGGTAAGCCCCCCGGCCAGGACCGCCTTGCAGCTTGGTGACGAACTTTTCTGATGATGACTTTGTTGGTCATTGTTGGAGATAGGCACGTGCCTAGGTCTGGAGATATGTCTTCTCGCGATTTTGCCGTTGTGGCGGCACGGCGGATTTGGAGCCCGGTTGAGAAACAGCGGATCGTTGATGAGGCCTCGGTGCCTGGCGTCAACGTCTCGGCCATTGCTCGCAACAATGGAGTTGCCCAGAGCTTGCTGTATCGCTGGCGGAAAGATGCGGCAGCAGCGGCAAGCGCCACATCACAGGTGTTTGTGCCGTTAGCGTTGACGACTGCGCAATCGCCTGTTCCGCAAGCGGCGACAAAGGAAGTCCGGCCAAAAACGTCTCCGGACTCATCGCGGCCACCGTCCCCAGCATCCCTGATCGAAGTCGTACTTGAGGGCGGCCGGATACTCCGCCTCGCCTCGGATATCGACGCCGGAGCCTTGGCGCGCATTCTCGCCGTTCTGAAAGCTAATCCGTGATTCCCGTTCCAGCCGGTGTCCGTGTCTGGCTGGCTGTGGGCCACACCGATATGCGGCGCGGCTTTCCTGGACATGCTTTGCTGGTGCAGGAAACCTTGAAGTCTCATCCGCATGGCGGGCATCTGTTCGTGTTCCGCGGCAAGCGCGGCGATCTCGTCAAGATCATCTGGCACGATGGCCACGGTGCCTGCCTGTTCCAGAAGCGGTTAGAGCGCGGGCGGTTTATCTGGCCGGTCACCAACGGCGCGGTTGCGAGTGGGCATCCGAAGCGCACTGAAGATGCCGCAGTGACGATCTCGGCGGCACAACTTGGCTATATGCTGGAAGGCATAGACTGGCGCGCGCCACAAAAAACGTACCGTCCAGAAATCGCGGGATAACGCGAAACAGTATGCACAGTGCGCATGGCACTGGATCTCGCCACGCTCCCGAAAGATATTGCTGCGCTGATAGCGCTGCTGTTGAGCGAGAATGCGGCGCGTCTGGCGGCCGAAGCGAGAACGTTCGACCTTGACGGCCAGATTGCCCACCTCAAGCTGACCATCGCCAAGATGCAGCGCGACACGCACGGCGCGTCTTCGGAAAAAGGTGCCCGCCTTCTTGATCAAATGGAACTGCAGCTCGACGAGTTGGTCGCGACAGCCGCCGAGGGCAAGGCCGCTGCTGCCATTGAGGCTGTTAGCCCGGTTGACGATGAGCCCGCGCAAAAACCGGCGCGGCGCGCGCTTCCCTCGCATCTGCCGCGCGAACGGGTTGTGCATCAAGCGCCGTGCACCTGCGCCCATTGCGGCAGCGACCGCTTACGCAAACTCGGCGAGATCACGACAGAGACGTTGGAGTTGATCCCCATCAGCTGGAAGGTTGTCAGCCACGTCCGCGAAAAGTTCAGCTGCCGGGCGTGCGAAAAGATCACCGAAACGCCTGCGCCGTCGCATCCGGTTGCACGCGGCCGCGCCGGGCCGCAGCTGTTGACGCATATTTTGTTCTCGAAGTACGGCGCGCATCTTCCGTTAAACCGGCAGAGCGGGATCTACGAAAAGGACGGCATCGATCTCGACGTCTCGACGCTGGCCGATTGGGTTGGGGCCTGCAGTGCCACATTGCAGCCGCTGGTCGATGAAATCGAAAAGCACGTTCTGGCCGCCGAACGCGTTCACGCCGATGACACGACGGTGCCAGTACTGTCCAAGAATAAATGCGTGACCGGCCGGTTATGGATGTATGTGCGCGATGATGCGCCGTTCGGCGGCAGCTCGGCACCGGCGGCGGTCTATTACTACTCGCCGACGCGCGGTGGTGAACATCCCGAGCAGCATCTCGCCAACTACAGTGGCCTGATGCAAGCCGATGCCTACTCGGGCTGCAACGGGCTCTACGTCAAAGGCCGCCAGCCGGGCGAGATTGTAGAAGCGGCGTGCTGGGCGCATGGGCGGCGCAAGTTCTTCGAACTGGCCGATCTGCAAAAGGCGCCGGTTGCGATAGAAGCGGTGCGCCGCATCGACGAACTGTTCGCCATCGAACGCGAGATCAACGGTAAACCACCTGATGTGCGAAGGGCCGTTCGTCAGGAACGATCGAAACCGCTCGTTACAGCGCTCGAAATCTGGCTCCGCGACGAGCGCCAGAAACTCTCATCCAAAGCACCCGTCGCCAGGGCCATCGACTACATCCTGAAACGCTGGCCCGCATTCACGCGGTTCCTCGACGACGGCCGTGTCTGTATGTCGAACAACGCGGCCGAACGCGCCGTGCGCGGCATCGCGGTGGGGCGAAAGAACTGGACGTTCTGCGGCAGCGACTCCGGTGGCCG
>JANLYD010000224.1:0-16073 GCA_031365465.1 Hyphomicrobiaceae bacterium
CGACATCGCCGGCGCTCGGTCTGTCACCTGCGGTCACCGTCGCCGTGGCGCGGCGTCCGATCAAGGCTGCGACTACGAACAATCCGGCGACGAACAGGGCCGCTGCTGGAAGCGTGCCGCGCATCAGATCCTGTGTGTTGACGATGCGTCCGGTGCGCGAGGTGGCGTTGGTGGCAATGGTATGGGCGGTGAGCAGGGCGTCACCGAGCAGGATCAAGACGAGCGACGGCGGCACGACGACCCCCAGCGTTCCGGCTACGGCGATCAGCGCTTCGCGCGCGGGCGCTGCCACTCCTGCGGCTGCGAGGCGCGGGCCTGCGGTGCGCGACATGGCTAGAACAGATGCGCCGACTGAGCCGTTCATGGGGCCCAGCACGGCACCAAGTCCGACGCCGGCTAGGAGTGGTGCTGCCGCGCTGCGTCCTGCAACCCAGCCGAACGTGCGGAACAGGGCATCGGCAAGGCCCAGGCGGTGCAGCAGTGCGCCCATCAGAACATAAAGCGGCAACGCCTGCAGAAGATCGTTTTCCAGCAGCCCAATCAGGCGGCTCGGCAGTGCGCCGAGCAGATCGACTGTGATGACGCCCGAGGCAAGCCCGACCGCGGCACCGGCAACAGCTGCCAACAGTACTGCGATGTAGGCGGGCATGCCGGTTGCGATCACCAGCGCCGCAATGACTGCCAACAGCCACAAGCCGAATGCTGCAGATGTCATGGAGCGCGTGTCCCGCGTGCCAGATCGAGAACGGCCTGCAGAAGGATCAGCGACATCATCAGCGGAAGTGCGAGCTTGAGACCGAAATAGCCGGGGTTGCCGGTATCTGGAAATCGCTCCAGCGCCAGCATGGAAGAACGCACCAACGGCCATCCCGACCACATTACGAACATGGCCCACGGCACCAGCGCGGCGGCGATACCCAGCGCAGCAATCCGGCGGCGCGCGCGCGCGGAAAGCCGTCGGGCGATAGCGTCGGTGGCGAGGTGCGCGTGGGCGCGTGTTGCTGCCACCACGCTGACGGCCACGAACACAGCGAACAGGATTTGCCCGGCGTCGTTAGCTTCTCGCGAATAGGCCTTGAGGCCGTCTCGCAGCGGCCATTGCAAAAACAACAGGGCGGTTACCGGCACTGCCAGCCAGCGCGCGATCGCGAGCACACTTGCAATCATCTTGTCGATCGCTCGCAGCATTCAGCCCCCTCAGGCATTTTCAGCGTCTTCAGAAAGGCTATTTTCGCTCGATCGTGACGCGACTGACGATCTTGCCGGACGTCAGATCAAGCACCGTGATCTCGTCGTCCCGGCCGGGCGCTGCGTGAGATATGAACAACCGGCTCCCGTCAGCCGACACGGTTTTGATCACAGCACCGACAGGCAGTGCCAAGCGTACGTCAGGTTGCAGGGCCATCGAGGACACAGCCGATCCCGCTTGCGTTCCTGCAGGGCGTGCCAGATAGATGACCCGGCCGATCAAAAGTGCGACGCCAGCCACCAACACTGCGGTCATGCCGACGACCGCGCGCCGCAACCACCGGATTTGATCGTCGCTCAGCATGGCATCGCCCCCCTGTCCAGGAGCGGTCGCGGTTGGTGGGTTCTCGTCGCGCGGCGGATGCAGGGTCATGCAGGATCAGGATACCCGAACGCTATGACGACCCTGCCAGACGACAGACTCGTACTTGTGGACACAGAGACCGCGGGCCAGCGCATCGATGTGATGCTGACGCGCGCACTTCCCGAGCTGACGCGCTCACGCCTGCAAACGCTCATCCGCGGGGGCGCCGTTCGCCGGCTCGATGGCGAAACGATAGGTGTCCCCGGGCTCAGGGTCAAATCGGGCGATGCCTTCATGATCGCGGTGCCGGACGCGGAGGACGCCGAGCCCGAGGGTGAGGATATTCCGCTGAGCGTCGTGTATGAAGACGAGGCGGTCATCGTGATCGACAAGCCGGCCGGCCTCGTGGTGCATCCAGCCGCAGGCCACGCCACGGGCACGCTGGTAAATGCATTGATCGCCCATTGCGGTGACAGCCTTTCAGGCATCGGCGGCGTGCGTCGGCCGGGCATCGTGCACCGGCTGGACAAGGATACGACGGGCCTGATGGTCGTTGCCAAGAGCGACGTGGCGCACCGGAGCCTCAGCGAGCAGTTTGCCGCCCATGGCGCGGATGGCCGGCTGGAGCGGGGGTATGCGGCCATCGTGTGGGGCGTGCCGGAGCCGTCTGCAGGACGGATCGAGGGTGCCATCGGCCGCAAGCTGCATCACCGGACGCGGATGGCGGTGGTTCGCGACGAGCACGGCCGTCACGCCGCCACCCGGTATCAGGCAACCGAGCAGTTCCCGTCGTCGCTCATGCCCGCAGTCGCAAAAACGTCTCTGGTGCACTGCACTTTGGAAACCGGCCGGACGCATCAAGTACGGGTGCATCTGGCGCACATCGGCCATCCCCTGTTAGGCGATCCGACCTATGGGATGGGTTTTCAGACACGCGTGCAAAAACTCGGGCCAAAATCGCAGCTGGCATTAACGACGCTGGGCCGACAGGCCTTGCATGCCGAACTGCTGGCGTTCGAACATCCGGTTTCGGGAAAAGCGCTACGGTTTCACGCGGAACTGCCTGAAGATATGGCCAATCTTCGCGGCTGTCTGACGCAAGGCATCTAAAGTAAGTGTTCTGCGTTGTGATCGTGCGCGATCGTGTCCAAAATCGCGCGCCGCATCACGAGCAAACCTCTGACCGTGGCATGAAGTGTGCTAAAGAGCGCTGAACATTCGCTGGAGTTTCAAATGCTGCACCACCGTTACATTCTGACGACTCTCATGGCTGCAGCTAGCGTGCTGCCACTGGCCGAGGCCCGGGCCGATGCCGCAAGCACATTTGCGAGCCTCGCGGGCACGTGGACCGGATCAGGCCAGATGCGGCTTGAAGGCGGGAGAACGGAAAACTTGCGCTGCCGCGCCAACTACGTCGATCGCAATCGCGGCGGCAGCCTCGGCATTTCACTCCGTTGCGCCAGTTCGTCGAGCAAAGTCGACCTCCGCGCGAACCTGACCGCATCGGGCTCGCGCGTTTCAGGTAGCTGGGAAGAGCGCGAATTCAACACAGGCGGCAGCGCTTCCGGAACCGCCAACGGCAGCAACATTTCGCTTTCGATCAGTGGCGGGCTCGACGGGTCGATGCAGGTCAACACCACCGGCGGCCGTCAGTCGGTATCGATCACGACGCAGAACGTCGCGCTCAAAGGCATTCGCATCGGTCTGTCACGCGAATAAAAAATATGCGCCGGACGCCCTGGGGGAGGCATCCGGCGCGTCAGGCGTTTTCCATTTCGGGACGGTCGACGCCTGAAAGTCGTTTGCTTAGACCAACAACATGCCGGCGTTCAGCAGATCGGCAGCAGATGTGTTGTGCACGTTGTCAAGCATCGCGACTTCTACAAAGTTACCGCCGATCTTGGCCATCACGTGCGATCCGGCTGCATCGTCGACAAGTTTGAGCTTGTCGGCATGAGTGCCCTTCTGGCCGGCGAACACGCCTGAAAGATCAAGCACATCGTGGCCATTGCCGAAGTCGGTGATGCGATCGACGCCTTTACCCACATCCGAGCGCGCCCAGACGAACGTGTCGTCGCCAGATCCACCGATCAATACATCGGCACCCTTGCCGCCACGCAACACGTCGTTGCCCGCGCCGCCGTCGATCACGTTGGCAGCTTTGTCGCCACTGAGTGTGTCGGCGAAGGCGCTGCCAACCAGCGCTTCGATACCGGACACCTTGTCGACGCCATAGCCAGACGCCGTGTGGCCCACGAGGTCGACTTTAACGGCGTGGTTTGCGCCGGAGAAATCGAGCGTATCGAAACCTTTGCCACCGATGATCGTATCGTCACCACCGCCGGCATAGATGTAATCGTCGCCCGTGCCGGCGGCGATAAAGTTCTGGCCCATGCCACCGGTGATGGTGTCGTTGCCAGCCATACCGAGTAGCGTATCGTCGCCGGCGCCGCCGACCAGAGTGTCGTCGTTGGCCACCGGGTGAGAGCTCTTGGCGTGATCGTGCGCCATCAGAATCGCATTGGTCCGGCCGATGTCGACAGTGAAGTTGGCGTCGAGGAAGTTCTTATCGCCACCACCCCAGAGATCTTCGAAGGCAACGTGAAGCTGCCCCGTCTTGGTATCAACCGTCACGTTGCCGTGCTGGAAGCCATCACCGTTGTCTTGCGTGTGCGTGGTGAAGACTGACGTCCCATTCGCGGTGTGTACGTTCGACCACTCGCCGGTCTTCGACTGGAACGCCAACTGCATCTGGTGGCCGCTCAGCACGTTGGCAGTCTGCCCGTCGTTCACGTCGACGAGATGGAACGAGCCACCGTCCCTGAGCATCGCGGCCATATCACTTTCACCAGCGGCGTTGGGGGCGATGAAGAAACCGAAATGCTCGCCGGCTTTCAGAGACACGCCGAGATCAGCTGCCGCACCGTTCACACCTTGACCGGACACGTCACCGAAAAAGATTTTCGTGGACGTGATTTTACCAGTCGAATCATAGGTATACATGCCGACGGTGTTATGATAGCCGGCACCTGACGTGTCGAAATGGACGTTTGCCTGCACATCCTTGTGGATGGCCATTTTGTCCAACGACACAGCGCCATTAGACACGTTGCCGCCGACCAGCAGGTCGCCGTTGTTGCCGGCTACAATGTGATCGTTGCCGTTGCCGCCAATCAAGACGTTGCCCTGAACGGCGCCCTTGAGCGCGACGTTGTCGATCAGGCCGCCGAGGCTGTCGTTACCTCTGGCATCTTCGCGGAACTCGAGGCGATCTGTGCCACCGGTGCCGACGACCTTGAACTGTTCCGAACTCCAAGTCGTGGAGTGGGGCTCGATGCGACCGATTTCGACACCGTTCCAGAAAACGTTGATCGGGTTGGTGGATGCGGCCGTACCTGGACGCATGGCAGTGTCGAGGCTGAGGCTATATTCTTCGCCCGCCGTCGTTTTCACGTCCTGCCAGACTTTGCTGAATTTATTGTCGTAGTCGAGTTCCATCAGCTTGTCGCCGTTGGAGGCTTTCTGGATGAAATCCTTGCCCCAGACTTCGACGCCGGTGTCGGAGTGCCAGCCGCCGACTTGGCCGAAGTGCGACCAAGAATGGGCGGCAACGGGCGCGCTTTCGAAGCTGCCGTCCACGAGGAGTTCGCTATTCATCGTGGCGCCGACGATTTGATCGTTGCCCTTCAGTCCAAGAATCGTATCGCCGCCGGCTGATCCTTTCAGCACATCCGCAGCATTGGTCCCGATGATATTCGCCATTCAACTACGCATCTCCCGATGCGTCTCCCGAATTAGATTTCTGATGCCTTGGTAGGCCCGCGTTCCCTGAACCCGATGAAGCAATTTAACAGTGATGTTTCACCAATCCATGCACATTCGCGGGTCAAGTTTATGTAAAATTGCGTGTTTCTGCATTTATCCATTTTGAAAAGAAAAATGGATCGACTGCCTTTCAGCAATCGATCCCCAGTCTGCAATCGCGTTATTATTACCAGGCTATGCCCTGATAACTTCCGTCGCCCTCGGGAAGCTGTTTATAGAGTCGTGCAAGGTCGAGGACGGGCAGGCCGGGGCGTCGCGACGCGATCGCGGCACGGAACTCGTCGGTCGCGTGACTTACGACGATGACGTCACATTCGGCTGAGAGCGTTTGTGCGTCAGGGACACAAATGTTTTCGATGGTGTCCATCACTCCGGCTTGGCTGGGGCAGGCGTGACGCACGTAGGCAATCTGGCCTTTCAGGTTGTCGTTGAAGCGCAAATTCGGATCGTAGACGCTGAGCGTGCGGCCTTTTGCCTTGAGCATCGCCATCAGTTCGAGTGTCGGGCTTTCCCGCAGATCGTCGGTGGCCGGTTTGAAGGTGACACCGAGGAAGCCAATCCGCTGGACCCCAAGCGCTTCGATGAGACGGGCGGCTTCAGCGATGTGTCGCTGATTGGTGACGCCGAGCGACTGAATGAGCGGCAAATCGACGTTCTGCGCTTCAGCCAGATGCGCCACTGCGCGCACTTCCTTTGGCAGGCAAGAGCCGCCGAATGCAAAACCCGGCTTCAGATAATATGGTGACAAATTGAGCTTGGTGTCGGTCACAAAGATATTCATGACTTCATGACTGTCGATCGCGAGTGATTTGCAGAGCCGGCCGATCTCGTTGCCAAAGGCGACTTTCGTCGCGTGCCAGACGTTGTCGACGTATTTGACCATCTCGGCGGCCGGGATGGAGCAGAACTGGATCTTCTGATCGACTGCGCCATAGATCCTGGCGACGATCTGTTCAGTGCGCGCGTCGGACGCCCCGACGACGGTTTTCGGCGGTGCATAGAAGTCGGCAACGGCCACGCCTTCACGCAGGAATTCAGGATTGAAAGCGACACCGAAATCGAGACCGAGCTTTTTGCCCGAAGCAGCCGCCACTTCGACGGCCACACAATCCAGCGTCGTGCCGGGCGGCACCGAGCAGCGCAACACGACGACGTGAAACGCCTCTTTCATCGCCAACGCCTGTCCGATAGCGCGGCTGGCCTGACGCACGTACGTCAAATCACAACTACCATCGGGCGCGGTCGGCGTGCCAACCGAGAGGAATGTCACGTCCGTTGCGAGGACGGCTGCGACCAGGTTCTGCGTCGCATCGATGCGACCGAGCCGTACACCTTCGGTCAGCAATTCTTCGAGCCGTTCTTCGACGATCGGGGAACGGCCTTCCTTTACAGAGCGGACTTTTTCGAGACTGACGTCGACGCCGGTCATGTGAAAGCCGAGGTGGGCCAGACAGGCACACGAAACCGCGCCGACGTATCCGAGACCAATTACCGAGATGGACGGCTTGCCGCTTTGGGGGGCCGTATTGGCACGCGCCATCGCTGCGCTTTCGAAATCGTGCTTTACCAAGTTCATTTTCAAACTGCTCCCGAAATCCCCAAGCGGTACGATCCGCCGATTACACCGACGGCATCGCCGCTGTGTCTGTTGCTGCCGAAACGGCACTTTGCGTGATCGGCCCCGATCGGAAACCGTCCACCCGCGCGGGCCTCCCAGCAAGATCACCGCGACGATCGTTTCGACAGGGCCAACAATGTCAGCAAAGGATGTGGGGTTGTTGAACCTAACTGATCCAATTTTATGGAATACGCATTTTATATGCTTAATTAAATTACAGTGTAAACCATATCAAAGGCCGAGCATCGACAGTATGGCGCCGATGCTGGGTAATGGCATGATTTCCGAATAAAAGACCACGCACAAAAACAAACCGCCGAACGACAGCCAAGTCAACCACGCGGCCATGAAGCTCTGCGCCGCAGCCAGCAACGAATCGCCGCCTATACCGGCTGTCTGGTTGCCACGGTTGGCCCAGCGCTGCTTCGACAGGCGCCACAACATATAAACTTTTACCTGCGCGTTCAATTTTTGATTAACTGGTAATATCCAAACATAATTCAAATCGACACGTTCGCTATATGAAAATAAAGCAAGCGACAGCAGCATGCGCGTAATGGCGAGATACAGAATGTATTGCAAAACATAACTCGGCCCCAAGCGCAGGGCTTCCGCGCCGGCCAGCATCGGACTGAACAAGGTCGTCCACATCGCAAGACGCTGATCGACGACACACCACCAGATGAAAAAGGGCATCCGCGTCGGACCAAGCCTGATCGCGCGCTGGCCGTTGCGGAGCATGTTGCCCGACCAGCGGCGAAGGTTTTCTTCCATGCGGGTCCAGCCGGAACCCTCGACCACTTCGATGGTCGTGCCGGAGGCGTCAGGCACGTAGGTCATCCGCACGCCCTTCGACAGCAGTGCGTACCAGGTACTTTTGTCGTCGCCAGACAGAAAGCGGAATGTACCCCAGAGCCAATGATCGAGAAAATCGGCTTCCTGCAGGCGGATGAAATCTTCGGAAACGATGTGCTGGGCGCGGAAGACGCTCATGCGGCCGGTGAGGGTCAAAACTCGATTGGACAAGGCGTGCGATTGCATGGCGATGCGCCGTTGGGCGAAGCGCATATTCAGCCACGATTGCATCCACCAGGGACCGTGCACGACGACGCCTTCGTCGGTGGTCAGGGCATGCAGCCCGGGATCGAGTGCGAACAAGGGAAAGCAGCGCCGAAGGCATTCGGGGTGCATGACGAAATCGCCGTCCATGAACACCACCATGTCGTCGCCGCCGACGCCGGCGCGGGACATGGCGCGCAAGATGAGCGCGATGGCGACGCGTTTGCCGGGCTGGTTCTGACGGACGATTCGCAGCGTGACATCGAGATCTTTGGCGATGATCTTAAGGTGATTGGCGATCTTGAGTTCATCGGACAGTTCGCTCGAACCAAGCCACAGCGTGGCTGGAACGCCGGCTTCGCGGATCTGCTGGCAGAGGCCACGCAAAACAGCTTCGGAGATGGCACGGTGCTCGCGGAAAGTGGTCATCTGCACGTGAATGTGCTTTGGCCGCCAGCCGGAGTCCCACAATGCCGCTGCCTGCGCGCGCTTGCGGGGGTAGGTGATGTTGCCGAAGACTTTCGCGCGCAAGAAATGGTTCATCCACCAGCCGTAACGCCAGATACCGAGCAACCCCAGCACATAGGTTACCTGGTTCAATTCGGCATTGTACATCGGGTTGGGGAGCGTCATCAGCAGGCCAAAGCAGCCCACGAAAAACAGCGTCAGGTTCATCATCACCATCGGTGACCACTTTTCCCAGAACGGGAGTGGTTGGGGCGCACTGATATCGCCGATGACGAATTGCGCTCGCGGAGCCTGATCGCCGGCGGGGCACAACGGAGTTCGTGGTGATGCCGCGCGTAACTTCCGCACGGGTGCCGAATGCGCCAACGCTCCCGGCGACGACATCGGCGGGAGCGTTACGCTTCGTTCGGACATCGGGGTATCGAGCGTCATAAGACGATGCTCATGCGCTGGCGGATGATGTTGTAGAGGCCGAAGTTGGAGCGCTGCGGGAACACCACCACAACCGGCAAACCGGAGCGATAGCGCTGCACGTTGGCAACGCGACGGGGATCCTGGAAGGCGATGACGACTTGCGCCGATCGATCGACGCTGCCGCGCCAGCGATAGCCCGGGTTTTGCGCGACGTTGTGCTCCTGCACGAAACCGGATGTGCGGTCGATCTGGAGGATTTTGCCTTTCAGCGTTTCGGCCAAGGCCGGAACATACAGCAACACTTCGTCGCCCAGCCCCGTGCGCGACACCTCTTCCTGGTTGAGGAAAGCAGTTACTTGACGCTGTTCGCGTTGCTCAAAAGTGGCGATGACATCGCCGCGGCGGACCGTGCCCTGATCGACGCGCTTGATTTCCAGCACGGTGCCGTCGAACGGCGCGCGTACTGCAAGACGCTTCTTGTGATTGACGAGGGCATCGTGCTTCGACTGGGTCAGCAGTACTTCGTTCTCGGCGAGTTTGACCTGCGCCTCGAGTTGGCTGAGATCGCCAACCATCGTCTGCCCGGTATAGAACCACTTGCCATCGCCTTGGCTGGCGATATCGACGCGCGACTTGAGTTCGACCTGTTTGCTGTCGACCGTTTTGCGTAATGCCACGGCTGACTTTTCAGCATTTTCCAGCAGCGTGTCGGTGGTGAAGCCTTTGCGGTGCAGAATCGCGAGCCGCGCATACTGCTGTTCGGCCGCGACGAGTTGCGCTGCGGTGCTTTCGAGATCGAACTTCGCCTGGTCGAGATTTTTACCCTCGACGGTGGTCAAGCTCTTCATGCGATCGAGTTCATCGTTGAGACGTTTGCGGTAGAATGCCAGTTGGCCCTTGCGCTCGTTCACCGCGATCTCGGCAAGTTCGAGATCGCGTTCCAGCTGGTTGTCCGACACGTTGACGACGACGTCGCCGCTCTTGACGGCGTCGCCGGGCTTGAATTTTTCCCAGGCAATGCGTCCGTCAACTTGCGACGTGACCGTTTCGATCGGTGCTGAAATGACCGCAGTCTGAATTTCCATACGATAGAAATTCGAGTAGGCGAGCAGCCCGGTGTAGCTGAAGATCACGAGCCCGAGCACGCCATAGAACGTCGTCATGGCAACGGCTTTGACCGGCCAACGGCGAACCGGCAGACTGGACAGAGCCAGCTTTTTTTTCGGTTCGAGTGACGCTGGCGTGACGGGAACGTCGATGCGCTGGATGGTGTCGGCGACTTCCGACATCGAACCGCGCACCAACTCTTCCAGGAAGTGCGTCATCAATTCGGTTTCGCGCTCACCCAGTTCGGTGAAGCGGCAGGCGAACATGCCGGTTTCGAGGTCAGACCGAACGACTTCGGCGCGCGCATCGAAAGAAACGTCGAATCCTTGGAACGGCAACGTACAGGTCAGCGGCAGGTCGTCGCCTGGCTGGGCTATGTCGCCGGGAAAATCGTCGACGCGGAAGCCACCAAGGCTCCAGTCGCTGCAGCGAACTTTGTGTCCGTCGAGTGAGATGAAAAACGGCGCGCCGACACGGTGATGCCGCCGCTGGTCAGGCCGCTCCCGTTTGACAGTCACACCCATACTCACCACTCACCGAGAAACGCCTGCCGGCACCCGGGGTCAACCGAGTGGGCAACGGCATATATCGCATGGATGGGTTAACAAGGATTGGACTGGCTAAAGGATATCAAAGCGTAAAGATCTTGCCTGGGTTCAGAATATCCTGCGGGTCGAGTGCGGTCTTGATGGCGCGCATGACGGCGAGGCCGTCGCCATGCTCGGCTGGCAGATATTTGGCTTTGCCTTGGCCGACACCGTGCTCGCCCGTACACGTGCCTTCCATGCGGATGGCGCGCTCGGTCAGCCGGGCGACAAACGTCTTGCAGGCAGCCACGGCCTTGGGATCGTCGGCGTCCATAACGGGCGAGGTATGAAAGTTGCCATCGCCGACGTGGCCGACGATCGGGGCAATGATGCCAAGTTCTTTGATATCCTGCTCGGTTTCTACGACGCATTCAGCCAGACGGGAGATCGGAACGCAGACGTCGGTTGCAAACACATCCTTACCAGGCCATGTCGACTTGACGGCCCAGTAGGCGTCGTGGCGCGCCTTCCACAGGCGATTGCGGTCTTCCTCCTGTTCGGCCCAATCAAACCGGAGCGCTCCCTCAGCTTCGGCAAGCTCCTTGAAGATGCAACCTGATCCCGGGCGGACACTTCGGTGCCATGGAACTCGAGGAAGAGCGTCGGGGCTTCATCGAGCTTGAGTTTCGAGTGAAGGTTGACGGCCTTGATCTGCATCGCGTCGAGCAATTCCATACGCGCCACGCCGAGGCCGAGTTGTATGGATTGTATGACGGCGTTGCAGGCGCCCTCGATACTCGCGAACGGGCAGACGGCCGCCAAGATGCGCTCGGGAATACCGTAAAGACGGACGGTCAGTTCGGTGAATACGCCAAGTGTCCCCTCCGACCCGACGAGCAATCGCGTCAGATCGTAGCCGGCAGACGACTTGCGGGCTCGCTGGCTGGTTTTGACGATGGCGCCATCGGCCATGACGGCCGTCACGTTGAGCACATTCTCGCGCATCGTGCCGTAGCGGACGGCATTGGTGCCTGATGCCCGCGTTGCCGCCATGCCGCCGATCGTCGCCCATTCCGCGCCGGGATCGACGGGGAAAAACAATCCGCGGTCGCGCAGATAATCGTTCAGCTGCTTGCGGGACACGCCTGGCTCGACGACGCAGTCGAGGTCACGTTCGTTGACGGACAAAATCTTGTTCATGCGGGAGAAATCGAGACTGAGCCCGCCTTCCGGGGCGTTGACGTGGCCCTCGAGCGAGGTTCCGGCCCCGAAGGGAATGAGCGGCAGGCGGTAGCTGCGCGCAACCTGCATCGCATCGGCAACATCCCGTGCCGTTTCGACAAACAGCACTGCGTCGGGCGGCTGATTGGGGATCCACGTCAGGGTGTGGGCATGCTGTTGGCGGATGGCCTCGCCGGTTTGCAGGCGATCGCCAAACCTTTGGCGCAGCACGTCGACGGCGGTGGCGATGTCACGGGATGCGGTTGGGAGGGTGTGTTCAGACATGTGTCTCTCACGGAAGAGCGGTCGCTGAAGTCATGCTAGAGCCAATCGGGGGGCAGTGGAATCGGAAAGCACCGCGGTGGCTGTCGACTCCACAGTGCATCGGCACCGCAGCGCGACCGCGACATCGCTTCAAGCCCGCCAAGTTGTTGCCGCAATGCTACAGCCTCGGGCGGGATGATAGGAAGCCGTCGCCTTTTTTTGGCGCGTGGTCTACGGTACGCCTGTTTTCGATACCGGGGACAACAACACACGTTAAGGAGTTCACATGAACCGAGGGCTGATCGTGGCCGCAGCCGCGTTTGCGACTGTGCTGTCCGCGACCGCTGTTCAGGCTCAAGATACTTGGGTTCTGATGGGGTCAAAAAACGTTATTCTGAACAAAGATAGCGATACCATCGATCTGGCAAATGCGCGGGGCAATTACAAAGCCGTTCGCCTTGTCGCCAAGCGCCGTGGCATCGAATTGGACAACGTGGAAGTCGTCTACAGTGACGGGAAATCCCACAACGAAAAGCGTGCGATCAATCTTCTCGACGGCGAGCGCACCCGCGCAATCGATCAACGCGACGATAGCAAATTCGTCGACAAGGTGAACCTGACATTCAAAGCGCAGCCGACGGCTGTCGTACCGGCCGTGATCGAAGTTTACGGTCTGCAATCTGATGCAGGTGCGCGCGCCACGCGCACCGCGGCTGCCTCGTCGTCGACGACGCCGAGCGGCGCTGCTACCGGCAATGTTTCGGCGAGCACCACACCGTCGTCGGCCACAACCGCAAGACCCGGTGCCGCTGTCGACAGCGGCGAAGTGCTGTTTGGAACACAGGCTGTCGGTTTCGCTGTCGATCGCGACACCATCCGCGTGGGCGCCGAGGTCGGTAAGTTCGACAAGATCCGGATGCGCGTGCTAGACAACGACATCTTCATCAACTCGATCAAGGTGATCTACTCCAACGGCGAGTCGCAGGAATTGGCGTACAACGCCGATGCCAAGAAAGACACGCGTACCAAGTGGTTCGACCTCAAGGGTGACCGCTTCATCAAGGAAATCCAGCTGGTGTATCGCGCCAAGCCGAATTTCCGTGGTCAAGCCTACGTCGAAGTCTACGGCCAGTATGCCGAAGGTTGGCTGGGTCCGCAGGGCGAAGGCAAAAAGTACAACGCCGGTTTCGTGCTGTTGGGCGGCCAGACAGCGGGCTTCACGATCGACCGGAACGACACCATCAAAGTCGGCAAGAACGAGGGTGGCTTCAAGCGTATCGAAGTCCGTGTTCGCGATCATGCGATCACGCTGTTCGAAGTTCGCGTCGTCTATGGCAATGGTGAAGTCGACATCATCCCGGCGAACCGCACCAAGGTGGAAGCTGGCGGTCGTTTCGGCCCCATCGATCTGAAGGGCGGCACGCGCATCGTTCAAGAGATCCGGCCGACCTATCGCACGCGCATCTTCCAACAGGGCGGTGTCGCCCGTGGCCGCGCCGTCGTGGAGTTCTGGGGTCAGCATTGATCCTTCTGCCGACGCATGACATCGAAACGGGCACCTTAGGGTGCCCGTTTTTTGTTATCAGGGGTTGGCGAGACATCTGCGCATTAGGATGCTGCGGGACGATGTTGGCCCACACGCTCGGTTCAACATTTTAACTGACAATTATCCGACACTGGAACGTCTTTCGATGCTGACGCCGACATTGCAATCGCTGCTCACATTCATGGATCTCATTGCCGTTGCAGTGTTTGCCATTACCGGCGCGTTGGTCGCTTCGCGCAAGGAGATGGATATCGTCGGCTTTGTGTGGCTCGGCATCATCACAGGCGTCGGAGGCGGCACCGTGCGCGACCTATTGCTGGGTTTGCCCGTTTTCTGGATACGCGAACCGACTTACGTAGCGACGTCGGTCGCGGTGTCGGTGGCGGTCTACTTCACGGCGCACTTCGCACAATCGCGCTTCAAGGTGCTGCTGTGGCTCGACGCCATCGGACTCGCCATGGTCACCGTCGTCGGCACGGCCAAGGGGCTGGATGCCGGCGCCGGTCCGGTCAACGCGATCGTCATGGGGGTGATCACCGCATCGTTGGGCGGGATCATTCGCGACATTCTCGGGCATGAGCCGTCGATCATTCTCCGCAAAGAAATTTACGTGACGGCCTCGCTGGTGGGCGCGCTCACGTATGTGGCCACGATCGGCCTCGGCGCGGACAAGGCGATCGGAGCAGCGGTGGGGTTTGTTTTGGCCTTCGTCGTGCGCGGGCTTGCGATGACGTACGGCTGGTCGATGCCTACCTATCGGTCGCGCCCGGGCGTGCCGCAAGGCAAATAGCGTTGTTACGCCGACGACATACCGGCTAGCGCCCTCGGCAGCAGTTCGGGCAAATCTTCGGCAATCAGGCCGCGTCCGAAGATGTTGGCGCATTCGCCATGCAGCCAGACGGCTGAGCACGCGGCCTCGAACGCCGGCATGCCCTGGGCGAGCAATCCGGTGACAAATCCTGCCAGTACGTCGCCGGAACCTGCGGTGGCCAGCCAGGGCGGCGCGTTCTCGTTGATGGCGGCGCGTCCGTCGGGTGCAGCGATCACCGTGTCGGCGCCCTTGACGACAACGACTGCGCCGGATCGTTCGGCTGCACGGCGGGCACGCTCGAGTTTCGAGCCGACGAGATCCGGAAAGATGCGCTTGAACTCGCCCTCATGCGGCGTGAGCACCACCTGCCGCGCGGGCGTTTCTTGGATCAGCGCAAACAGATGATCGACCACGGGTTCAGGGTCGTCCTGCTGATCAAGCGTGAAGGACGTCAACGCGTCGGCATCGAGCACGCAGGAGGCATCAAATTCCAGGGCCACCTGGACCAGGAGTCGCGTGGCGATGTTGACGCCACAGCCCGGCCCGACCAGCACGGCGTTCTTGCGTTCGTCAGTTAAAACATCGGCGAGGCCGCGAGGGCCGTCGAACGGCATCAGCATGATTGCGGTCAGATGAGCCGCGTTGGTCGCGACCGCTGCCAACGGCGACGCGACGGTGACGAGGCCGGCACCGATCCGGAGCGCGCCACGAGCGCCCAAGCGTGCGGCGCCGGTTTGGGTCGCTGGTCCAGACACCACCACGGCATGGCCACGCGTGTATTTATGGGAGTTGCCGTGCAGATGCGGAAACGCGGCGCCCCACAATGCGGGGCCGTTGGCACAGGTTTTGGGTTGAATGCTGGTCAACACCGTGGGGGGTATCGCGATATCGGCCAAACGCACGTCACCGCAAAGGCTGCGACCGGGCAAAAGCAGGTGTCCGGGTTTACGGCGGAAAAATGTGATGGTGCGATCTGCCGATACGACATCGCCGGCCGCAGCGCCTACAGCGACGTCGCCGGTGTCGCCATCGAGGCCGGTGGGCACGTCGACTGCCAGAATTCGAGCGGGATTTGCCTTGCTGCGCGCCGCTTTATTGATTGCTGCGACCCACGACCTGACCAGAGGATCGAGTGGCCGGCTCAAGCCCGCGCCGAGGATCGCGTCGATGATCAGGTCTGCGTCGGCCAGGACTTGTTCGGCGCTCGCGTCAGGGCTTGCGCAGGCGGCGTTCCAGCGTCTTGCCATGACGCCCGCCTCGCCCTTCAAAACGGCTACGTCGCGCAGGCAGGCAACGCGCACGTCGAACGCGCGTTCGCGCAGCAGGCGGGCTGCCACGAAGCCATCGCCGCCGTTGTTGCCCGGCCCGCACACCACGACGATGCGCGCGCCGGGCGCAACCATTATTTCGGCTTCGTCCGCGACGGCGCGCCCTGCATTTTCCATCAACTCCGACACTGGGATGCCGGCACGCTCGGCAAGGCGATCGGCCTTCGACATCTCGGCGGTGTTCAGAAGCTCGAGCCCATTGCTCATTTTTTAGTCTTTCTTGCTGATTTTTTCAGCTGATGCTGTCTCGTAAGCGCGCCGCGTCCCGTGTATGTAAACCTGACCCGCCGAATTATCAGCCAGCAAAAACTGCGCTTGCGGCTTGGCACAACG
>JANLYD010000026.1:0-2629 GCA_031365465.1 Hyphomicrobiaceae bacterium
GTATAGCCGCTGAGGCATCAATTTCGACCGCCTCCATAGCAGCACCTGTTTTTTGCGCGACCATCAGGCTGAGTAAACCAGTTCCGGCACCAATATCAAGAACGACGTCGACAGCGGAGACGCGGGCTTTGTGCTCGGCCAGCGAGACGGTGAGGAGGTTGGTCGCATGAGCAAGCCGGCGATTTGCGGCACCAGCCCCCCCACCCTGTCCATCCCCCACAGGTGGGGAGGGGTTAGGGGTGGGGGGATGGACCAGCGCTTGCGACGTCAGTTGGAAAAACGTCGCCAGGCCGTCGGCGAGGACAAGCGGCGTATATTCGCCGGCCATGGGCAGGCAGTCCTTGCCGTGCAGTTTGGTTTGCAAATCCGCTTTGCGGAGGACCTGGCCGATCGCTTGCTCGAGGAAATCGGGCGCGCCTTCTTCGACGACGAGCACGGCCTTTTTGCCGGCGCAGAAGTCGATGATCTGCCGCGACGACAGCGGATGTGTGACGTTCAGCACAAGCGTTGAAACCGCTGTGTCGCCGTAAATGTCTGAAAGGCTGGCGTGGGCCAAGCGCCCGTTCAACACATTGAACAGGCCGCCTTGCACGATGATGCCGATGTCGCCATCAACAGGGCCCAGGATGTCGTTGAGTTGATGATCGAGGATGAACTGTTCGGCCAACGGGCGACGGCGAGCGACTTTGTCGATCTCTTGATTGAAGGTGACAGGTGGGTGCGAGAGCTTGGCGTAGTCGAAGGTGGCGGGTGCTGCCAAGCGGGCGTTGGTGGAGACCTTGGCTGCGACGTTGTCCTTGGCATCGAAGCTGCCGTAGACGTGGCAGGCGCGAATGCGCAACTCGAGCATGACGGGCGTGTTGGAGGCTTCGGACAGTTCGAAGCCCTTTTCCACCATGCGGACGATGGTGGGCAGATCCGGGCGCGGATCGAATAACCAGACCGTCGACTTGAGCGCAAAGGCGTGGGTGCGTTCCTGGATGACGCTGGCGCCCTCGCCGTAGTCCTCGCCGACGACGATGAGCGCCCCCCCGATGACACCCGCCGACGCGAGATTGGAGAGCGCATCCGCAGCGACATTGGTGCCGACGATGGATTTCCACGTGACTGCACCGCGCACGGGATAGTTGATGGAGGCGGCGAGCAAGGCGGCGGCTGCGGCTTCGTTGGTGCAGGTTTGCAGGTGAACGCCAAGTTCCGACAAAATGTCTTCGGACTGCAGCAACACGTCGAGCAGATGGCTGACCGGTGCACCTTGGTAACCGCCGACGTAGCCGACGCCGGATTGCAACAGCGCCTTGGTGACGGCCAGAATGCCTTCGCCATGGAAGGTCGAGCCTGCGCCGAGCTTCAGATTGGCGATTTCCTTGCGGAAGGAGACTTCCATGGGCGGGTGGTTTCCAGGTGGGTCCGATTCAATGGCGTCATCGTATCGGAGGATGACGCGTGGCGTAAGGGCATAAAGCCCGTTCAGTCCTTTGTGGACCGTTGGCGGAAGCAGCGGTAGTTTGAACGCGATAGGTGCGGCCCCCTGACCCCGACCTTCTCCGATCGTCAAGAGCCCTTTGCACTCTAGGTGTGGTTCCATCAGCAGGCATTTCGATGACGACTTCACCACAGCCAACTGCGTTCACGCCGGAAGAAATCCAGCGCTACAAGCGGCATCTGGTGTTGAAAGACGTCGGCGGGCCGGGGCAGCAGCGGTTGAAGGCCGCGCGGGTGCTGGTCGTGGGCGCGGGCGGGTTAGGTGCGCCGTTGCTGATGTATCTGGCGGCGGCTGGGGCGGGAACACTCGGGGTTGTCGATGACGATCGAGTGTCGCTGGATAATCTGCAGCGGCAGATCGTGCATGCAACGGCGGGCGTCGGCACGCCGAAGGTCGAGAGCGCGGCGGCGACATTGCGGCGGATCAATCCGCACGTAACGGTCGAGACGCACGCGGTACGATTGACCGCTGCGAACGCGATGGAGCTGATTGGGCGTTACGACATCGTGGCTGACGGATCGGATAACTTTGCGACACGGTATCTGGTATCTGATGCGTGCTATCTGGCGCGCAAGACGCTGGTGTATGCAGCCGTGGGGCCATTCGATGGATACATCACGACATTGAAGCCGCATCTGACGGCAGCCGATGGCACGCCGAACCCGACCTATCGGTGCCTGTTCCCGGAAGCGCCGCCGCCGGGGCTGGTTGCGAACTGTTCGGAGGTGGGCGTGTTGGGCGCTGTCGTCGGCGTCGTCGGGACTTTGCAGGCGACGGAAGTGCTGAAGGAGATCATCGGGATCGGCGAGGGGCTTGTGGGCCGGTTGATGATGTATGATGCGCTCGGCGCGCGCTTCGACACGGTGAAGTACAAGTGGAACGCGGACAATCCACTGTCCGGGTCATCGGCAACGATCACGGATTTGTCAGGTCACGCAGCGGCGGTCTGAAATTGCAGCCAGCACGAACAGCCCGAATCACGAGATTTTGGGGCTGTGCTCGCCATCGCTTCGTCGAGCCGGCAGGTGTTTGCCATTGACCGTCTCAGGCCTGACCTTCGGTATCGAAGGCCGCCGCAGCCATCGCGGTGCGCGCATCTTTTCCAGCCCACACGACGAATTGGAACGACTGGTAATAGCGCTC
>JANLYD010000254.1:0-4538 GCA_031365465.1 Hyphomicrobiaceae bacterium
GGGGGCAACCCGATCCCCAACAGCCGTTCGCGCGTCCCCGCTCCCAACACCACCCGCAATCTCTACCGTCAACTCGCCGACGTGCTGGAGCCTCTGTCATACGGGATCACGCCACCGCTCAACACTTCCACACAGATTCCCTCCCCCCTCGTGGGGGAGGGCTAGGGTGGGGGGGCAACCCGATCCCAACAGCCGTTCGCCCCTCTCCCATCACCGCCCGCAATCTCCATCGGAAACCGCTATGTCCCGAAGCCGCTCTCCTTTGCCTTCAACATCGCGACCACCACCGAATTCACCGGCGTTGCGATTCCCAGCCTGCCGCCCTCGCGTGCAATCGCACCGTTGATGTTGTCGATCTCCGCTTTACGGCCCGCCATGTGATCGAGCAGCATCGACGGACGCGCGCCCGGAATTTTCTGCCCGAACTCCCACACGTAGCGGACGGGATCGTTGAAATCCAACTTGATGCCGCGCGCCCGCGCAACGTGGAAGCCCTCGGTGGCGCACGCCGCAGCGATGCTCCACCCATGCGGCGACTGCTGGATTTCCCCCACCCGCAGCCCCGTCATCGCGCACGGACCGGAGTAGGTGACGTTACACAGCAGCTTCTCCCACACCATCTTGTGGATGTCGTCGAACGCCAGCACCTTGAAGCCACCCTGTTCCCATGCCTGCTTGACGGTTTCCAGCCGCGTGCTCAGCCCGCCGCTCATTTCGCCGAGCCGCAGAAATTCCATGCCGTTGTGATGCGCATGACCTGGCCCTTTCATCGACGCACCGAACCCGCCGACGACGCCGATCATCGTGCGCGCGGCGCCGACGATCGCGCCGACCCGATCGGCCGACCCCAGCCCGTTTTGAATGGTGAGGATGGGCGCATCCGATTTGGCGATCGCAAGCGCGTCACGGGCTGCCGCATCCACGCCGTCGTCTTTGGTGGCGATGATGACGAGATCGGCATCCCCTACGTCGCGCGCGTTGACCGTCGCCTTCAACCGCACGACCCGATCGCCACTCGCGCCCTCGACGCGCAGGCCGTTGTCATTGATCGCCTTCACGTGATCGGCCCACGTGTCGACCGCCCACACCTCGTGCCCGCCGTCCGCCAGCAGCGCCGCATACACCGAACCCATGGCACCCGTGCCGAGGATTGCAATTTTCATGAGGAGAACTCCGTGTTGAAATTTGCGGTGACCTTACAGGACTGCGCAGTCCCGTGTCGCGTCGCAGCGTTGCACGCAGCGCGGCGCACTGGATGACGGTGGAGTGATTGGCTGTCATCCCGTGCGGAGTGGCAGCACGCTTGTGATGCACTGCAGACACGGGACCGCCGCAAAGCTCTATCGATTTTAAAACACCAAACTCCACACCGGCTTTCGCCGTGTGGGTTTACCAAGTCCAGTTTCACTCTTGCCCCCATTTCGAGGGGCGGGACGTGACACCGGGTGATCGGAAGTGATGCGTGGCATCACGTCCCGTTTTGCCGCCGGGGACCTGCTCGAAAAAAGCCTGCGTGGCGTTGATCAGACGCCGCCGGGGTTCGAGGTGAGAGCCTCGTTCGAGCGTGGTGCGAAGCGTGATAGGCACCATCCTATCCGGTCTTTAATTTCAGAACGGTGTCTCGAACTCGTGCGGTGCCTCTCGGCACCAACCCTCGATCTTCGACGGCAGCATCTCGGATCACTCCTTCGATGCTGCTTGCTCGAACCTTCGGGCGCCCGCCCAACGCTTCAGATTGCTCCTTGTCGTCGTCGCTCGTCCGTCTGCTCTTGCCGCGTTCCGACACGGCTCCCGGATCGCAGGTGCTCAACGCTCAGCTGCCGCCCCCTCATGACCCGGGATGATCAGAAATATGCCTGCAAGTGCTGCTCAAATGGAACTAGGCGAATACCTAGTCTCGCTTTCGCAGTTAATCCGCGCTGCTGGCTTTGACATATTATCCCTGCAGCAAAAAAATTCTTTTTCATCCCGTGCGCGGTGCATAATTTGCACTTCGCATATTGTGCCCCGCACACACGGGACCGTCCAACATCGTACGATCAAACACATGCGAACCTACTTCATTTACATGCTCACCAACACGACTCGCGGTGTGCTTTACGTGGGCGTCACCCGCGATCTCCGTCGTCGCATTGAACAACACAGGCTCGGCGGTTATTCCAGATTTACCAGCGAATGGGGATCAACTCGTCTCGTTTGGCATGAAACGCATCATGACATTCTGACAGCGATTGGACGTGAAAAAACAATCAAACGCTGGCGTCGCGCGTGGAAGATCGCCCTTGTCGACCGAGCAAATCCAGAATGGCGCGATCTGTACGATGACCTGATCGCTTAAACCAAACTGACCGCAGCCGTTTGTGATGCTTTGCATCGACGCGAACGAGATGACAGCTCACGCTCCACTGTCATCCCGTGCGCGGTGCATAATTTGCACTTCGCAAATTGTGCCCCGCAGACACGGGACCGCCCAGCCCGCGAACGATTCCTCAGGCGCACTCACTACGCGCTACTCGCTCACGACGCTTTTACATCACCACTCCCCAAATCGATACCCGCGCGCCTTCGCGCCGCCCGTCACCCGTTCGATCGTCTCATGACTGATGGTGATGCGGGTCTTGCGGCTCGTCAGCCAACTGATCATCCGGTCTTTCATCTCTGCGCGCACGTCTGCATGCGCGGCTGATACACCGAGATCGGTTTGCTCGTGCGGGTCGGCGTCGAGGTCGAACAGTTGCGGCGGAAAACGCTCGAAATGCACGTATTTCCAGCGCTTCGTGCGCACCATGAAGCCGCGCGCCTGATCCGGCTGAAGACCCAGATGCCGCCGCGCGTGCCTCAGCGCGAAATCTGAATCACAATGTGCAGCCGTCCGCCAACCCGCTGGCGTTTCGCCTGCAATCAGCGGCAACAGCGACGCGCCCTCCAACCGATGCGGTGCCGCCGGCGCACCCGCCCACTCGACGAACGTCGGCACCAGATCGATGGCCTCGACCAGCTCGTCCACCACATGTCCGCGCGTGCCGTCGGCATCCCGACGCGGATCCATCACGATCATTGGTATGCGCACGACCTCCTCGTGGAACAGTTCCTTTTCGCCCAGCCAGTGATCGCCGAGATAATCGCCATGATCCGACGTCACGACGATAATCGTATCTTCGGCCAGCCCGCGCTTTTCCAAATGCGCCGCCACGCGACCGACGTGATGATCGAACTCGCTGATCAGCCCCATGTACGTCGGGATGACGGCCGCACGCACCTCGTCGCGTGAAAAATTCACGCTCTCTTCGTGCTTCATGAAGGCGGCCACCACCGGATGCGGCGCCGCGCGCTCGTGCTCGGTCTTGTTGGCCGCGATCATGTGCTCAGCGCCATACATCGCGTGATAAGGCGCCGGCGCGATATAGGGCCAGTGCGGCTTGATGTACGACAAGTGCAGGCACCACGGCTGACCACCCGCCTCATTTATGAAATCAACAGCGCGATTGGTCATGTACGCGGTTTCCGAATGCTCGGCGCGCACGCGGGCCGGTTTGCGCGCGTTCCGCATCGACCACCCCGACAGCACCTCACCGTCACAGCCTTCGACGGAGTTTGCGTGAGTGTGCCACGGGTTGTCGCCGGCGTAGCCGAACTGCCGCAGCCAGCGGTTATAGGCGAGATCCGTCGGGTTGCCTTCGTCCGGATGCAGCCCGTCGTCACGTTCGAATTCTTCGAAGCCACACGCAGTCGCCGCAATGCCGGGATCGTTCGTGGATGAAATCCCGAGCCGCGTCAGGCTTTCCGCGTCCGGCTTGAAATGCGTCTTGCCCACCAGCGCCGTGCGATAACCCTGTGGCTTCAGATAATCGCCGATCGTCATCTCGTCGATGCGTAGCGGAAAGTTGTTATAGGTCGCGCCGTGCGTGATGTTATAGCGCCCCGTATAGAACGACATGCGCGATCCCCCGCACACCGGCGACTGCACGAACGCGCGATTGAAGCGCACGCCCCTCAGCGCCAGCGCATCGATGTTCGGCGTCTTGATGTGCGGATGCCCCGAGCAGCCGAGATAATCCCACCTCAACTGATCGGCCATGATGAAAAGTATGTTCGGCTTGCGAGATGACATGCGGTGATCCACGGCTCGAGCGGTGTCCGACGTATCGGCATCCAGAGAGTTTTTGGTTGAGAATTTCGAGGTTCCTCTTTCGTTCAGGTCGAAATCAATATATCTGTGACGAACAGAGGGAGACTAATTCACATGCGTGTCGCAGCTCTATTCGCCGGGATTGGCGGCCTCGAACGCGGTCTTCACGAGGCTGGTCACGAGACCATGGTGACGTGTGAGATTTGGCCTCCTGCGGTTACGGTGCTGGCAGATCGCTTTCCTTTGGTTACCAACCACCTCGACGTTTCAAAGCTGAAATCACTGCCGGCTACGACTGAACTTCTCACAGCTGGTTTTCCTTGTCAGGATCTGTCTCAAGCCGGCATGACGGCAGGAATCGGCGGACGCCGTTCTGGGCTCGTCGATCATGTTTTTCGTTTGCTTGATC
>JANLYD010000363.1:0-3018 GCA_031365465.1 Hyphomicrobiaceae bacterium
GGCAGGTCTCGGGCGTGGACTTTTATGATGTCTAGCTTACTACTGATGGACATGTTTTCCGTCAGCATTCGGATTCTAGCGAAATCGTGAGACATCACTTCGGCCACCGCACGCTGCAATATAAGCTCTAGATTTTCCCAAAGAGCCGCAATCACACCAACTAAGCGCATGTGCTCGTCGGAAAAATATGCTGACTTCTTGTAAGACATGGTCGATCCTTTGTTTAGCTCGGGGCGGCCGCGAACACGTTTCGCAATGTCTTCTGTGAAAGCGGCGCAGTTGCAGACTAAATTTCAAAGCTCGCTACGTCGCCCTCTCATCGCCTTTCAGCGGGTGCTAGGGAAAAAGAAGCCGGGGGGACGAGATCGAATACCGGAGACGTTCTTCGGTGATAGCGATGTAGTCCCCAGAGGCATTCCCCCCGACTTTTTTGTTGCGTAGGCTACACCTCGATCGCCTCGATCTCGGCGAGCCAACGATCGGCACCACCGGTGCCGTTCGCGAAGTTTGCGATCACCTCGAACACGGCGTCGGAGAAGCCCCCGACGTTCAAGATGTCGTCGCGTTCCGGTGCCTGCGTGGTGCCGTACGGTTGGATGTCGATGCAGACGAGTTTCGCAGCAGCGTTACGCGCCTTGATCTTCGTCCATTCCGCCATCATGCCCGTGGTCTGCCCGCCGTTCTTCGCGTCCATCCAGGACTGGTTGTCCGAGACGAACACAACAAGAGCGGGTGCCGCACGTTCGGCGTTCAACAAGGCCAGCGGCGCCGAGCAGTTCGTGCCGCCACCACCCACTGCCGCCAACTTGGCCGCGTTGGTCATCACGCTATCGCGTGGGTTCAGCGTCATGCCGACCACGTCGTTCTCGAACGGCAGCACGCGCGCCGACGTGTTCACGCGCAGGAACGCCGCCGCCACAAGAGCGGCAACATCGATGCAGCGCACCGCCGACGTTGCACCCTTGCGGGCACCCGTCACCGGCGACGTCATCGACCCAGACACGTCCGGGCAGATCACGATGTTGCCCGCGATCGCCGGGACGTTGGCGATCGCGATTTCCATCGCGTCCTGCAGCGCCTCGCGAACGATGCCCGGCACATCCTGGCTGGCGGCCATGTAGGTGGCCATCAGCTGGTAGGGCAGCACGCGGGCTCGTGCGATTTCGGCCGGATCGCGCAAACGCGCGGCGACCATCTCCGCAAAACCGTCAATCGCGAACACGCACTGACGATCGAACGTGTTCAGGTTCTGGCGCAACATTTGCCAGCCGGCAGACTTTGCGATCTGGGCCCAATGCTGCGGCGTCAACTCCAGTGCCGTCAGCATCTGGAACGGAACCTCAGGCACGGGTGCCGTCGCATCGCGCTTGAACGCCGCGAACGCGCGCACGGCTTCCGGGATCATCGCCACATCGTACGGCTTGCCGATCAGGTAGGCATAGAGCGCCTTACGCTCCGCTGTCGCGGGCTTGGGGTGCACCATGCGGATCACGTCGGCGAGCGACGGCGACTGGCCAACCGCAGCATTGAGGATTCGGGCGTCCGATGCCTGGTTCAGCCAAGACTGCACCAGCGCCTTCGGACGCGAGCCCAGCGACTTGCGGCCAACCGCACCCGACCGCATGATCTGCACGAACGTGCGCAGCATACGGCCGTTATCGATCACGCGCGGAAACGCACGCGACAACAGCACGGGATCGTTCGCCGACAAGGCCGCCAGCAACAGCGCCGGCATGTCCTTCATGTGGCCGCGCTGACGGGCATAGATCGCGAGCTGGGCCAGGAACAATGGCTCGACCTGTGCGGTCAGCGCCGTCACATCCGTCAACTGGTCGCGGCCGCTCGCATAAAACGTGCGCGACAGCGTGCCGGTCATGGCGAGCTGCGTCAGCTGGTGCTTCGGCGTCAGCGCGTAAGCCGGCGCGCCTGCGCGGTTCTTCGCGGTGGCCTTCGGCAACAGCTTGCCCACGTAGCTAGAAAACAGCAACTTGTTCGCCATGACACACGTCCTTCGTTGGAGTACGAAAGGGATATTGCAGCCTGCGTGCCAACGGACGGCGGTCCAGGAGAAATCCATCTAATGCATTGATTTCATTGAATTTATAATTCTGTTGCGGTTGAGCGCAGTTGCGTCCGCTATAAATTTCATATCTATTGATAGATTGTTTTATAATTTTAGATAATATACTTCGTATGAAGACTCTGGTCGTTATCGGCTTCCTCGGCACCACGCTGGATCAGGGCAAGACCCCTGAGCGCTGGCAGAAGTGGCGGCCAACCGTGAGCATCTGCCAGCACGACGATCTGTTGATCGACCGGCTGGAGCTGCTGCACGCGCGCGTCCACACGGCACTCGCCGAACGCGTCGGACTCGATATCGCGCAAGTCTCGCCCGAAACTCACGTGCGCCGCCACACCATGGACCTGAACGACCCGTGGGACTTCGAGGAGGTCTATGGCGCACTGCACGCGTTCGCACGCGGCTATCCGTTCGATCCCGACGCCGAAGACTATCTGGTCCACATCACCACCGGCACCCACGTCGCGCAGATCTGTTGGTTCCTGCTGACCGAAGCGCGCGTGATCCCCGGACGGTTGCTGCAGGTGTCGCCACCGAAGCGCTGGAAGGACGGCGGCGCTGGCACCTACGGCCTGATCGATCTCGATCTGTCGCGCTACGACCACATCGCGACCCGCTTCCGTGCCGAGCAGACCGAGGCGACCTCGTTCCTGAAGTCCGGCATCGAAACGCGCAGTGCCGCGTTCAACCAGATGATTGACCGCATCGAGCACGTCGCCGTCCGCTCGAAGGCGCCAGTGTTGCTGACCGGGCCGACGGGCGCTGGGAAATCGCAGCTGGCGCGCCGCATTTACGAGCTGAAACATGCCCGCCATCAGATCAAAGGCCCGTTCGTCGAAGTCAACTGCGCGACGTTGCGCGGCGATGCAGCGATGTCCACGCTGTTCGGGCATATCAAGGGCGCGTTCACGGGCGCGGTGGCGGATCGCGCCGGGTTG
>JANLYD010000364.1:0-1505 GCA_031365465.1 Hyphomicrobiaceae bacterium
GGCGGGTTGCAGGCCTGGATGACGTCGAAGCCGACCTGGTGCAGGACGTTGAAGCAAAGCCAGGCTTCCCAGAACAGGGCCGAGGAATATTCAACGAGATAGCCAAGCGCGCCCGACGCTTCCAACGGCAGCGGATGGCGGAAAATGTGGATGCCCTCGAGCAGCTCATAGGCTGCGGTATGCTTGCCGCCGATCGGGCAGATGACGGACACCGTGTGCCCCGCATCGCGCAATGTGGTGGCTTCCTGCCAGACGCGCCGGTCCAGCGGCAGCGTCAAATTCTCGACGATAATCAGTATCCGTCTGCTCATACGCTGCCTGCCACTCGTGACCTCGAACAAGGCCGCAAGCTTGGCAGGCAAGGGTTAAGGGTCTGGGCAATGGGGGATCGCGAATGCTTCCGGTTTTGTTGAGATTTGGCTAACGATGATGCCGTTTCAGCCCAATTCAAAAAAAGAGACCGGACGCTTGCGCATCCGGTCTCTTGCAGCGGCAGTAGTCGGGGGAGTGAGAGGACTACAGGCCGCTCTTGCCGTTCACCATGGCCTTCGAAGCCACCGTGTTGAAGCTGGCGAAAGTCTGCTGATAGAGCTTGGTCGAAAGTTCGAAGAACTCGCGGGTCTGCTCGGCGTTCTTGGCCATCTGGGCCTGGAAGAACGAGGCCTGCAGCTTCATGGCTTCCGGGATCGACTTGGAACGGGCGATCTGCTCGGCGGCGTCGAAGGCGGCGGTGGTGTTGGCCGTGACATTGGCGATCACCTTGTCGCCGAGCGTCTTTGCGCCCTGCGTGGCGATGGTCGACACTTCAGCCAGGGCCTTCTGCGAATCCTGGGCGACGACGGTCATCTTGGCGAAGGCTTCGCGGGTCTTGGCCACGCTGTCCTCGGCGAAGTGCTGCATCTGCTCGGGAACGCGGGCGTCGCTGGCGGTGCGCATAAAGTCTTCGGCCTGTTGGGTGAAATCGTTCTTCATGGTGGTCTCACTGATATGGGTGAAGGGGATCGGCTAGACGTGAAATCAGGGGGCGGCCGAAGTCACGTGGGGCGCTGCCGCCGCCGGTCCTTCGTCGTATCGATTGTATAGCCCAGGTTATTGTGCAGTGCAATATAAATGTTGCGGTGCAGTGCAGGGCCTGTGGACAAAGCAGGCATGCTGCCCACGCATAACGCAGGTTTTAACGACAACTCCCGCTCACTAACCAAGCGGTGGCATCGGCAGGCCGCGCGCTGCACAGGCCGCTTGCAGCGTGTTGCGCAACAGGCAGGCGATGGTCATCGGCCCGACCCCGCCCGGGACAGGCGTGATGGCGCCCGCGACGGCCGCGGCGCTGGCGTAGTGGACGTCGCCGACCAGTTTGTTGCCGGCATCTGCCGCCGCGCCGATCTCCTGGTCGCCGCCGTCGGCCGGCCCGAGATGGTGTTGGGCGATTGGGTCAAGCCCGGCGCCATCGTCATCGACGTCGGCATCAACCGCGTCGAGGGCGCCGGCAACAAACTGGTCGGCGA
>JANLYD010000384.1:0-14578 GCA_031365465.1 Hyphomicrobiaceae bacterium
TACGACGCCATCAACCCGGCTGCCTTGAAACGGTTGGTGGCCGCCGGCACCGTCCTGAAGCCTTTCCCACCCGAAGTGATGGACGCCAGCTGGAAAGCCTCCAACGATCTTTATCGGGAGATCGGCGAGAAAAACCTCGCGTTCAAGAAGATGTACGACAGCTATGTGGCATTCCGCTCCGACGCTTACCTTTGGACGTCGGTCGCAGATTTTACCATGGACAGTTACATGATCCGCTATCGCAACGCCGGCCAACTCTAGGCTCTCATCGCGCGGCCGCAAGCGCTTGAATGTATTGCACCTTGAAACGGCGCGGCTCGCGGACGGGCGGCGCCGTTGTTGTAGGGACCGCCACCGGATTGGCAAATCTTCGTTAATATTAACGAAGCGTCAATCATCCGCGTCCATAACAAGACCTTACCATCTGCCGGAAAAAGCCATCTTTGTCCGGCAAGTATTTCAGACTTACCCACTTGAAAACGAGTGTTTGCGTAACGGGGGTCTTAGGGAATGTCGATTGGCGTTGTGTGGCGCACTTCAGCGCGCCGCGAGGCTGCGCGCGTGTGTCTGCTGACCAGCGTTGGTCTGGCCGCAATAGTCTCGCATCTCGTCCCCGGAGCCTTTGCCCAGGACGCACCTGCAGCCCAATTCGAAGCGCCCTCCATGCTTGGCGCGGCCAAGGTTCAGCCGCACGCCGACACCGCCGTCGCCGGCGACAAGTCGCGCACCCGTTTCGTTATCGGTCTTGAAAAATCCGTCGAGTTTCAGGTGTTTTCTCTGGCCAACCCCAATCGGGTCATCATCGAGATGCCCGATGTCAAAGTACAGTTGCCGGCCATTGCCGGGACGGCACCGGTCGGCCTCGTGCAGTCCATTCGAGGTGGCTCGTCCGCACCTGGCAAAATGCGCGTCGTGATCGACGTGATCGGCGCGGTCGTCGTCGAGAAGGCGGCCATCGAAAAAGGCAAGGACGCCGCACACGGTCCGCGCCTAGTGTTGGAGATCGTGCCGGTCGAAGGCGGCAGCAAGGCCGCGCAGTCCGCAGTCAAACGCCCCTTGGTCCCAACCGCCGCCGGGCTCGGCGCCAGCGGCCTGCAGCCACCTTTGCCGCGTCCCGCACAACGGCCCGATCAGCGTGCGCTCAACATCTTCAAGCCCATCATCGTCATCGATCCCGGGCACGGCGGTCATGACTCGGGCGCGCAGAAATACGGCACGATCGAAAAAGACGTGGTGCTGGCGTTCTCGCTTCGCCTCCGCGAAAAACTGGAAGCGACGGGCCGCTACAAAGTGCTGATGACGCGCGATACGGACACCTTCATCGAACTCGACGAGCGCCGCGACTTTGCCGACCGCTCGAAGGCCGCACTGTTCATCGCCGTGCATGCCGATTACGCTGGCTCGGATGCCCGTGGGGCCACCATCTACTCGTTGCGTGACAATGTGGCGAACGAGCTGCAACGCGCTGCCAAAGGCCGGGTCAATGCCGACCTGCTGTCGAGCACGGAGTTGACCTCGGTCAAAGCGCAAGGCGACGACGACGTGAGCGCAGTGAAAAGTTTTCTCGCCGATCTGGCGCTGAAAGAGCTGGTCGTCAATCGCGAGCGGACGAAAGTGTTCGCCGGCACCGTGGTCGAAACCATGGGCGCCACCACCAACATGATGAACAATCCCGATCGCGAGGCAAGCTTCCGCGTTCTCAAGAGCGCCAAGATGCCATCGGTGCTGATCGAACTTGCCTACGTCACCAATCGTGCCGACGCGGCCAACCTCAAGTCCGACAGCTGGCGCGATAAAGTTTCCGGCTCCATCGTTTCAGCCATGGACAACTACTTTTCCTATCACGCGTCCCGTTTGCCGATGTGATGGCGCGCCGGATCGAGTTGTGCGCGCGCTCCATCCATGGCAATACCGATACTCAAAATTCGATGATCATGAGACAGCTTTTTGAAAAGCATGCCGAACGGATTGATGGGTCTGCGGCATCACGAGGCCGCCGGCGGCATCGTGATGATGATCGCGGCCATCCTGGCCATCGTCCTCAATAACTCGCGGTTTTTGTGGATCGACGACAGCCTCCTCGCAACCCATGTCAGCATTCGCGTCGGCACGTTCGCGCTCGACAAGTCGCTGTTGCATTGGATCAACGACGGGCTAATGGCGATCTTCTTTTTCCTCGTCGGGCTCGAGTTGAAAAAAGAAGTCATGAGCGGCGCCTTGTCGTCGTTCGATCGCGCAGTCCTGCCGGCGATCGGAGCCTTCGGCGGCATGGTCGCACCCGCGCTCATATACCTCCTCGTCAATCGCAACAACGCAGCAGGAATCGCGGGGTGGGCCATTCCCTCCGCGACCGATATTGCATTCGCGGTTGCGGTTCTCACGATGGTCGGCAATCGTGTGCCGAGCGCACTCAAAGTGTTTCTGCTGGCGTTGGCGATTATCGACGATCTCGGTGCCATCGTCATCATCGCAGGGTTCTACACGTCCGATCTGTCGGCGCTGTCGCTCGCCTGGGCTGGTGCCGGCTGTGCCGTTCTGGCCATTCTCAACCGAAGCAACGTGACGCGGCCGGCTCCATACTTGTTGGTCGGGCTGTTCATCTGGGTCTGCGTACTGAAATCGGGTGTGCACGCGACGCTGGCCGGCGTCCTCGTCGCGATCGCCATCCCCATGACACGGCGCAACCCTCGCGGCGACTCGTTGCTGTCCGACCTCGAAACGAGCCTTCACCCGTGGGTGACATTCGGCGTCTTGCCGATTTTTGCCTTCGCCAACGCAGGCGTTTCGCTCGCGGGCGTGACGTTCGACCGGTTGTTTGCGCCCATCCCGCTCGGCATCGCACTCGGGCTGTTCGTCGGCAAGACGATCGGCATCACCGGCGCAGTTTGGCTTGCAGCCCTGACCGGCGTCGCAAGGCTTCCAGCAGGTGTAACCTGGGCTCAGATGATCGCCGTATCCGTGCTCGCGGGCATCGGCTTTACCATGAGCATTTTCATCGGGATGCTGGCTTTTCCCGATCCCGCTTACGGGACCGACCTTCGCGTCGGCGTTCTCGTCGGTTCGCTGCTGTCGGCGATCTGCGGCTACGGACTGCTCCGGTTGACTACGCGCCCGCCGCAGCAACAATCGGTGGCGTAACTGCCCGCATGCTCAATCACTGTCCTTCGCCAACGGATGATGCGTGAACACCAACTGCTTCAACCGTTCCTCCAGCACGTGCGTATAGATCTGCGTCGTCGAAATATCGGCGTGGCCCAGCAGTTGTTGCACCACGCGCAGATCCGCACCGCGATCGAGCAAGTGCGAAGCAAACGCATGCCGCAGCACGTGCGGCGAAACCTTTGCCGGATCGAGACCTGCTTCCAAGGCGAGCTCTTTCAGGTCTTGCCCCAGCCGTTGCCGCGTCAAATGCCCCTCGGCCCCGCGCGAGGGAAACAGATAATGCCGGCTCGCGCCGACTGACAAATCGTTTCCGCCATCTTCAGCCGTGGCGGCAAAAAACGCCTGCAGCGCAGCGATTGCAGGCCCCGTCAACGGCACGAGGCGCTCGCGTCCGCCTTTCCCTTTGATCGTCATGACCCGGCCGTCGCCAGCCAGCACGTCACGCGGCAAAGTCACGAGTTCACTGACCCGAAGGCCTGTCGCATAAAGCACTTCCAGCAACGCCACCGAGCGGAGCGCGCGCAGCTTCTCGACACCGCTCGCGGCGGCGGCGGCCCGTCCGCTGGCGGCCGCCAGCAGCCGATCGACGTCCGCAACCGATAGGATCTTCGGCAAGCCCCGCGCCTGTTTGGGGCCACGCATCAACTCGAACGCGTCCTCGTCGATCACGTCGCTGGCGACGAGAAACTTCGAGAATTGCCGCAATGCCGAGAGGCGCCGCGCGCGCGAAGATGGCGCCAGCCCCTGCCTGCCCAGTGCCTCCATGTAGCTGGCGACCTGCCGGCGATGCACGCTGTCGAGTTCGATATTTTCGGTTGCGATATGTCCGAGAAAATCCTCGATGTCGCGCCGGTACGCATCGAGCGTATGCGGCGACGCCCCTCGTTCCGCCTGTAGCATTTCGAGATACGCCTCGAGATGCGCGGCATTGGAGGTGGCCGAAACCGGCGTCACGTCCCCCCGCTCCTCGGCCACTGCGCGAGCAGCGCTTCCACGCCCAGCGCACGTGCATCGCGATCGAGCCCGGCACGCCTGAGCGCGCGCAGGGTGTCACCAAGCCCGATCAGATGCACGCCATCGGCCCCGGCCGGACCGAAGGCACGCAAAGCGAGCAGGATCGTGCGCGCGGTATCTTTTCGTTTTGCCGCGTCCTGCAACTGCGCCAGCACGCCCGTCTCGGGCAGATAACCGGTTGCCGGTTGCGGCGTTCGACTGGCCGCTTCCCACAGCGGCAACGGCACGTTCACGTCGGTCGCGTCCAATACCGTCGCAAGACGATGCAGCAGATCGGCCGGAAAGCGCCCACGCCGCACCATCTCGTCCAGCGCCTCGAGATTGCGCTCGCGGGCCTCTTGCGCCGGACCAGCGTCCGCGATGTCGATCAACGCCAACCAATGCCGTGCGCCGGATGCCGAAGCAATCTCACGCGCCCGCCGCGTGTCGCCGGCAGCGATTGCGATTTCGATCAGCGTATCGGAATAACCCTGCAGCCCTGGTGCCATCCCAATCTGGGCAACGAGCGGCGCAATTACGCGCGCGATCGGCAGGTACAGTCCGCTACGACGGGCCTCATCGAGAAGCGCTTTGCTTATTTGCAGTTTGCGCGGTGCCGCGCTTTCGCCGCTTATCGTGCGGATCAGTTCTGCGCGTCGCAAAGCGGGCTCATCCGCGCCTTCGCTGGCGCCCCGGTAAGCAGCCATCAACTGCTCGGCCGTGATCGCTCCGATGACGGCCGCTGCCTCCCCAGCCGCTACGCGCAAACGAGGTTCCGCCGTATCTTGCAGGGCCAATGCCGCCAACAGTGCAGGCTCCGCCCGGTCCAGGATCTGCGACGGCTCCACCGGCCCCAGCAGTTCGAGCAATCTGAAATCGAGCACGCGCACCTGCTTCGGCGGTGTCAGCGGGCCCTTGCCGTTACCGGCCAGCGCGTCGAGCGCCGCGAGTGCGACGGGCGCGTCGATCCCTTCCTCTCGTGCCAGATCGACGGCGATGCCTGCCCCGCCAGCGTTACCGGCAGCCGACGCGCAAAAGCCCGACAGCAGATGCAGTTCACCCGCCAATTGTTTCGGTAGTTCGGCACGCTTGGCCAGCAGTCCTTTGGAATTCTGACAGACGCCATCGCGATTGCCCAGTGCCAGATCACGGCGCACCACGAACGATTGCAAAATCGGATCGGTGGACGATGTACCCTCCAGCCGCGCCCCCATCGCCGTAATCAACCCGGAACGATAAAGCGCCTCGAGACGCACAGCATCGAAATGAACCGGCGTCCGGCCGCCCCCGGGCGCATCGGCAGCAGCGCTCAGCAATCTTTGCCAAAGCGCTTGCAGCGCCGGCGACTTCGGCGGAATGGTCAAGCCCGCAAAAGCCTCCTCGACCGCTTTGACATCCATACCGCGCCACGCATCGGCCGGCAGTCCACTGCCGTCGGTGGTAAGTGCGGGCTCAAGTTCGAGACGCTCGATTTTCGACGTGTTGAGCGCCTCGCGCGCACTTCCGTTCGGCCCCGGCAACGGCCGCGCGTAGGCCGGTGGGAGATCGCTTCCGGGATAGGCCGCACCGAAGCCCGGTGACTGGCCGTTTTCGGCGTCCGGACCATTTGGTCTGCCTCGAAACACGCCGTCCATAGGACTCAAAACCGGAGACTGCGGCTCGACCGGCCTTCGACTGCGCCGCCCAATTTCGTCGCGTTCGCGAAACGGGTTCCACCCCTCCTGCGCGCCAACCGGCACCGTCGACAGCAGAGCCGCCGCCAACGCCAAAGACGCTACCGACCGCCGAGCCCTCGTCATTCCCGTCTGTCCTTGCTTCCGCCAGCGTCACGGCCGGTCTGTTGATCTACGCCCGAGCCTCGACACCGGGGTCGAAGTCGGGCATCGCCGGTTATTGCCGCACCTTCACGCCCGAGACCGTCGACCGGACCTCGCGCTGCGAGGGCTCGAAGTACTCCGAGAGCACGTACAAGCCACCTGCCACCAACCCGACTGCGATGCCGATAATGAGCACAAATCTGAAAAGGCTCGGCATGTGGCGTTCCGTGTCTCTAGGCAGTATGTAGAAGACTCAACTCGGCACCATTATGACCCAAGCACAGGACTTCGCCTAAATCTGCCTGTGCGCAACCCGCGACTATCGTCGTCGCCGTTGATAGCTAGCGTTCAACGTGATCTCAAGGCCCTCTACGCATGCATGGCGTTCCAACACCGGCCTCCGAACCGCGCAGCAGCCTTGCCGCAAAAGTTCGTGTTTCGCTTGGCCGCCGCAGCATCGTGATGGTCGGCCTCATGGGCTGCGGCAAGACGTCCGTGGGGCGGCGGACGGCGCTGCAGCTGGGTCTTCCGTTCGTGGATGCCGACGAGGCGATCGAGCAGGCGGCGGGCAAGACGATCAAGGAAATCTTCGACGACCACGGCGAAGCCTATTTCCGCGACGGCGAGCGGCGGGTGATCGCGCGCCTGCTGCGTTCGCCACCGCAAGTGCTGGCGACTGGCGGCGGCGCCTACATGAACCCGGAGACCCGGGCGGCGATATCCGAGACGGGCGTCGCCGTCTGGCTCAAAGCGGACTTGCCCATTCTCATGCGCCGTGTCCTCAAGCGTTCCAACCGGCCGTTGCTGCAGGCAGCCAACCCCGAAGATGTCATGCGCGGCTTCATGGCGGTGCGCTACCCCGTTTATGCAACCGCACACGTTACCGTCGACAGTCGCGACATTCCCCACGACGCCATGGCCAACACGGTCATCGAATGCCTCGATGCCTATTTCACGTCCACGCCCCCGGAGCCCGCCTCATGACCGCATCCGAACAGACGCGCGTCATTCCCGTGGCGCTCGGCGACCGCAGCTACGACGTGGTGGTTGGCGGCGGACTGTTGGGCCGCGCCGGGGCCCTCATTGAAGCCCGCTTCGGTCGCTCGCGCGTCGTCATCGTGTCGGACGAAAACGTCGCAGCCCATCACCTCGCCGCACTCACCGCCAGCGTCGGCGACCGCTGCCGGGGCAGCATCGTGCTGCCACCGGGCGAACAAACCAAATCGTTCACCCGCCTAGCCGAGCTGTGCGATCGTCTGCTCGCCCTCGGCGTCGAACGCGGCGATGTCGTGATCGCGCTCGGAGGGGGCGTGATCGGCGACGTCACCGGTTTCGCCGCAGCAATTCTCCGGCGCGGCGTGCGGTTCGTACAGATCCCGACATCGCTGTTGGCGCAGGTCGACAGCTCGGTCGGCGGCAAAACTGGCATCAACACCACCCACGGCAAGAACCTCGTCGGCGCTTTTCATCAGCCGAGCTTGGTGCTCGCCGACATCGATACGCTGGCCACCCTGCCCGCCCGCCAGATGCGCGCCGGCTATGGCGAAGTGGTCAAATACGGCCTGCTCGGCGACGCCGCATTTTTCGAGCGGCTCGAGCAAGGCTGGCGACCGCTGTTCGGCAACGATGCCCGCGCCATCGCGGCAGCCGTCGAGACCTGCGTCTCAGCCAAGGCCGCCATCGTGGCCCGCGACGAGACCGAGCAAGGCGACCGCATGTTACTCAACCTCGGCCACACCTTTGGCCATGCCCTCGAAGCCTGGGCGGGCTACTCCGATCGGCTCCTGCATGGCGAAGCCGTCGCCATCGGCATGGCGCAAGCGTTCCGTTTCTCAGAGGCGCACCGCCTTTGCCCCAGCGGTACCGCCGCGCGCGTCGCCACCCATCTGAGCGCCGTCGGCCTGCCCACTCGCATCGCCGATATTCCAGGCCCCGACCGCCCGGCTGTCGACACGCTGCTGTCGCTGATGGCGCAGGACAAGAAGGTGCGCGATGGGCAGATGACTTTCATTCTGGTGGCCGATATCGGCCAAGCCTTCGTCAGCCGCGACGTGACGCAAGCTGCCGTCAGAACCTTCCTCGAGCATGAACTAGCGCTCGGCGCCACCACGACGCGCCCGGCAAAGGCCCCAAAATGACCTTTGAAATCGGCCTGATCATTGTCGCCATTATCGTGCTGCTGATGTTGTCCGCGTTTTTCAATGCGAGCGAAACCTCGCTCACGGCGTCCTCGAAGGCCCGCATGCATCAGTTGGCCGAGGAGGGCGATCAGCGCGCGAAGCTGGTCAACAAGCTGATGGGGAACCCCGAGCGACTGCTCGGCGCAGTGCTGCTCGGCAACACGCTCGTCGACGTGCTTGCAGCGTCGCTGGCTTCCAGCCTCGCCATCACCATGGTCGGCGATGTCGGCGTCGTCTACGCGACCGCCGTGCTGACGATCCTGATCGTGATCTTCTCGGCCGTGCTGCCCAAGACATTCGCGCTGGCCTGGGCCGACAACACCGCGTTGCGGCTGGCCCCAATCATGCGCTTTTTCATCTGGTTGCTGACCCCGGCCACAGCGACCGTGCAGATCGTCGTGCGGCTGCTATTGAAGCTGACGCCCTCCACCAAGGACGATGCCGCCAATATCATTGCGGCGCGCGAGGAAATTCGCGGCACGATCGAGTTGCAGAGCAAAGAGGGTACGGTTGCCCGCGGTGACGCCGAGATGCTCGGCGGCGTGCTCGATCTCGGCGATCTCGACGTTTCCGACATCATGATCCATCGCACCAAGATGGAATCGGCCGACATCGACGAACCCGCGCACAAGGTCATCGCCGACGTCCTCAAGAGCCAATTTACGCGTGTCCCGCTGTGGCGGGAGAACCCGGAGAACATCGTCGGCGTTCTCAATACCAAGGACCTGCTGGCAGCGTTGGCCGAAAACGCGTTCGACCCGTCGGCGCTCAAGCTCGCGGAACTGGCCCAACCCCCGTGGTTCGTGCCCGAGACCACGCGCGCCCGCGATCAGCTTAATGCGTTTCTGAAGCGCAAGGCGCAAATGGCGTTGGTGGTGGACGAATACGGCACCGTGCAGGGCGTCGTCACGTTGGAGGATATTTTGGAGGAGATCGTCGGCCAGATCCGCGACGAGCACGACACGTTGGAATCCGCGATCCGCCCGCAGGTCGATGGATCCGTCAACGTCGATGGCAGCGTCCCCGTGCGCGATCTCAACCGGCACATGAACTGGTCGCTACCCGACGAGGAAGCAACCACGGTGGCGGGTCTGGTCATCCACGAGGCCGAGACGATTCCAGAACCCGGGCAGGCCTTCACGTTCTACGGCTATCGCTTCGAAGTCCTGCGCAAAGCCCGCAATCGCATCACCGCCCTGCGCGTTAGACCATTGGCGCCCGTCACCCCTGGCAAATCAGTCAGCGCCAGCGACACCGGCGCAATGGACGCCGGGTGACAGAGAAATCACGATTGTCCCGGTCGACCGGGCAAGCCTGTCATTCCCCTGTCGTAACCTCGGTGTCATCCCGTGCGCGGCGCAGCACTCTTGTGGTGCGCCGCAGACACGGGGCCGCCAAGCCCGATGAAATCGGTACCTTTCGAGCGTCCGGCGGTCCCGTGTCTGCAGCGCATCATTCCGCTCGCGCTCCATGCTGCGTTGCGCACGGGATGACATGGTATTCAAGCCGATGGCCGCTGTGACCCTGCCTGAGTTGCCTCAGTTACCGTTGTTGAGATAGCAATAACGCTCGACGTTGCCCGGCAGGAACGTCGCGTAATTGCCCCACTTCTCATACTTCGGCAGCTTGATATCCTTCATGGCGGTGTCCGTGCACTTGCCCTCGTCGGCCGCTTTCTTCACTTCGGCCGAGAGATCCTGCATGTAGCCGATCAGGTCTTTGACATCCTGCTTGGTGCCGAACCGGCCGCCCGCATAAGGGTGACCGGGAATCATGCGGTCCCAATCGAGCGCAAGCACGCGGCCGAGCGACTTTTCCCATTCCGGCGGTGAAACGGTGTCGGGCAAGTTGCGGAACAGCAGCGTCTGGATCGGCACGAAATCGACCGTGAAGATCAGCTTCTCTTTCGGCAGTCGCATGACGAGACTGTTGTCGGAGTGATTGCGGCCCACGTACAGCAGTTCCAACGTCGTATCGCCGAGCTTGAGCGTACGCTTCTCGTTGACCACTTCATCCGGCATCACCACGTCGGGGTGCGGAAAGCGTATCAACTGCGCGCGCGCATTCTTGTGCGCAATGAATTTCGCGCCCAAGGCCTTGAACGGCTTTCCGCCGGCGATGTGATCGTAGTGGCTGTGGCTGTAGACCACGTACTTGATCGGTTGTGGCGTTACCTTCTTGATCTCGTCGATGTACGTCGTAACGGCCTGCGGGCGGCGTAGCCCGATTGGATCGGTGACGATCACGCCCGCTGACGTGACCACGAACATCGACTGGTGGCCCTGGTAGCGGAACACATAGACGTTGTCGGTGCCCTCGACCTTGGTGGTGGCGAACATCGGGGCTGCGGCAGCGGCGGGTGGTGGCGTTGGGGCGGCTGCCGGCGGCGGCGCTGCCGGGGGCGTCGCTGGCGTAGCCGGAGCCTGCGCATACGCACTGGTACACATCGCGGCAAGAGCCCACGCGGCCACGGCCGGCCGGCGCATACCCTTGGTAATCCCTAGACTCGGTTTCTGCATGACGTCCGTCTCCCCAAAAAGGCTGAACACATCGCTATTCTGCATACGCCGCGCCCAATATCCAGCCGAGATACGGCACGCGGACGATTGTCGTGCCGCGTTACTGCGCCGGAACCTTCGCCTCGATGATCGTCGTCTTGGCTCCCGAGGTAGCATTGCCGCCAACCGGGGCATGCGCATCTGCCAGCACCATCAGCAAGGGCGTCAGCCCATCCGCTTCGATCAGTTTGAACACTTCGATGTCGCCCCGCGCATGTGCGCTCCAGCCGGCGATTTGCAACGCGCGCTCCGCTTTCGAAAACAGCCCGTGATTACGGATCGGGTCGGCCTTTTCCAATGCGGTCACCGCAGCGTTCTGGATATTGTGCTCCTTCGCCCACTGCTTGCGGATCTCGGTGAGGTCGGTGGTGCTGGCCTGCACTTCATCCGCCTTCAACGTTTCAAGCTCGGTTTTCCCGACTTTGAAGCTCCATTTTCCGATGCCAATTCGGCTCGCCTTGTACGGCCACCGCACCAACTCGAGATCGGACAGCACACCGGCAAGCTGATTCATGGCGAGGCCGCGCCGGCTCTCTTCATCGTTGGCCGGATCGCAACTGTAGAGATTTGGAATGACGAAATAGGAAGCCTTGTTGTGATGGATGAAGTGGCTGCGCACCCATTCCCGATCGGCGTTGGGAGCACGGTCTATCGCCGTCTTGATCGCGTCGCTGATCTGCCGGATGACCGCGCCGGACGGACGCACGGGTGGCGCTTCCTTCTCCGGGTTGATCGCCGCCAGCGCCAGCAACCCGAGATCTATGCCGACCGTCGCCATCAGCGCGATCAAGTCGCGCCCGGTGATCGGTTCTCCATCGACCGTACTGCCCGCCGCCCGACCGGTGAACAGATATCCGAACATGCTCTTGGAATACGCACCGATGTTCTTCCACAGGTTCTTGACGGCGTTGGCGACGCCGGCCGGACCTTCGTTGAACACCGCTTCGCGGAGTCGCAATTGCGCGGGTTGCTCTGCCTGATCAGCCGCCTGAATCAATCGCTGCGCCAAAGTCGGATCGGAGCACGCCCCCGGAGTACCCGCCGGAACCGATACGGACGCCGCGAGTGCACGCATGTCGGCGCCGGTAGATTTTCCCAGCTCGTTGCTGCGCGCGGTGATGTTGCGCGCACGGCCGCGAATATCCGAGGCTCGCGCTTCGAAGCGCTTCTGGCGTTCCTCGACAGTGCCGCCTTCGAGACCCAACGCCGCCTTTTTGAGTTCTTCGACATCGGCCTGCACCGGTGTGAGCCAGGATCGGGTCATGCCGTCGCGCAGATTGGTCACGCTGTCGCGGACGCTGCGCCGCGCGTTATAGAGCGGCCCTCGCCCTGCCCCGGATGCCGTGCCGCAACTGCCACCGCTGGCTTCCTCGCGTGTCATCTGACTATCGGACCATTGCACGACGCTATCTAATTGCCCGCGCACAGCATCGAGCCGCGCCGAGATGATGCCGCTCGCATCACGCGCATCTTCCGTCAGCCCCGAGAGCCCCGTGCGGGTCGCTTCCTCGCCCGAGATCAAGCTCCACCAGAAGCCGTAACCAAAGCCGATCGACCACACGGCCAGGAAGACATAGAGCGGGAACGTGATCAGCCGCTCCTTCAGCGAACGGCCGACACCAAAGCTTTCCCGCAGCATCAACCACATCAGAAACGTCAACGCGACAACGACGCCGACCACCAGGATGTCGTTGGAGATGGAAAACCCCTCGCCCCCTTTGCCGGACGTCGACGCCACGCCGACGATGAAATCGCGCATGCCGTGCCACGTGGCATAGCCCGAGATCGCGAGCAGCATGATGGAGGCCACACCGATCAGCGTGTTCCGCCCGAAGATATAATCCACCGCTCGTGCCAACTTTGGCGCGTGCACGTTTTGCGTGTTTGGCATCTGCCCCCCGACAACATCGTCCCGTGACAAGTTGTAGCGCGGCGGCTTGCGATAAGCGAGAGGCTGACTTGCCCACATGCTCGGCACCCCTGACGTCGTGAAGCGCTCCGACGACTGTGCGAAGTGTCTCAGTTTGTCGAATTCTGTTGCCCCCTGGCCGACGCGTGTGTAGCCGGAAGCGCTGCTCCCGACAGGATCGCCAAGGCTTTCGCCATCATGCCGTCAACCGTGCTCTCCCGTCTCGACTCCCGCATCGCCGCCGGCGACATCCAACCCGATCCCGCACAACGCCAGGCCGCACAGCAACTCGACGCACTCGCAGCCGAACTGTTGAAATGGCGCGGTGCCCGCCGCCGCTCGATCAGCCGTCTGTTCGGCGGCATCGGTCCGGACGGTCCACGCGGCCTCTACATCTGGGGCAAGGTCGGTCGCGGCAAGACGATGCTGATGGACATGTTCTTCGATTGCGTGCGCATCAGACGCCGCCGCCGCATCCACTTCCACGAGTTCATGGCCGACGTTCACGACCGTATCGCTTTAGCCCGCGAGCGCGTGCCTGGAGATCCCATCGCGGTTGTCGCCAAACAGATCGCGGCAGAAACGCTGCTCCTGTGTTTCGACGAATTCCACGTGACCGACATAGCCGACGCGATGATCCTCGGCCGTCTGTTCACAGCGCTTTTTGCGGCTCAGGTCGTGGTCGTTGCGACCTCGAATGTGCCTCCCGACGGCCTCTACAAAGACGGCCTCAATCGCCAGTTGTTCGAGCCGTTCATCGCGTTGCTGTCGCAGAAAACAACCACGTTCGAGCTTGTGGCCGCGAAAGATTTCCGGCTTGAAAAGCTGGCGGGTCATCCCCTTTATTTCACCCCGCTGGACCGGGCAGCAGAAGCCCACGTGCGGCAGGCGTTCACGCGCATCAGCGGCGTCACCAGGGGCACGCCCCAAAATCTCGACGTGAAGGGACGCAAGGTCAGAGTCCCGGAAGCGGCGAATGGCGTCGCCTTGTTCGACTTCGACGACCTGTGCATGAAACCGCTCGGCGCACTCGATTACCTCCACATTGCCCATGCCTTCCATACCGTGGTCATCACGAACGTACCCGCACTCCACCGCGAACGCCGCGCCGAAGCTCGCCGGTTCATCTCGTTGATCGATACACTGTATGACGCCCGTGTCGGACTGATCGTCTCTGCCGCCGCTGAACCCGATGCGCTCTACCCCAAGGGTGACGAGGCCTTTCTGTTCGAGCGCACGGCGTCGCGCCTCATCGAGATGCGCAGCGAAGCCTACCTGCTATCGCGCGAACAGCGCAAGCCGCGCGCGGACGAGCAGGACAAAGCGCCTGTTCACGCAGTCACTGCGTCCTGAAGCGGTAACCGCTCACCCATCAGATCATTGGCCGACTGAAAACCGGTGCTGGCGGCGTTCTGTATGGAACCCAACGGTGATCGTCGCGTTGTGTCCCAAGTAAGCATCTGAGGCTATTTGGGAGAAGCATTGCCATGGACGATCAATACAAACGCGCGGCAGCGGACGTCAGCAGTTCCGTCAACGAAATGGCTGGTGCCGCTAAGGAACAGGCATCCCGCGCCATGGATACTGCCCAGACCGCCGCGATGGACACCGTCAGTGATCTCGAAAAGCGTATCCGCGCCAACCCGACCCAATCCGCACTCGTCGCTGCCGGCATCGGCCTCATGCTCGGCATGATCTTGTCGCGCTGATGTGAAAGAGCCGGTCAGGAGATTATTCCATGCGCGATGTTGCACTCTGGTTCGCTGGCGTACCGATTTTCGTGATCATTCTTCTCCACCTGTTTGGACTCTTGCATTAACGGGCGGCAAAATTACAAGAGGTGAAGTAAATGTCCCACAACCAGACTCGATCGACGACGAATGCCGCCTTGGATACCATTGAAGAAACTGTTCGAAGCCAACCGTTGATGACGATGGGTGTGGCGCTTGGATTTGGCCT
>JANLYD010000434.1:0-58938 GCA_031365465.1 Hyphomicrobiaceae bacterium
TGCTCGAAGCCGTCATGTTCGGCCACCGCGGCATGCAGCCGGTGATCGACGCAATCATCCGGCTTGCGGAGAAGGCCGCCAAGGACCAGTGGGACTTCAACCCGCCGGACCTCAGCGCTGAAAAAGCGCAGATGGGTGCGCTGATCACCGAAGACTTGCGCAAGGCGTTCCAGACGCCGGACAAGCAGCAGCGCCAGGATCTCGTTTCCGCCGCCAAGAAAAAAGCGATGGCCGCAATGGCGCCGGAAGGCACCGAAGCGTCCGTCATCGTCAAGCTCGGCAGCGTGTTCAAGAAGCTCGAGCAGGACGTGGTGCGTGGCGACATCATCCGCACCTCCAAGCGTATCGATGGTCGCGATCTGAAGACCGTGCGCCAGATCAGCTCGAATGTGCATGTGCTGCCGCGCACGCACGGCTCGGCGCTGTTCACCCGCGGCGAGACGCAGGCCCTCGTGGTGGCGACTCTTGGCACCGGCGACGACGAGCAGTACATCGACAGCCTGGAAGGCACCAAGAAAGAGCGCTTCCTGCTGCATTACAACTTCCCTCCATACTCGGTCGGCGAAACCGGCCGCATGGGCTCACCCGGTCGCCGTGAAATCGGCCACGGCAAGCTCGCCTATCGCGCCGTGCGGCCGTTGCTGCCGACCAACGACGAGTTTCCCTATGTGATCCGCATCGTGTCGGAAATCACGGAATCGAACGGGTCGTCGTCGATGGCGACGGTGTGCGGTTCGTCGCTTGCGCTGATGGATGCGGGCGTGCCGCTCAAGCGTCCGGTGGCTGGTATCGCGATGGGCCTGATCAAAGAGGGCAACAGCTTCGCGGTGCTCTCCGACATCCTCGGCGACGAGGATCATCTCGGCGATATGGACTTCAAGGTGGCTGGCACCGACAAGGGCATCACCGCCCTGCAGATGGACATCAAGATCACCGGCATCACCGAGGAGATCATGAAGGTCGCTCTCGAGCAGGCGCACGGCGGCCGCATCCACATTCTGGGTGAGATGGCCAAGTCGATGACAGGCGCGCGCGCCGAACTCGGCGAACATGCGCCGCGCATCGAAACGATCAAGATCCCCGTCGACAAAATCCGCGAAGTGATCGGCTCGGGCGGTTCGGTGATCCGTTCGATCGTCGAGGAATCCGGCGCCAAGATCGACATCGAAGACGACGGTACGGTCAAGGTCGCCGGCTCCAAGAAAGAGCAGATCGACGCTGCGATGAACCGCATCAAGGCCATCACGATGGAGCCGGAAGTGGGCACCATCTACAAGGGCAAGGTCGTCAAGCTGATGGAGTTCGGCGCATTCGTGAACTTCTTCGGCTCCAAGGACGGTTTGGTCCACGTGTCCCAACTGTCGTCGACGATGCGTCCAAACCATCCGAACGAAGTGGTCAAGGAAGGCCAGGAAGTCTGGGTCAAACTGCTCGGCTTCGACGATCGCGGCAAGACACGGCTGTCGATGAAGATCATCGATCAGAACACAGGCGTTGAACTCCCGCGCGCCGAGGGCGAGCCGGATCCGATGGCCGAACAGTCCAGCCGTCCGCCACGCCGTGAAGGCGGTGGTGGCGGTCGCGGCGGTCGTCCGCCCCGCCGGGATTGATCTGCGGGCAGGACGAGGGCATCGCCCTCGTGCTCCCACAAAAGGGCTCGCCCTTTGGAAACCCGATTTGCTACACGAGCCGGCTACCTCGCACGAGGTGGCCGGTTTTTCTTGTCGAATTGGGTGGCCGCCCGCGTGTTGCCATGACGCGTAATGCGTAACCGGACATTGGTCGATTAACGCCGTATGGTCTAAATCAGCTCAATGCTTGAAGTGCCGCATACCGGTAAACACCATCGCCAGATCGCGTTCGTCGGCGGCCTTGATGACTTCGGCGTCGCGCATGGAACCACCGGGCTGGATGACGGCGGTGGCGCCGGCCTCGGCGGCTGAGATCAAGCCATCGGCGAACGGGAAGAAAGCGTCGGAGGCGACAACCGAACCTGCGACGGCCAAGCCCGCCAATTCAGCCTTGATCACTGCTATGCGCGACGAGTTCACGCGGCTCATCTGGCCCGCGCCGACGCCGACCGTCGCGCCGGCCTTGGCATAAACGATGGCGTTGGATTTCACGCACTTTGCGACCTTCCAGGCGAACACAAGATCGGCCATTTCGGCCTCCGTCGGTTGCCGCTTGCTGACGACTTTCAGTGTGTCGTAGAGCGCCAAATCGGCATCTTGTACGAGCAGCCCGCCGGTCACGCGCTTGTAGTCGAGCCGCTTCGCCGACGTCCCCCGCAGCGGCCCGCACACCAGCAGCCGCACGTTCTTCTTTGCAGCTACGATCGCTTCGACGCCATCCGCGACGTCGGGCGCGATGATCACCTCCACGAACTGACGATCGACGATGGCCTGCGCGGTCGCCGCATCGAGCGCGCGATTGAAGGCGATGATGCCACCGAAGGCGGATTCCGGATCGGTCTTGAAGGCGCGCTCGTAAGCCAACAGCAACGACGTGCCGACGGCGACGCCGCAGGGGTTGGCGTGCTTGACGATGACGCACGCCGGTTGCTCGGCGAACGACTTGACGCATTCCAACGCTGCATCAGTGTCAGCGATGTTGTTGTAGGACATGTCCTTGCCCTGCAACTGGCGGGCGGTGGCGACACCGGTGTCGGTAACGCCGGCTTCGCGATAAAAAGCTGCGGTCTGATGGGGATTTTCGCCGTAGCGCAGATCTTGCGATTTGACGAATTGGAGCGACAGCGTGCGCGGGTAAACGTCCGCCTTGGCGGCAGGGCTATCGATCACCGCGCCGAGCCAATTGGAGATGGCGCCATCGTAGGCGGCCGTGCGGGCATAGGCTTTCTGCGCCATGGCCCGGCGATAAGCTGGCGTGGTGGCACCACCGTTGGTGGTCATTTCCGACAGCAGGCGACCATAATCTTCCGGCTCGACGACGACCGTTACAGAGGCGTGATTCTTTGCAGCACCCCGGATCATCGCGGGGCCACCGATATCGATATTCTCGACAGTCGTGTCGTAGTCGGCGCCGCGCGCGACGGTCGCCTCGAACGGATACAGGTTGACGACGAGCAGATCGATCATGCCGATGCCGTGTGCCGCCGCCTCCTGCTGGTGTGCAACGCTATCGCGCACGGCTAACAGTCCGCCGTGCACCTTGGGATGCAGCGTCTTCAATCGGCCATCCATCATCTCGGGAAAGCCAGTGTGTTCGGACACATCCTTCACGGCGATGCCGGCCGTCTTCAATGCTGCTGCGGTACCGCCGGTCGACAAGATTTCGACGCCGTGCGCCGCCAAAGCGCGCACCAACTCGAGCAAGCCCGTCTTGTCGGATACCGACACAAGCGCACGCCTGATCTGACCTTGTGGCGCCACTTTGGTCGCGTCCGACATCTCGACTCTCCTCATCACGCTGCGATGCACATGCGCTTGCGTTAGCCCCGAGGGTCCAGTCGCGTCAACTGCCACGCGATGGTTCGTCCGGCCGCCGCGTCTGCGGCGATCAAGATCTGCAACGTCGGCATCGTGTGCCGGCCATCGCGAAACAGCGCGCCTTCGACCGATAGCGTTCGCCCTGCCGCCGTGAAGCGCCAGCGGTGAGCATTTCCCAACCGGAGTTCGAGTTCGTCGTTCGCGGTACCAAGCGACACCTCGACCGTGGGATGGAGAACCAAGCGCACGACGAAGGCCGAGTCGACAGCCGATGGCCGGCCGATGAGCGGTCGCAACTCGTCGATGACGGCGAGCTGCCGGCCGTCATCGCTCAACGTTACCCGACGGCGATGGGCGAACCCTTGGCGCGAAAGTCCTGCGTGGGTCGCGTCGCACTGCAGGCGATGGGGATCGGTGACATCAACGGCGACGGAGTGTGCCGCCTCCAGCACCTCAGACACCGGCAACGGCAACGCTGCTCCCTCGATCGCCGAACCGACGCGCACCGTCGCACCGGTGAGAGAAGCTCCGTCGTACGGCATGCCGTCGGAGGTCAGCAAGGGTGACACGCCACTGGTCATCTCCAAGGCAAGCGCCTCGGCACTGTCGAGCGGAGCGCCGACGTCGACGACAACGCAGGTGTCACCGAGACTTAAGCGCGCGAAACCGGCTCGAGCGTCGTAGCAAGGGCCGGGGGGAGAAATTTCGATATGGCGGAGCACAGTTGCCAACTGCAGTCGCGCCTCCCGATACCGTCGCGGCGAAGCTAGGCGTGCCGGCCTCAGATCGCCCAGCATAAGGCCGCCTAACGTGTCGCACAGGACGGCTTTCAGTTCAGCCACTTGGGGCGGCACTGGCGTAGCCCGCATCCCATACAGCAGCCGCAATGTCTCGACGTCCAAGAGCAGGTCGGCCACCCGATCGGGCTGGCGCAAGACGTGAGCGAGTTTTGCTTCGTGCAAAACTGCGGCGATGCCGGCTTCGGCTATTGCGCGTGCCGGTGCCGCATCGCTCAGGCAGAGCCCTGCCTGTCCCAGAGCCACCCAAATCAGCGCGCGATCGACAAACGGTAACGTACGCCCAAGCTGTTTCAGCGCATGCACATCGGCCGACATGCCCGCAAGAACGGCATCGTAGAACGTTGCGTGACTGGTCTTGAGAAGTAGGTCGGCATGGGCAAGCCACGACATGACGCGCCGCGCGACGACCTCGGGCAGCGATGCCGCGGGGGATCGCTGGAGCTTGCGGGCAAGCCACTCGCCGACCAGCAGATGCACGCTCGCCACCGCCGCGTCATCTGCGGGCGAAGGAATGTGGCGCAGCCAGGAGAAGCCGTGCAGCGCCTGCAACCAAGCCGCCGGCGCTTGCTTCACTGCGAACGGCGAAACGCCCCGTAGAGGAATGGACTCGCCCGCCAACGCGAGCGAACCCTGGTTCCATTCCGCGACGAAAGCCAAATCCGCCGCCCGCAACAGCGGCGGGATGGCCAGCAGTTCGATCCGGCGATGGGGCGGATCGAACAACACCTTGGCGGCGACACGGCCGGGCGCAAGCAATGAAGACCAAGTGGCGCTGAGCATGAGGGGACTTGCCTGCAACGGATGCGAATCACCGACGACGAAAGTCCTCAGCGGCTAACAACAAACCGGCGCGACCGGCAGATGGGATAGCTCTTGTCCACATCAAGTTGGGACCGAGGTGCGTGGCCGTGGGTGCGCGCAATCGTGCGTCTACGTCAGCCGATCGTTGCGCAGTTGCTCGAGCGGCGACTATGCTCGGCTCTGTCCAACCGAAAAGCGAGGCGCCCATGACGAAGCAAACCTTTAACGTCAGTCATCTGGATCCGCAGGCGTTCGCTGCCGGCCTCAGATCGTATGCGCAATACCGCGATCTCGGGATGGCTGAAGCAACCGCCGGCGCGGCGGTGGCCCAGGTGATCAAGTTCATGCCGCCGTGCACCGACGAGGTGCGCCAGTGGCACACACACGATGTGCAGTTTCAGATGATCTACGTGTTGCGAGGCTGGATCGAGACCGAGATCGAGGGGCGAAAGCCGGAGAAGATGCAGGTGGGCAGCGCGTGGCTGCAACCGCCCAACATCAAGCACCGCGTGACCGGCTATTCCGAAGATTGCGAAGTGCTCGAAATCGTCTTGCCGGCCGATTTCGATACCAAAATGGTGTGAACTCGGCCTTATGCCGGCTCGACTTCGCGGATGACGAGGGGCGGCATCCGTTCGTCTTCGCGCAGTCGCAACCGGCGCTGTGCCTCAACGATATAGTCGCGACGGATGGGGCTGGCGTCACGCTCACGCGACAGCTGCATATGGAAGACTTCCTGCGCGCCGGTCTTGAACATCATTTCGGCGCTGATCAGGTAGAACTCCCACATCCGGCAGAACCGCTCGTCATACATCCCGGCGATCTTGGCGCGGTTGCGCTCGAAACGGGTATGCCAGTGCCTGAGCGTCATCGCATAATGCAGGCGGAGGAATTCCACGTCGGTGACCCAAAGCTTGTTGCGTTCGACCGCCGGGAATACTTCCGAAAGGGCAGGGGAGTACGCGCCCGGAAAAATGTATTTCCGCATCCACGGGCTAGCCGTGCTGGGCGGGCTCATGTGGCCGATCGAATGCAGCAGCATGACGCCGCGATCGGGCAGCAACTGGTTCACCTTGTCGAAGAATTCGTTGTAACGGGGCACACCCACGTGCTCGAACATGCCGACCGAGACGATGCGATCAAACTTCTGATCGAGTTCGCGATAATCGCGCAGTTCGAACGTGACACGATCGGCGACGCCTGCCAGTTGCGCACGTCGCTGGGCGAGCGCGTGCTGCTCCTTCGACAGGGTGACGCCGCGCACGCGCACATTCTCGACGCTGGCGAGGTAGATCGCCAGACCACCCCAGCCGCACCCGATATCGAGGATCGTCTGCCCCGGTTGCAGGTTCAATTTCGCCGCGATCAGGCGGCACTTTGCGCGCTGAGCGGCTTCAAGGCTGTCTGAGTCGGATTCGAAATAGGCGCACGAGTAAAACAAGCCATCGTCCAGAAACAGCTCGTACAGCGCATTTCCGATATCGTAGTGATGGGAAATGTTCTGTTGCGCCTTGCCGATCGGGTTGGATTGCTGAAAGCGTTTGAAGCCACGCGAGACGGTGTCGACGGCACCGTGAAACGGTGTCATCGCCCGTGGTCTGTTCTGGTTGATCGAATACAACGCGAGAAATTCACGCAAAGACGAACCGGGAAAGGACAGAGTGCCATTCATGTAGGCTTCGCCGGCACTCAACTCGGGATTGAAAAACAACGATTTGTATAAGGCCGCGTCGTCCAACTTCATCGTGACGGTCAAGCCCGGCTCACCAGCATAACGGTGAGTCTTTCCCTCGGCATCGATGACGTTCAAAGTGCCTTTGCGAATGAATTTAGTCAGCAGAACCGAGAGCGGAAACATCACGAGGCCTATGCGCTGAGGTCGTTGCGAAGTCGCGATAAGAGGCGATGGATTGCGTCGTTCCGCACGGTGACTTTAAAACTGTGCCATGATTTTAGAACTGTGCCATGATTTTTTTCAAGTTTGCGCTGTCGGCCGGATCCGCCTTAGCTGCGGAAATGGCTGCGGGAACGATTTCTTCGGCGGTATCGACGGTTACGAATCGCACCTCGAGCCCGGCACGAATGAACGATTCGTCGCGCATGTGGCCCAACAAACCCAAGAATGGTTGCCAAAACTTGTCGATGTTGGCCAACACGATCGGCTTCTGATGGCGGCCAAGCTGGGCCCAAGTCAATTGCTCGACCAGTTCTTCGAGCGTGCCGATGCCGCCTGGCAGCGCGACGAACGCGTCGGATCGCTCAAACATCAGCCGCTTGCGCTGATGCATGTCGTCGACGACGATCAGCTCCTGAACGTCACGGAGCATGTGCTCGCGCCCCGACAGAAACTGGGGAATTATACCGGTCACACGGCCACCAGCGGTCAGCACGCCGCGGGCAACCTCGCCCATCAACCCCAGGCTCCCGCCACCGTAAACGAGCCCGATGCCGCGTTTAGCCATCGCAGTGCCCAACGTATTAGCGGCCTTGATGTAAGCTGGATTTTTTCCGGGCCCTGAGCCGCAATAAACACAGATGTTCGAGATCGGCTTGGCAGGCGCCGAGGCGGTCGATACGGCTGGGGCTCCGGCAGTGAGGGACGTCTTCGCGCTATCGGTGGTGACGCGCGGGGTGTGATCGGTCATACAATTCCTCAGTAAGCAATTGGCATTGCAAGTTTTTTAAGCCCCGCGCCGCGTTTGAAACTGCAGCGCCAACTGGGTTGCTCCGGAGGCTTAAGTGCGCGCGGGAGCCCTTCGATTCAATCCTTAAAAACATGTTTACCGATTAACCACTATCCCGTCGAGGCGGCATCGCAGGTGGCTGCGGGCTTTGCTGCGAGCCATTGTTCTGATTAAGTTATTGCTCGTGGTGCATTCATGTCATAGCGCAATGCATCAAGAGGCGGATAGTATTCATATTTCCAGTTCAGTGAACGGACGATCTTTCGTTCGAAAGTTGCGATGAGACGCGTCTACCCAGGCTATTCCGTAGGGGCGCCTGAGACGCCACGACAAAAGGCAGGTTCTCAATGCGTAGTACGCGTAATTTCAAGGTCGTCGGTGCCGGTGTCGGCCTAACCCTGGCTGTGACGTTCACGCCGGCAGCCGCGAGCGGGGGCTCGTCGCTGCGGCACGATTTGCTGTCCACGACGGCGGTCTCAGGTTTCATATTGCAAAACGTAAGCGGTCTTCACGGAAACGACGATGCGCCGCTCATCCTCGCTCAGGCGACCGGCACACCGCAACCAAAGCAGCCTGCCGCATCACCGACACCGGCCGCTACGCCCACGGCACCGACACCCGCGACAATCCCGTCGAAGGCTGCCGCCGACGACGAAGGTTTGTTCGATTGGTTTTTCCGCTACACGGATGCGGCGAACAAAGACTTCCAAAGTGTGATGCAGCGCATGTCCGGCGCAGCAGAGCCGGCAACAGCCGCCGTCGTGCCCGCCAAGCCGACTGCCCCGACGGCCGTTCCAGTTGCGCAGGCGCCAATCGCTGCGCCCCCGACTGTGCCCGCAACCGCACCGCCCGCGCCGAAAACGGCAGCCGCTACGCCGCCGAAGGCAACCTTGCCAGCCGCGACGACGCCGGCTGTGACACCGCCAGCGACACCCGCACCAGCCGTTGTGGCGACAGCGCCTGCGCCAAGCGCGGTTGCCGACAAAGCAGCGACTACGACCAGCGTGGCACAGGCACCTTCGGATTCTCCGATCGCGGATTATGTGAACCAGTCGGCCAAAACGACGCAAGACGTGTTCAAACGGCTCAGCGACGCTGCTCCGACGACCGGCACTGCAGCCGTGCCGTCTTCGGCGGCTGCCACCGGTGCTGCCGCTGTCGCGCTTGCCGAGGTATCGCGCAAAGCTGCTCAGGACAAGGCGGCCGCAGACAAGATCATTGCGGACAAGGCTGCGGCGGATAAGGCAGTTGCCGACACTGCTGGGGCAAACAAAGTTGTGGCCGACGCTAAAGCGGCTGCCGACGTCAAGGCGGTCGCTGACGCCAAACGTGGCGACGAAGAGCGCAAACTTGCTGAAACCCGACGGGCCGAAGCGCAGAAATCCGAGGACTCCAAGCGTCTGGCAGATGCTAAGGCGGCGACGGACAAAGCCACTGCCGACAAGGCTGCAGCCGACAAGTTGGTTGCCGACAAAGCCGTGGCCGAGAAGCGCGTCGCGGACAAGGCTGCTGCCGATAAGATGGCAGCCGACAAGCTTGCCGCTGACAAAGCTGCTGCAGACAAGACGACAGCTGACAAGCTAGCGGCCGACAAAGCTGCTGCAGACAGGATGGCAGCCGACAAGCTCGCGGCCGACAAAGCTGCCGCAGACAAGATGGCGACCGACAAGCTTGCCGCTGACAAAGCCGCTGCAGACAAGATGGCAGCCGACAAGCTCGCGGCCGACAAAGCTGCTGCAGACAAGATGGCGACCGACAAGCTAGCGGCCGACAAAGCTGCCGCAGACAAGATGGCGACCGACAAGCTTGCCGCCGACAAAGCTGCTGCAGACAAGATGGCGACCGACAAGCTAGCGGCCGACAAAGCTGCTGCAGACAAGATGGTGACCGACAAGCTCGCTGCTGACAAAGCCGCCGCAGACAAGGCGATGGCCGACGCCAAAATCGCAGCAGAGAAACTGGCGGCAGACAGCAAAGCTGCGGCGGACAAGCAGGTCGCCGACAAAGCAGCGACCGATCAAAAGCGGTTGGCCGAAGCCCGCGCAGCGGCGGATCGCGCCACGGCCGAGACGAAGATGGCGGAGGCTAAGACTGCCGACGCCAAGGCTGCAGCAGGTGCGGCTGCATCGAAAGCTGCCGCAGATAGAGCAACTGCCGACAAAATTGCTGCGGACAAAGCTGCCACTGACAAGGCGGCGGTCGAAACCCGTCGTTTGGCTGACGCTAAGGCGGCGACCGACAAAGCTGCGGCAGACGCTCAGGCTGCATCGAAGCTGGCGAGCGAAAAAGCTGCTGCCGACAAATCTGCGGCCGAAGCCAAGCGCATCGCCGATCTCAAGTCGCTACAGGATCGTGCCGACGCCGAAGCCAAGCGGACGCAGACGTTGGCATTGCAAGCAAGCGCTGCGGCCAAGGCTGCCGCCGACGCACAGAAAACGGCGGACGACGCGAGCGCTACCAACCTAAAGGTCGCCGACGCCGCTCGAAGCGCGGTCGCCGCCGCAAAAACCGCCGATGAAAAGCGGGCCGCTGAGCAGCAATATGCCGCCGAGACCGCGAAGGTTGCCGACGGGCGGCGCGCCGCCGATGCCGCACGCCGGTTGTCGGACGCTCGCAAGTTGGCCGAGACAAGAGTGCTGGCAGAGTCGAAAACAGCAACAACTGCCGTGGCCGCACTCGTAGCCGCGACCGCCAGCGTGGCATCGGCGCCGACACCGGCGCTTAAATCGGCGGCGGAAGCCCAAGCAAAAGCTGAAGGTGTGAAGGCGGAGGCGGCCGCCAAGCGCGCGGATGCAGCGATCAAGGTCGCGGCAGCGACCGATCCGGCGACTACCAAAGCCGCGCCGAACGCCTCCGGAGACAAGACGACGCCTCCTGCAACGCCAGCAGCGAGCAAAACATCGACGGCAAACGCGGAGCGCCGTCGCGCGGAACAACGGTCGTGCAAGGCGGCCGGACGCGCTGTCAGCCTGCCGGGCTGGTACACGGTCAAGAGCGGTGACACGCTCTCGAAAGTTGCGCTGCGGTTCTACCACGACTCAGATACCTATGCGCGGATCTTCAAGGCGAACCGCCGCACGATGAGCAACGCCAACGCGATCGTGCCGTGCCAGCGGATTTATCTGCCCCGCCGCCGCTGATCGTACTTGGCTTCTACATATGCTTTGCAATCGACGGGCGCCCGGAAATCTCGGGCGCCCGTTCTCGTTGGCGTCAACTGCACAGCGCCGAGCGTTACAAATCAGCCTTTGCCATCGACAAGGCCAACTGCCCGGGTCTAAGAGCGAGACATGCAGCGCACCGTTCCCAAAACTTCGACCACCGATCCCGTCCGTGTTTCATCGGAGGCGGCACTTGCGCCGACCGTCCTCGGGCGCAACCTACCCTGGTGGTGGCCCGAACGGCTGCGTCCGACGCCAAAACAAGCGCTGGTGATCGACGGGCTGTGGCCGTTCGTCTGGCCAACCGACCGGCCGGATCTGCAGCGTACCGTCGTGCTCAGCCTCGCGCTGATGCTGGCTGCAAAACTGGTCACGGTGTTGATGCCGTTTACCTACAAGTGGGCAACGGATGCGTTAATCGCTGCGGCCAGTCCGGCGGGGGCTGCAGGTCTGTCGGGCGCCGGTTGGCTGATTGGGGCGCCGCTGCTGGCAACGGCGCTCTACGGCGTCGTGCGGATCGGGATGACGCTGCTGGCGCAATTGCGTGAGGGGCTGTTCGCCCGCGTCGCCATGCACGCGGTGCGCAAACTGGCGCTCACCACCTTCGAGCACATGCATCGCCTGTCGCTGCGCTTTCATCTGGAGAAGAAGACCGGTGGCTTGACGCGCGTGCTCGAGCGCGGACGTCTCGGCGTCGAGCAGATCACGCGTATGCTGCTGATGATTTTGATCCCGACGATCGTCGAGTTCATTCTGGTACTGGGGGTATTTCTGCTCGCCTTCGACTGGCGATACGCCGCCATCACGGTGTTGATGATCGTCGGCTATCTGTGGTTCACCATCAAAGCCACCGAATGGCGCGTGGCCATTCGCAAAACCATGAACGACAGCGATACCGAGGCCAACACCAAGGCCGTCGACAGCCTGCTCAATTACGAAACCGTCAAATATTTCGGCGCCGAAGGATGGGAGGCGCGGCGCTACGACAAGTCGATGGCGCTGTTTGAAAGCGCGAGTATCAAGACATACACGTCTTTGGCGGTGCTGAACTCGGGCCAAGCCGTCATATTCACGATCGCCCTGGCCGCCTGCATGGTGATGAGCGCCATCGACGTGATGGCGGGGCGCGACAGCGTGGGCCAGTTCATCATGGTCAATGCGTTGATGCTGCAGTTGTTCATTCCGCTCAACTTCATGGGAACGGTGTATCGCGAGATCCGGCAGTCGTTGACCGACATCGAGCGCATGATGGACGTGCTGGCCGAGCATCCGGAAATCGCCGACAAACCCGACGCCAAGCCGCTGGCCGTGACCGGCGGCACCGTGCGCTTCGAAAACGTGGTGTTTCGCTACGATCCCGAACGCACGATTCTGGACGGACTCTCGTTCGAGATTCCGGCCGGCAAGATGGTCGCGATCGTTGGACCTTCCGGCGCCGGAAAATCCACGATCAGCCGCATTCTGCTACGTTTTTACGACGTTGCCGGTGGACGCGTCACGATAGACGGCCAGGATATCCGCGACGTGACGCAACAATCGCTGCGGCATGCCTTCGGCGTCGTGCCGCAGGACACGGTGCTGTTCAACGATACGATCCTCTACAACATCCGCTACGGCCGGCCCGACGCGTCTGACGATGAGGTCAAGGCTGCTGCCCAACTCGCACAGATCGACAGCTTCATCGCGACACTGCCGGATGGCTACCAAACCATGGTGGGCGAACGCGGTTTGAAATTGTCGGGTGGTGAAAAGCAGCGCGTGGCGATCGCGCGAACGATCTTGAAAAGCCCGCCGCTGTTGATGCTGGACGAGGCCACCAGCGCCCTCGACAGCCATACGGAAAAAGAGATCCAAGACGCTCTCGACCGCGTCTCGAAGGATCGTACGACGCTGGTCATCGCCCACAGGCTCTCCACAATCGTGCATGCCGACCGCATTCTCGTGCTAGAAAAGGGCGCCCTCGTCGAAAGCGGAACGCACGCCGAACTCATGGAAAAAGATGGCCTCTACGCATCGCTCTGGAACCGTCAGCGCCAGGCAGAAAAAGCCCGCGAAGAGCTTGCCCGCAGCCTCGAACTCGAAAAAGCCAGCGCCCGCATCGAAGGCGGTCGGATCAAGGCGGATGGGGCGATGTAGGGACCATCGTGCGACCGCATCAGATGGATACGACTGCGCTGTCGGACGACGTAGAATATTGACTTAGCTAACCGTCTTAGCTATCTTCGCCCAATGGCCGAAGTCAAGATACATGCCGCGAAAACCAACCTGTCCAAGCTGATCGCGCGGGCGCAGGCAGGGGAGGATATCGTCATTCTCAACGGCAATACACCTGTCGCGCGCCTGCAGCCGATCAAGGCGCATGCATCCGGTCGGAAGTTCGGGGCCTACAAGGGGCAGTTCGAAGTGCCCGACAGCTTCTTCGACCCCCTGCCGGAAGAAGAACTCAAGGCCTGGGAAGGCGAAGGCTACGATGGCAATCCTCTTGGACACGCACGCGCTGCTGTGGTGGATGAACGGCGATCCGCGCCTATCGCGAAAAGCGCGCGCCGCGATGGAAAGAAAAAACGCTGAAATTTATGTCAGCTCAGCCTCGGCGGTCGAACTGGCAACGAAGGTCCGCATCGGTAAATTACCCGAAGCGGTGCTTCTGGCGCATACGCTTGCGGCGACGCTGAGCGAGCAGGGTTTCCTTTCGTTACCCATTTCATTGGAACATGGCCGCCTCAGCGGATTGCTACCCGGTGATCGCCGCGATCCTTTTGACAGAATCATCGCCGCGCAGTCGCTGCTCGAGCGCATGCCCATCGTCACCGCCGACAAAGCGCTGGCGGCGTTCGGTGTCGAAATCGTGTGGTAGGTCGCCTCTCAAACTCCGGAAACCGCAATGACCGAACGTCGCTCCACGGGACGCAAGCAAGTGGCCAAGGCTCTCTGGTACGTGGCGCCGGGCAAGGCTGAGTTGCGGGCAGCGCCGGTCGACGCGCCGACGCCGGGATTTGCGCAAGTGCGCACGCTGTTCTCGGGTATCAGCCGCGGCACCGAACGTCTGGTACTGGCGGGCAAGGTCGGCGAGAGCGAATGGCAACGCATGCGCGCGCCCCTGCAGGAGGGAAATTTTCCGTTCCCGGTCAAATATGGCTATTGCGCCGTCGGCATCGTCGCGGCGGGGCCAGAGACGTTGCGCGGGAAAACCGTGTTCTGCCTGCATCCGCATCAGGATCATTTCAATGTGGCGGTCGATCGACTGACCGTCGTGGCCAATGCGATCCCGCCGCGCAGGGCGACGCTGGCCGCGAACATGGAAACGGCGCTCAACGCCCTGTGGGATTCAGGCGCCGGGCCGGCTGACCGGATCGCGGTGGTCGGCGGGGGAATCGTCGGCCTGCTGGTGGCGCATCTAGCGGCGCGGCTACCGGGCGCGATCGTCACGCTCATCGACGTGGATGCGTCTCGTGCAACCCTCGCGATGCATCTCGGTGCGAATTATGCGTCGCCTGCAGATGCGCCCCATGATTGCGATGTGGTATTTCACACATCGGCATCCGCCGCAGGACTGAACACGGCGATCAGGCTGGCGGGCGACGAAGCGACCGTCGTCGAGATGAGTTGGTTCGGCAGCGAGCCTGCCGCGGTGCAACTCGGCGGCGCGTTCCATAGCCGGCGATTGAAGCTCGTATCGTCGCAGGTCGGCAGAGTTTCCGCCGGCCGGCGTATCCGGTGGGACTACGCGCGACGCCTTGAAGCTGCCTTGAAACTGCTGGAGGACGCGCGCTTGGATGCTTTGGTGACCGAGGCGATTCCGTTCGCCGAGGCAGCTAGCCGTATCGCAGATGTTCTCGGTCCCGGCGCAAGCGGAATTGCTCCGGTGATCGAATACGCGTGATCGCGGAGGAGTATCTCGAGGCGGGTTGGTGACGACAGGGATACAACGCGATGCGGCGCGAGATCGGCGGACAAGTATGGGGCCGCGCGCGCTTGGCGATGGCTGGCGCGTGCCTATTGATGTCGTCATTGTGCTTCGGCCTGCCGTTCGTGCCGGGAAGCAAAGCTGGGGCGCAAGAGACCGAGCGACAGGTCGTCGGCGGTGCCTTCGCATGGCACACTGCCGCGCCCGGATTCGAGGTGGCCGACCTGCCTGTTCTCGACGGTGCGCAGGAAGTCGAACGCGTGCATCTGACACGCATCGATCCGAAGAAGTTCCGGTTTGAAGTTCATGCAGCGCCTGACGGGGCGCGCGAACTGGCCGATTGGATGAAACTTACCGGCGCTGCCATGATCGTCAACGGGAGCTATTTCGACCGCGTCGGCAAGCCTGCCACGCCGATCGTGTCGCGTGGACAATCGCTGGGTCCAAAGGCATATGGCACCAAGCACGGTGCCTTCGTGGTCTCGGCCAACGGACCTTCCGTGCAGGATCTCTCGCGTACACGTTGGCAAACGGCCTTTCGAGGCGCCACCGAAGCCATGGTCAGCTTCCCTATGCTGATCGGCGCGGACGGGCGTAGCCGCGCGTCCAATTCAAACCCGCTGCTGGTGGCCAATCGAAGCTTCATCGGACAGGACCGTGCAGGCCGGATCATCGTGGGCACCACCCGGTCCGCGTATTTCTCGCTCGACCGCTTTGCCACGTTCCTTGCGGGCGCTGGACTGGGGTTGACGCGAGCGCTCAATCTCGATGGAGGACCGCCGGCGTGCCAAGCCGTCAGTGTCGGAACCTTCAGCCGAAGTGTCTGCTCGAACTCAGAAACTTCGAGCGATGTCGGACAACTCCGCGCACTCAGCAAATTGTTTGGGCAACGCCCCTGGGGATTGCCGATTGTGCTCGCGGTGTTCCCGAAATAAAACACCGTCAACACGCGTCGCGTTCGCGTCACCGCTGTTCGCGATCCCTATCGCACCCCGATTTTTGGAGACTGCCATGTTCGCCGTTGAAGTTCGCGATCGGATCATGATCGGCCATTCGCTCCCTGACCCGTTTTTTGGTCCGGCGCAGGGCATGCACGGCGCCACGTTCGTGGTCGACGTAGCCTTTTTTCGCGAACAGCTGACCCAGCAGAACGTGGTCGTCGACATCGGCGCGGCGCTCGACGTGCTGGGCGAGACCCTCAAAGCATTGAAATACAAAAATCTCGACGTTTTGCCTGAATTCAAAGGCAAACTCACGACGACCGAGTTCCTGTGCCGGCACATTTTCGATGCGATGGTGGTTGCGGCCAAGGGTGGCGCGCTCGGTGCGGATGGCAAGGGACTGTCAAAGATACGCGTCACGTTGCACGAAACGGATCTGGCGCGAGCATGGTTCGAAGGCCCGGTCGGCGCGTGACGCAGGAGCCTCGCCTCATGGCTCATTCCTCGCCGACGTCGACGCGTGCGGCTTTTGTCATTCCAGGCGACCTGTCACTGCCGACCGGGGGATATGGCTACGACCGTCGCGTTCTCGCAAGACTGCCGACATACGGCGTCGACGTCGCGCATGTGGTCCTGCCGGACACGTTTCCATTTCCGACGGCAGACGACTTGACGACGACAGAGGCCATCCTCGCGGACCTCGACGCGGATCAGGTGTTGTTGATCGATGGATTGGCATACGGAGCGATGGGTTTTGATCTCATCAATCGAATTCGCCAGCCCATTGTGGCGCTATGCCACCATCCGCTCGCGCTCGAGGCCGGGCTTGACGAGAGCAAACGTGCGCAGCTTCGACTGAGCGAGCACAATGCACTGGCGCGGGCCCGGCACATCATCGTCACAAGCCCCATGACGGCGCGGATTCTGCGCGAGGACTTCGGTGTTCCAGATGACCGCATCATGGTGGCGGAACCTGGAACCGACCGGGCCATGCGCGCGAAGGGCACGGGCGGGCCACCGCATCTGCTGGCGGTTGGTGCCATCGTGCCGCGCAAGGGCTACGACGTGTTGATCCGTGCGCTGGAAGGGATCGTCGACAAACCGTGGTCGCTGTCGATCGCGGGACCTGCGCGCGATCCGGAATTGCTCGCCGTGCTGAATGCGCAAATCGAGGCCGCCAATCTCGGTTCCCGCATTCAGATGCTGGGTGCCAGAACCGAAGCGGAATTGGACGAGTTGTATGCAGCGGCAGATATCTTCGTGATGCCGTCGCTGTTCGAGGGCTACGGAATGGTGCTGGGTGAAGCGATGGCGCGCGGATTGCCGATCGTGTGCACCACAGGTGGCGCCGCGGCCGAAACCGCACCGAACGCGGCTGCGTTGAAGGTTCCACCGGGCGACGCTGTCGCGTTCGCCAACGCCGTTTCGCGATTGCTCGACGACGTGACGTTGCGGGCGGGAATGGCTGATGCGTCGTGGGCGGCCGGGTTGATGTTGCCAACGTGGGATGACGCCGCCAAGCGGATCGCCGCTGTCTTGAAAGCCGTTGGGCGAGGACTGGAACGATGAGTGGATTTTCTGCGGAATGGCTGGCGTTGCGAGAGCCTGCCGACCATCGCGCGCGCGATGGGTTCTTGGCGATGGCGTTGGCCGAGCGGCTGCAATCCAAGCAGAACGTGCGCGTGGTCGATCTCGGTTGCGGTACTGGCTCGAACATCCGCGCCACGTACGCAGCGCTCGGGCGCATGCAGCATTGGACACTCGTCGACTACGATGCGGACCTGCTGACGGCTGCACGTGAGACACTGGCGACGTGGGCCGATACGTCGGCTGTGGAGGGTGGAGGATTGGTGCTGGGTAAGTCCGGTAAGACTTTGTCCGTCCAGTTTCGCCAGGCCAATCTCGTCACCGATCTCGAGGCGGCACTCGGGCAGGTGTGCGATCTGGTCACCGCATCAGCGTTGTTCGACTTGTGCTCAGAAGACTTCATCGCACGCTTCGCAAAAGCGGTGGCCGCGCGCGGCGCGGTTTTTTACACGGTGCTGACGTATAATGGTGTGCAGCGATGGACCCCGCGTCACGACCTCGATCAGGCGATGAACGACGCGTTTCACGCGCATCAAATGACCGACAAGGGCTTTGGCCTATCGGCGGGGCCAAAGGCGCCGCAGGCGCTGGCCGATGCATTCCGCGCAGCTGGCTATGAAGTCAAAGAGGGCGATAGTCCGTGGTTGTTGACCCGCTCGGACGCAGCGCTCGTCAACGCGTTGGTGCCGGGCTTTGCAGGCGCTGTACGCGAAACCGGCAAACTCAGTTCGGCGCAGATCGACGCGTGGTCGGCACAGCCTCGCCACGGCTCCGAAGTCGGGCATACCGATACGCTCGCCTTGCCGCCGACGTGAGCTGAAAGATGTCTTCCCGCAGTGTTTTGCGGGAAGACCAGAAAACAAGCTGCTGCTTCGGCTCAGCCGACGATTTCGTCGAGACGGAAGTTGAGCGCGATCTCGCGCTCGGCAGCTGCCGGGCTGTCAGAACCGTGGCTTGAATTCTCGCCCTTGGAGACTGCGAACAGCTTACGGATGGTGCCCTCGGCGGCTTCCTTGGGATCGGTTGCGCCCATGACTTCGCGATACTTGGCGATCGCGTTTTCACCTGCGAGAACTTGTAGCACGATCGGGCCGGACGTCATGAAGGTGACAAGTTCGCCGAAGAAGGGGCGGGCCTTGTGCTCTTCGTAGAATTTTTCGGCTTGAGCGCGTGTCCAGCGCACGCGCTTTTGCGCGATGATGTTCAGCCCAGCCTTCTCGATGACGGCGTTGATCGAGCCCGTCATGTTGCGGCGCGTCGCATCCGGCTTGAGAATAGAAAAGGTATGTTCGATAGCCATTGCAGGCGCTCCAAAGGTCGGTGGTGAGGACGTGGGCGCACCTATAGCGATGGCGGTCGTTGGGGGCAAGTGAGACGCCGGGCCTCGCAGCATCAGGGCAATGAGCATTCGCGACGCCCAGCGTCACCGTCGACAGTGCAGGGGCTGCCGCGCTATCAAAGGATGACACTCCAACGGGAGACGACGACCGCCCATGCACTTCGCGCTCACAGAAGAACAAACGGCCATTCAGGAAACCGCGTTGGCGTTCGCGAAGGAGCGGCTCGCGCCGCATGCCGGCGAGTGGGACGAGAAAGGTCACTTTCCGATCAACGTCATCCGCGAGACAGCGGCACTCGGCATGGCTGCCATATATGTGCCAGCCGAAAGTGGTGGCTCGGGGCTGTCGCGGCTCGACGGTGCGCTGATCATGGAGGCGCTGGCGTACGGATGCCCGGCCATATCGGCCTATATCTCCATCCACAACATGGTGGCCTGGATGGTGGGCAAGTATGGCACGCCGGAGCAGGTAGGCGGGTGGCTGCCAAAACTCGCGTCGATGGATTGGCTCGCGTCGTATTGCCTGACGGAACCGGGGGCGGGATCGGATGCGGTGGCGCTCAAAACGACGGCGAAGCGCGACGGCGACGGCTATGTGTTGAACGGCAGCAAACAGTTCATTTCCGGCGCCGGGGCCACGGACTTCTACTTCATCTTTGCGCGGACAGGTAGCGACGGCGCCGATGGCATTTCGGCATTCGCCGTCATGAAGGACACGCCGGGGCTGAGCTTTGGGGCGAATGAGAAGAAAATGGGCTGGAATGCGCAGCCGACGCGACAAGTGATCATGGACAACGTGCGGGTGCCGATGGGCGCGCTCGTCGGGGGCGTCGAGGGGCGCGGATTCCGGTTTGCGATGAGCGGGCTCGATGGTGGGCGCGTCAACATCGGCGCGTGCAGCCTGGGTCCTGCAGCGTACGCGATCGACAAGGCCCGCGCGTACATGTTCGAGCGCAAGGCGTTCGGCAAACCGCTGGCCGACTTGCAGGTGCTGCAGTTCAAGCTGGCCGATATGGCGACGAGCCTGGAAGCGGGACGGATGATGATTTATCGCGCCGCCGACGCACTCGACCGGGGCGACCCGCAGGCGTCGATGTACTCTGCCATGGGCAAGAGATTTGCCACTGATGCGGGGTTCGACATCGTCAACGAAGCGCTGCAGATCCACGGCGGTTACGGGTATCTCAAGGATTACGGCATGGAGAAACTGGTGCGCGATCTGCGCGTGCATCAGATTCTGGAAGGCACCAACGAAATCATGCGCGTGGTCATCAGCCGCAAACTGTTAGCAGGGCAAAATCGGTAAGGAACTCTTTACACGGAACCAGAGGCATCGACCTCTCGTTACGACTTCTGCGGTGTAATCGAAGCTGTCTTTTTGGAGCGGCTCATGGTCTTGCGGTCCATAGCTTGCCTTTTGTGCCTGTTGGCGGCCATGCCCATCGCTGTGGCGCAGGAGCGGCCCGTCTTGAAGGGGGCGGATGCATTCGGCGATTGGCGAACGGATGCGCCGGGCATCAGACGCCACATTACCGTGCAAGATCTGCCCAAGCCCTACGAGACACGCTCTGCCAGTCGCTCCGCACGCGTGGTTGCGCCGCCGCCCAATACGTTGCCGCGCGTGCCGGCCGGCTTCGAAGTGTCGGTGTACGCGTCAGGTCTCACAGCGCCTCGCCTTTTGCGGACGGCGCCAAACGGCGATGTGTTCGTGGCGGAAATGCAGGGCAATAGCATCCGCGTGCTGCGTGGCGCTGCAGGCCGAACGAAGGCCGACGTGGTCGAGATCTTCACCGACAAGGTTTCGTTCCCGTTCGGCATCGCCTTCTACCCGCCAGGGCCAAATCCGGAGTGGGTGTATGTGGCGAATACCGACTCCATCGTTCGCTTTCCCTATCAGAACGGTGATCTCAAAAGTCGCGGCGCGCCGCAAACCGTGGTGGCACAGTTGCCGTCGGGCGGACACGTCACGCGCGACCTCGTCTTCTCGCGCGATGGTTCGCGCATGCTGGTGTCGGTCGGCTCGGAGTCGAACGCGGGCGAGGGGATGGGGTCGAAATCGAGTGCTGCGGCGACAGAGTGGGACACGCGGCAAGGCATAGCAGGAGCCGCGTGGGGCAATGAAACGCTGCGAGCGAACGTGTTGTCGTTCGCGCCAGATGGCAGCGATCAACGCATTTTTGCGACCGGCCTACGCAACTGCGTCGGGCTCGGCATGCAGCCGGCGACGGGCGAGCTGTGGTGTTCGACCAACGAACGTGACGGCCTCGGAGACAACCTGGTTCCCGATTATGTGACGCGGGTGCGTGAGGGCGGGTTCTATGGCTGGCCGTGGTATTACACGGGCGACAATGAAGACCCGACCTTGAAGGGCAAACGCCCAGATCTCAAAGGAAAGGCGATCGTCCCCGATGTGCTGCTGCAGCCGCACTCGGCGTCGCTTCAGATGACGTTTTACGAAGGCACGGCTTTTCCGCCGGACTATCACGGCCACGCGTTTGCCGCCGAGCACGGCTCGTGGAATCGTGGGTCGCGCACCGGCTACAAGGTCGTCCGCATCATTCTCCGCGATGGCATTCCGACGGGTGAGTACGAAGATTTCATGACGGGGCTGGTTTTGAACGACCGCGAGGTGTGGGGTCGCCCGGTCGGTGTGACAACTGCAGCCGACGGTGCATTGCTCGTCAGTGAAGACGGCAACGGCACCGTGTGGCGGATTGCTTTTACAGGTGCCCGCGCGCCGTAAAGCTGATGTCGTCGACAGACGCGACGGCAGCAAAATTCGTTGCTGTGCGATCGGTCACGGTGTCATATGTGCCCTGATAGTCTGCAGATGGACGGGCAAAGTGAACCACAACAGCAAACGCGTTTTCTACGTCAAATATCTGGCTGACACCATTTTTGTCGACGTCTTAGCAGCGCGAGGAGACGTCTCGCTCACCAAGCTCGAGAATGAGAGCACGGACGAGACGGCAGCAGCCGTGCTGTCTGGTGCGCATGCGTATCAAGTCGGGGCATCGCGCGATGAGTTGCCGGTGCGCTTTCATGTGGGGCCAGCGCTGTTGTCGCGATGTCCCAACCTGCTGATCGCCTCGAGCAACGGCGCGGGTTACGATCCGATCAATGTCGACGCGTGTACCGAAGCGGGTGTCATCGTGGTCAATCAAGCTGGCGGAAACGCTCGCTCGGTCGCCGAACACGTGATCGGCATGTTGCTGGTGCTGTCGAAACGCACGGTCGAGGCAGATCGTGCGCTGCGGCGCGGCACGGTTGGAGATCGCAATAACTTCATGGGCCGCGAAGCGATGGGCCGCACGATCGGAATCGTGGGGCTCGGGCACACGGGTGGACAAGTCGCTAAACTGGCGACCGCCCTGGGCTTGCGGGTGATCGCGACCGATCCCTATCTCGATGCTGAGCGCATGGCGGCACGTGGCGCCCGGAAAGTTGAACTTGAAGCTTTGCTGCGGCAGGCAGACTTCGTTTCGATCAACTGTCCCTTGAATGATCAAACGCGCGGCATGATCGGCGCCAAAGACTTCGCGCTGATGCAGCCGACGGCTATTTTCATCACGGCGGCGCGCGGCTTCATCCATGACGAGGCGGCGCTGGCGGACGCGTTGGCGTCGAAGCGGATCGCGGGAGCAGGGCTCGACGTCTGGGCACAGGAACCGCCTGTGGCGGACCATCCGCTGATGGCGTTCGACAACGTCATCGTCAGTCCGCACACGGCGGGGGTGACGCACGAAGCGCGCCGCAATATGGGCAAAATCGCCGCTGAACAATTGCTGGCGGCACTCGACGGACGCCAACCGGAACGGCTGATCAATCCACAGGCATGGCCGACCTACAGTGCGCGGTTTGAACGCGCGTTCGGGTTCAGGCCCGATCCTCTGGTCGATTTGACGTAGTCAGTGCAAGGGAAAGCAGGCGATGACAAGCGATCCGATACGGCCGATGAAGGTCGAACTCCGCAGCGTCAAGGAAGAATTCAAAGCCGGACCGTTCCGGCTGCTTACATATACGACCGCGCATGAAACCTATCGCGGCACCATGCATCCGTTTCCTTGGATCGTGTTCGAACGCGGCAATTCGGTTTCAGTCATCCTCTATAAACGCGATACGCAGGAAGTGGTATTGGTCCGGCAATTTCGGGCGCCGACGCTTCGACTGCAAGCCAATGGTCACGGTTATGAATTGCGTGACGACGGACAGCGCAACGATGGCCAACTCGACGAAACGATCGCGGGCATGCCGAAGCCGGGCGAGTCGTACGAAGACTGCGCGATTCGCGAAACGTATGAAGAGACCGGGTATCGCGTGAAACCGAACCGGCTCAGGCTGATCTCGCAGTTCTTCGTGTCGCCGGGCGGGACGTCCGAACGCATCTATCTCTATTACGCGGAGGTGAACTCGGAAGACCACGATCCGAAGCGTGACAAGGAAATCGCCGGAAACAAGCGCGAAGGCGAAAGTATCCTGGTGCGCCATATCAAAGTCAGTGATTTTTTCGATAATTTCACCCGGCCAGACATGGTCGTCGATTCGAAAGTGCTGATCGCGTCGATGTTGGTGCGAGAAACGCTCAACGACCGGCCGGACGCTGCAACGCAAGTCGCACCTTTAGGCCGCAAACGGTATGTCCTGAAGCGCCAACCTGAATTCAGCATCGTCATCCGGACCGGCGACATGCGGCGGATCGACGATGTGGATGGGTGGGTCAATTCTGAAAATACCGACATGGAAATGGATCGCTTCGTCGGAAAATCGGTGTCGTCGCTCATTCGCTACGAAGGGGCGGTCAAGGACGCCAAAGAGAGAGTGATCGACGATACGATCGGCGACGCCCTCAAGAAAAAGATGCGCGGACGCTTCGGTTCGATCATCGGGACGGTGCACGACACGACACCGGGCGATCTGAAAAAGAAGAACGTCAAACGGCTGTTTCACGTGGCGGCAGTGCAGGGACACACGGGGCAGCGGCCGCGAGCCGATCTTCATCAAATCGCCAGTGTCACCAAGAAGGCGCTACTTGCCGTCGAGGACCGAAGCAACAGTTACATCACCGCGAAATGCGCGTCCGCACTGCTGCCGATGATCGGGACGGGCGATGCGGGCCTCACAACCGAAGAAGCGTTTCCGAAAATCGTCGAGGGCGTGCTTGCTTTTTTCGACGAGAAAAAGCGCAAATCCTACCTCAAGACCGTCCACGTCAGCGCCTATAAGCAGCGCGACGTCGAAGCGGCGTACAACTATCTGGACCAAAGTGAAGATTTCGAAGCAAGGGACTGAGTGATAATTTCGAGGATCCGATGATCACGCGCGACGACATTGAAGAACTTGGACGTCAGTGGCGCCTGCGCGTGCGCAACCGTATCGAGTTGGTTGGGCGCACAGTACATGGCGGCCTGCTGATCGGGGCGGCATTGCTGGTCTATCTGGTGGGCGACAACGCGCAGGGCCAAGAGCTTTTCCGCCAGTTGCTGGAGGGCGATCCGATGCCCTACGCGCAGCAGGCATTCGCGGCGGCGGCAGCGTTTGTCCTGAGTGCTGTGCTGTTTTTCAACTATCGGCTGTTTCTGCCGTATCTGGGACGCGATGGCGAGAACAATAGTTCGACGGCTCGGTTCGTCGCACAAGTGGGTTTGGCTGGCATAACGCTCGCGCCATGGCTGGCCTATACGATGTCACTGTACCTGATGTGGGGAAACCTTGAACGATCGCGCGTTCTGCTCAGCACGCTTCCCGGAATGGACGACGTCGCCGAACTACGCGACCAGCGCAACAGTGTTCTCGCGCTGATCGATGTGATCCAGTACCGATCGCTGTTTGCGTTTGGCGTGTTGATCGTCTGCGCGGCGCTCTCTTATGCCATTCTCATCCGTCTGGACAGTGGCCGCCGGACTTGGCTGATTTCGACGGTACGTGTGCTGTTGTCTCTGGCGACAATCGCCATCTTGTTGTGGCTCGGCGTGGCTGCTGCGGCGACCGATACCCTCAACATCGACCCCTACCGCGCGATGGGCACGCTGGCGGCTACGCTGGTGACGGCAACCGGCTTGTTTGCACTCGCATTGGTGTTCGGCTGGGTGTGCCGTGAAATGGGCATGTCGAATTACTTCGTGTTCGCAATCGTGTTGTTGATGACACCGCTGGCGGCGCAGGTCAGCGCGGTCATCGCAAGCGTGCGGCAGAAGTTTACGCAGACCGCCACGGTGGATCCGCCGTCCGCGAAAGCTCCATTGCCATTCGATTGTGCGGTCAGGGCCTGGGCGCTCAATCGCGGCGGCGTGCCAAACGCGGCGGCATGTCCGGCCAGTCTCGATGCCCTTGCCGGCAGCGCCAGTCGAGCGGCACAGCCGATGTTGATCGTTTCGGCGCAAGGGGGCGGCATGTATGCGGCAATGGCGTCTTCGCTGTTTCTGGGACGTCTGCAAGATTACGAAAAAAGGTTCGCCCACTCGATTTTTGCGATCAGTGGCGTGTCGGGCGGCGCGATCGGTTCGGCGATGTTCGACGCGCTGGCGAGGTCTGAGGGCTGCAAGCCAGGTGCAAGCAACAGCGGAAAACGCAGAATAGAAGCGCAGATTCCGGCACTGTTGCTGCAACCGCATCTGGCAACGATCGTCGGCAACGTGCTGCCGGACACGGTCAAGAAAATCCCGTCACTGTTTTTCTGGCCACGCGATCGGGCCGACGCGTTTACTGAAAGCCTGCTGGCCGATTGCCCGGCGCTCGGGGAGCGCTTCGAAGATGCGTGGAACCCCACCAACGGTCGCCCGGCGCTGGTGTTGAACACCACCTGGATGAGCAACGGGCATCGCGTTGCGTTCGCGCCGTTCGCGCTGAAGAAGATCGGTGACCGGACGCTCTGGTCGTTTGGCGACGTCTACGAAACGCTGGCGCCGCTCCAAAATGGCAGGGCGTTTGTGCCAAGCGTCGCCGATGCGGCGGTGGCGAGTGCACGCTTCCCCGGCATCCTGCCGCCGTTGTCACTCCAGGTTCGCGTGACAAAGCAGCAAACGATCGACACGCACTGGCATAGCTATGGCGATGGCGGATACGCCGATTCATCGGGGGTTACGACCGCACTCGAGATGTTGGTGGCGGCGCGTGAGGCGGTGGGCGCGAGCAAGGCAGTGGTGCCAAAGCTGATCATCCTGACGTACGACACGAAAGAGGTGACCCCGACCGACAGTCCGGGCACAGCCTTCACCGACACCTGGTCACCCGTAGCTGCGTTGCTTGGCGTGCGTCAGAATCTCGCCGGAAGCGCGATCGCGCGGGCCGACGCGGTTAAAGTCAACTCACCCGAGGCAAAGACGGTACGCCTGTCGCTCGATCCAGAACGGTATGGACTGGTGCTCGGGTTCCAACTGTCGCGGACGAGTTACGAGATCCTGTCGCTGTTGATCGGACGTCCGGAATGGTGCGGCGACCGCGCGCCGGTCGTAGACAATCCGGTGCTGAAGAACAGCTGCGCGGCGCGCGAAATCGCCGATAGCGTCAAAGGAAGCGCAGTCGGGGGGTGACCGGCAAACGTGTCCGAGTTGCCGGTTCAGCGCGGACGCCCTGAGCGCCAGTCAACACAAGGTATTCTGCAATGAATTTGCATCGCATGCTGCTCGAGCGCAATGCCGCGGGACGCCCCGTCACCGTGGGTATTATCGGAGCTGGCAAGTTCGGCACCATGTTCTTGTCGCAGGCGCGCAAAACCGCAGGCATGCACGTGGTCGGCGTCGCCGATCTCAATACGGTGCGGGCGCGCTCACAGTTGAAGCTCGGCTGCTGGCCCGAGGAGCAGTACGCCGCCAAATCAGTCGACGCTGCATTAAAGGCGGGTACGACGATGGTCACCGACAATGCCGACAGCCTCATCACTCATCCGGGCATTGAGGTGATCATCGAGGCGACGGGAGATCCTGGGGCAGGCATTCGCTTTGCGCTCAAGTCGATCGAAAACGGCAAGCACATCGTGATGGTCAACGTGGAGGCGGACGCCTGCGCGGGACCGCTGCTGGCAGTTAAGGCAAAAGCCGCCGGAGTCGTCTACTCGCTCGCGTGGGGTGATCAACCCGCGCTGATCGCCGAACACGTCGACTGGGCGCGCACGGCCGGTTTCACAGTGGTGGCCGCCGGCAAGGGCACGCGCTATCTTCCGACCTACCACCAGTCGACGCCGGACACGGTGTGGGACATCCTCGATCAATACATCAAGATCCGGGACCGCCAGTCGATCAATCCCAAGATGTTCAACTCGTTCATCGACGGCACCAAGTCGGGCATCGAGATGACGGCCGTGTGCAATGCGACGGGATTGCATTCGCAAACCGATGGGTTGTCGTTTCCGCCGGCGACGCGCTTCGAACATGCCGAGATTTGCAAGCCGAAGGCGGTCGGCGGCGTGTTGGAGAAAGCCGGCGTCACAGAGGTGACATCGTCGGTCTATCGCGACGGTACCGACGTGCCGAACAGTCTGGTAATGGGCACCTATGTGGTCATCGAGGCGGCTAGCGCTTATGGTGAAGAGTGCTTCCGCGAGTATAGTATGTTGCCCGACAGCAGCGGCAAATATGCCTGTCTCTACCGCCCGATCCATATGATCGGCCTGGAACTCGGCGTCTCCGTCGCTTCGGTGGCGCTGCGCAAGGAGGCGACAGGCGCGCCGATCTGCTTCAACTCGGATGTGGTGGCAACCGCGAAGCGACCGCTCAAGGCCGGCGAGATACTCGACGGCGAAGGTGGATTCTGCGTTTGGGGCAAACAAACGCCCGCCGCGACTTCGCTGAAGGAAGGGTTGCTGCCGCTCGGCCTCGCCCACAACGTGACGCTCAAGCGCGACATCGGCACCGGCGAGCGCTTGAAGTGGGCTGATGTCGCCCACGATCCGAACGATCTCGCGGTGAAGGTGCGCCGCGAGATGGAGGACATGTTCCGCTGACACGATGTGAGCGCGCGTCTCGCCGGAACGCGCCAGTGAACGCCAGCGGCGGTTTCCGTGCAAGGGATCTACGGATTATACGATGACGACTCTTCCAAAATAATCACGTTAATTTAATGAGTTAACCGAACGCCCGTCGCAACAAGTGTCCATTGATGCCGCATCGCGCGACACTGCCTCCCGCAAACCTTAAGCAGTCGACCAATATCTGCCTGCGTCTTCCCCAAGAATTCCAATCACGCCACCGCTATTCAACTGCGCCTGCGTGTCACGGCGCTGTCACCGCATTCAACTACGCTGAGGGACCAGCGAAATCGCTGCGCTTGATGCGCTTCGCGACCGGGCGAACTCGTGGAATTGAAGCAACAGCGATGACACGTCGAATCACATTGGTCGAAGATGACGCAACTTTCGCCGGCTTGCTCAAGTACAATTTAGAGTTCCACGGCTTCGCCGTCGAATGCATCTCCTGCGGCACTGAGGCTCGGCATCGTTTTGCTCATGCCCCCTGCCCGGATCTTGTGATCCTTGACTGGAACCTGCCCGGTTTGAATGGCTCAGAGGTGTTGCGCCAAATGCGCCTCCAAACTTCGACCGCACGCGTTCCCGTCGTAATGTTCACTTGTCGCACAGATCGCAACGACAAGGACTACGCCTTCGAACTCGGCGTCACCGATTACGTCTACAAGACCATGCCCCTCTCCACACTGTTCGCACGCATCCAGAGTTTGGTCAGTCCGCTAATTTGATACCCACCGGCACGCGAATCTCTCGATGAGCAACACTACGTCCGACCACATGACGCCAACGGCCGACAGGACGTCACCGCAGATGATGGTCCCGTTGATGGGCTTGCTTTGCGTGTTGTCGTTTGCCGCTGGCGCGCTTGCCTCTGCACCCGAGACCGTCGACAGGCAGCAACGAAGCGCAGCCGTTGGAGTATGCCTCGCGTTGGCAATGGCGGAAGGGCAAGGCTTCATGCCTCCCGATCGCAGAAAGTTTGTCCTCCGGGCGCTGGCAGATCAGTATTATCCATTACGCGACCGACTGCCGTCGTCACAAAAGGTCATACAGACAGCATGCGACCGGCTCGCTTCGGAGCCTTGAAATCAGTTTGTCGACAGGTCGCTTTCAGGCTGTCACATCTGTGAAACAGGACTCTGTGCAGGTGTCGCGGTATGACCCGACACGAACGCATCGATCCGTCCTTACCGAAAACGACGCAACGCTATCGCGCGCTGTTCATTTCTGACGTTCATCTCGGCACACGCACCTCGCAGGCCGACGCGCTGCTAGATTTTCTCCGCCATCACGATGCTGAAACCATCTATCTCGTCGGCGACATCATCGATTTTTGGCGAGTGCGCCGGGGTGCCTACTGGCCGCAATCGCACAACGACGTGTTGCAGAAACTGTTGCGGTGCGTGCGCAAAGGGTCGCGCATCGTTTTTATCCCTGGCAATCACGACGAAGCCATCCGGGATTTCTGCGGCATGCATTTCGGCGGCATCGAAATCCAGCTGACAGCCGTGCATCAGACCTGCACCGGCAAGCGATACGTTGTCATGCACGGCGACGAATTCGATGTCGTGATGCGGACGGCCAAGTGGCTCGCGTTTCTGGGCGATCGCGGATACGAGCTTGCTCTCTGGTCGAACACTCCGCTCAATTGGGCGCGGCGCTACCTGGGCTTCGGCTACTGGTCGCTGTCGAGTTACCTCAAGAATCGCGTCAAACAAGCCGTCAGTTTCATTGGCGCCTACGAGGATGCGGTCGCCGCTGAAGCTGTCCGCCAGGGCGTCCACGGCATCATCTGCGGGCACATTCATCACGCCGCCGACCGTGTCATCGGAACGACGCACTATCTGAACTGCGGGGATTGGGTCGAGAGTTGCACCGCTGTCGGCGAGGGTATGGACGGCCGCATGCACGTGATCAACTGGTCGGTCGATGCTGGCGCATCAAGCCGCGCCCTCGTTCGGAAAGCCACCGCTGGCCGATCACAGCTTCAAACTAGCTTAGCGCCGGTCAATTCAGGACCTCAAACATGACTATGGCCGAAGACCTTGCCCCAAGATTCGATGCAAACCTGCTCGACCGTGCCGTACATCGCCACCGTCCATGGTCCCTCGACGGGATCCGCGAGCGGCTGTTCACTGCGGCATTCAAGAAGATGGTTTATGCGCAGATCTGGGAAGATCCCGTGGTGGATCTCGCTGCGCTCGACATCCGGGCGGACAGCCGCATCGTGACGATCGCCTCGGGAGGCTGCAACGTGATGAGCTATCTCACCCGGCAACCGGCGCACATCTTCGCCGTCGATCTCAACGCCACGCATATCGCTCTACTCAACTTGAAACTGGCGGCGGCGCGTCATCTGCCGGATCAGGCAGCGTTTGCTTGCTTCTTCCGGCAGGCGGATGACGACGCCAACACAACTGCATATGAAATGCTGCTTAGCCCGCACCTCGACCGAGCTACGCGCTGCTACTGGGAAGGGCGAGATCAATTCGGCCGTCGTCGAATTACGAGATTTTCGCGCGGTTTCTATCGCTATGGCCTGCTTGGCCGCTTTATCGGGATCGCGCACGGTCTGGCCTGGCTGCAAGGCCGCAATCCGCGCAAGCTGCTTGCCGCGCGTTCGTTGGCCGAGCAACGTGCGATTTTCGAGGCCGAGTTCTCGCCGCTGTTCGACCGGCCGCTCCTCAAACGCCTCATCGACAGCCCACTGTCGCTGTTCGGGCTGGGCATTCCGCCGGCCCAATACCAGGAACTGTGCGCGGGTCATGATCGACCCTCGACCGTCGTCCACGAAAGGTTGCGGCGCCTTGCCTGCGATTTTGAGGTCGGCTCGAACTACTTCGCTTGGCAAGCCTTCAATCGCGGCTATGCCGCCCACGATACGGCCCCGGTGCCGCCCTATCTGGAAGCGGCGTCGTTTCCGCGCATCCGCGAAGGCGCAAAGAACGTCAGCGCCCACCAGATCAATTTCATAGAATTCCTCATACGACAGCCGGCCGCGAGCCTCGACAGATATGTCCTGCTCGATGCTCAAGACTGGATGTCGGATGCGGATCTTGGCTTGTTGTGGCGGGAGATCACGCGGACTGCGCGCCCACGCGCTCGCGTCATCTTTCGCACGGCGGCGAGGGATACGCCCTTGCCGGGGCGGGTTCCGACTGAGACGCTGGCACGATGGGACTATCAGGCCGACACCTCGTCTGCCCTTCACGCCACCGATCGCTCGGCCATCTACGGCGGCTTCCATCTTTACACACTCAAGACTGCAATCGCGTGAGCGTGGCCTTTGGCGATGCGCAGTCACGCATGGACAGTATGTACCGTCATCAGCGGCGCATCTACGACGTCACGCGTCGGTATTACTTATTAGGCCGCGGCCATCTGCTCGAGGATCTGCGGCCCCCAGCCGGCGGGACTGTTCTCGAGGTGGGCTGCGGCACAGCCTACAACCTCATCGAGGCGGCGCACCGTTATCCCACTTGCCAGCTCTTTGGCTTCGATATCTCAAACGAAATGTTGGCGAGTGCGCGGACATCGGCCGAGCGGCGTTCGCCTGAGCGCCCGATCTCGTTGGCCACCGGAGACGCGACGGATTTTGACGCGCAGGCGATGTTCGGCATCGAAAAGTTCGATCGGATTTTCACATCCTATACACTGTCGATGATCGCAGATTGGCCCGCCGTGTTGGAACAAATGGCGCAGCGACTTGCGCCGGGCGGTAAACTCCACGTCGTCGATTTCGGCGACTGCGCGGGCTTGCCCGTACTGGCGAAATCGGTGCTGTACGGTTGGCTGGGCAAGTTCGGCGTCGAGCCCCGTCAAGACTTGCAAAGTGCAATGCGCACGGTGGCGCACGATCACGGCTTCAAGATTGCATTCACGCCGCTATATCGCGGATATGCGCAATACGGCGTACTCGCTCGGACCTGACAATTCGCCCGCACATCTGCGGGGAAGGTCTGCCACTACGAAGCCACGCCCAAATCGTCGACGCTCATCACGTGTCCCTGCCATTCGAACTTGTTGCGCCAGATGGCCATTAACCAGATCGGCACGATCAGCATGTCCCGTGCCAGCGCCGACAGCAGCCATCGCAGCGAGTAACCCCATCCGCAGCGCACGGTCAGGGCCGCCTCGCTGCCATACCAAACGGCCAAGTACAGAGGCAGCGCGAAGGTGGGCAACGCACTCAGATCCAGCGACAGCAGCAGCAACGGCAGCATAGAACTGGTCAGGCATTCAAGGTAGAAGAAGGCCGGAAATGTCGCGCGGCGCAATTGAGCCCAGCGGAGTTGCCGGTTCCAGACATCCACCAGACGCTTGTCGCCGAGCGGTTGTATGAAAGGCCGCTCGACGAGGCGGACGCTCAATCCGGCCGTACGAACGACCTTGGTCGCTGCGGCGTCCTCGGCTGGTTCCGTGGCCAGCGATTGCAGGCCACCCACTCGCGTCAGCAAGTCGCGCCGAAAGAACATTACCTTGCCCTGTGCGAATCCCAGCCCCAGACGCGCCGCAGCGCGCTGCCAGCGTGCCTGATAGCCATTGAGAAACGCCGCCTCGAGTTCGGCCGCCAGATTCGCGCAGTTCCCGCCGATCGGCGGCGAGCACACCATGCCGCACCGATCGTCCCAGCAATCGAGCAGCTTTGCGATTGCATCGGAAGGCAGCAACACGTTGCTGTCCACGAATACGACCCACTCGCTCGTTGTCTGCTGCCATCCTTTGGCGAGATTGTTGAGTTTCGGATTTGCGCTAATCCGCTCGTTGCCGATCAGCAATAGCGCGTCGGCAGTCGGGTGCTCAGCAATGATTTGGCGGACCAAAGGGACGACGGGGTCGCTCGCATTGGCGACGCAGAACAGGATGCGGGCGCCTTTTGCTTCGAGTTCGAACGTCGAACGCAGCGTGACCTCGCTGTAGGTCTCGAGACCGCAGAGTGGGCGCAGTATCGTCAAGTCGATGGGAGCGGCGGGTCGGATAGTTGCAGTATCGCGACGAGAGCGCGGCCAAGCAAGTACGGCCGACGTCACATGGCCTGCGAGCAGCGTTGCTGCAGCCAGGGCGCCAAATCCGATTTCGAACTGAGTCATGTCACCGTCAACTCCAAGGATTCGATTGCAGTGGCAGGTGGTCAGTGGCAGCGCGTTCGATCGAAGGTAGCGGCCATGCCGCGACCGGCTCCCGAAGACGCTGGTCGATCAAGGCATGTGCAAGCGTAGCAGCGATGCGACGATCAAGGCCGGCGGTATGGACCAGCGGCAGATACGCGATATCGACTGTGATCCGGTCGGTGCCTGCAAGGCGCCACATCGAACGCACCAGTGACATGTCCCCGGTGAATGCTGCTTCGGTGGCCAGTTCGCCGTTGGCTCTCAAATAGCGGATGGCGATCGGCTGCACGGCGACGCCAGCGTCAATGGCGGGTTGGAACAGAGCCGCATGGAATGACTGGAATTCGCGGCCGTTCGTACTCGTTCCCTCCGGAAAAATGCACACGTTACGGCCTTGTCCCAGCAGATTGGCCACTTGGCGACTCGCCGTCATAGCGTCGCGGCGGCGGGAGCGGTCGATGAAGATCACACCCAAACGACGGGCGAGCGAGCCAATGACCGGCCATCCACCAACTTCGCCTTTGGCAACGAACGTCGCGTCGGTAGCAGACCAGATGGCGAAGACATCCAGCCAGGAAACATGATTGGCGACCAACAGGCGCGCACCGGAGCCCTTGAAAGGCCGAACGCTGTTCGTCGTGCGCAAGCCGAAAATGCGCAAGGCTTTCTGCGACCACGCGGCGATGTGGCATCGACGCGACGAAGCGGTACACCAGGGAAACAGCACCGTGACACGCACGACGGCGTCAAGGACATGCACCGCGGCGCGCGCCAATCGAAAACTCCTGCCGAGTGTGACGAACATCGGCGTCACCTACAAACCGGCGGCAGATAATGGCGCGCATAACGATCGACGAGCGCGCTCATTTGGAGCATCATCATGAAATCGGCCGTGTTGAAATCGGCATCCCAGTGCGGCGCGCCACAAACCCAGGCGCCGGCGCGGACGTAGCCTTTCAGCAGCGGCGGCGTCGCTTGAGCGCGAGTTGGATCTCGGCCAGTGAATCTCAACGGCGTGCGCGGGGTGACCCGATATTCGGGCGGCGCCAAGTGTTCACGCGACATGCGCTCATGCAGGGCAGCGGCCGTGTGCCCGCCATCGTTCATAGAGACGCTTGCGCAGCCTATCAGAATATCGCAGCCATGGGCGGATACGACTTCGGCGATCGCACTCCACAGCAATGCGATGACAGCGCCCGAGCGATAATCGGGATGAACGCATGAGCGGCCGAGTTCAGCGATGCGTGGACGCAGATGGCTCAATCGATCGAGATCGAATTCCGTTGCTGAATAAAAACCGCCCGTTTGCAGCGAAGCAGCCCCCGTCAAGACGCGGTAGGTGCCGATGACCTGATCGATCGCCAAGTCCCGGACGAGGATATGAATGCAATGGGGATCGAACGTATCGACGTCGAAACCGTCTTCCGCAGACGCCAAGCGCGCACCCCCTTCTTCAGCGAAGATGCGCCACCGCAGCCGTTGGGCTTCCCGCACTTCGCCGGCGCTCCTCGCTACAGAGGTGTGCAGCTTGCGAAGTTTTCGCGGCGCGACGTCCTGATGCAGCATGCTCATACATCTCCCCCAAGCGATGCCAACGTAGCTAAAGGGAGTCTGTGACACCGAGACAACGAGTATGAGACAGAGATATGTCAGCCCCACCATGGGTACGCCGATTGTCGCGGTCGCAATCATTTGCGGAGGCCGATGATCAAGACGTTTGCGACCGAAGCGCTCCGATGAATCGGACGGCTGCATCTTCCAACCGGCCGTTGTTGTCGATCAATACGTCCGCCAGCGTCGGACCGTCTGTCTCCGGCGTATGCGATAGGCGCGCGGCGATCTCTTCGGCCGGCTCGCGACCACGTCCAGCCAAGCGAGCGGCACGGACCACCTTGTCGGCCAAAATCTCGATAACCAGCACCCGCGGATACCGGCGGTGTGCCTCTGCAATCACCGTGCGAGATACATTGAAGACGACGGTCCGGCCCGCCTTGGTCGCCTCATCAATACCGCACGCCACGCCATAGTGAAGTCCGTGCGCCTTCCAACTCAGCGCGAAATGCCCCTCTGATGACAATCTTTCAAACTCGGCCTCAGAGATCGCTTCATGATCTTCCGTCGCGTCCATCGCGCGGGTGATCGTCCGGCGGGGAAAGATGTAGGCGCCATCGCCGCTCAAGTGTTTCCTTGCGATCGCCAAAAGTGAATCTTTGCCGACGCCGCTGGCGCCAACGACGAGAACCAGCAGTCCCGCAGTGATCGCTGGCGGTGGTTGGTCGTCGATCACGAGACGCGCCTGCCGCCGCAATAGACTTCGCGAACCACGGGCGTGTCCCCGAACATGCTCACTCGAATAAGGTCGGCACGTTGTCCAACTGCAATGTCCCCACGATCCCCAAGGTTTACGGCGCGAGCGGGTGCCTTGCTCACCAACCTGATAGCACCCGGCAAGCCGCCTACGGCCGGCACGGACGACAGCATCATTGCGCCCTGTAGTAGGCTCGCTGGGACATAGTCCGACGACAACACATCCAAGATACCCGTCTCGGCCAACGCGCGGGCCGAGACGTTGCCTGAGTGGGAACCGCCGCGCACCACGTTGGGCGCGCCCATCATCACCGCCAGACCAGCCGCGTGTGACGCGCGCGCGGCCTCCAGTGTCGTCGGGAACTCGGCGAGAGAAATGCCGTCGGCGCGTGACTCCTCGACGTGACCTTCTGTCGTGTCGTCATGGCTGGCGAGCACGATGCCACGTCTGTGGGCGAAGTTTACCAGCGCGGCCCGATGCTGATCGTGATTTCGTGCGTGCGCCTCAAGCCGCTGGGCGATGAACGCATCCATCTCGACTTCGCTCTTTGTAGACTTACCGCGATAGTATTCGCGTAGCTTGGTCTCATCGCGAAACTGGCGCGAGCCCGGCGTGTGATCCATCAGCGACATCAGTTGCACTTCGAAGTTCGCTAGAAATTGCTCGGTTTCGTCGAGCACGTCGTCTGAACAGATTTCGCATCTGAGATGCGTCATGTGTTCCACCCGCAGCAGTCCGTTCCTTCGCGTCGTGCCCAGCGCAGCCCCGAGCGAATGCAGACCGCCGCCAACCGTCTGGCGGTCACCGTCACTGCCAGCACGTAAGCTGTCAAACACCGTCGTGATGCCGGACGCAGCAATTTGCGCATCATACGCCAGCACGGCAGCAACCGGGTCCCAAAACACTTTTGGTCGCGGAGAGTAATGCGGCTCGAGGTGGTCGGTGTGTAACTCCACCAACCCGGGCATAAGGTAGTCCGCCCCCCAGTCCAGCGTGCTCGCTCCGCTCCCACCGCTCTGGATTCCGACAATGAGCCCGTTCTCGACGTGTACGATTCCGTCGATCATCTCGTCGGCGCCGACAATGGCGCACGACCGCACGGCAAACGACGCCTCGTCCCTTGCGTGAGCAAGATCCTTCATGTCGATGGTCCCTTCTGATCGCGGACGGTAAATCGGGAAATGTCGACACAGCGGTCCGCCACCTTCTCCCGCACTCCCTCGTCGTGAAAGATGCCAAGTATCGCCGCGCCCCGATCTTTCGCCTCGACGATCAGCGCCACAACCGCATCGCGGTTCTTGGCGTCAAGCGAAGCAGTGGGTTCGTCCAGCAGGAGAATCGAATGTCTGCCGATCAGCCCGCGCGCGATGTTGACCCGCTGCTGCTCACCACCAGAGAACGTACACGGCGGCAACGGCCAGAGGCGCTCAGGAATATCCAGCCGCCGCAGCAATTCTGCGGCGCGCCCATCGCTTTCTGCTGCTGAGTTTCCGGCCGTGCGACCGGCGCTGCTGACGATCGCCAACGTGGACACGCGAGGGATGGTGCGCAAAAATTGACTCACGTAACCGATGGTGGTGCGCCGCAAATCCCGTACGACACGCGGTGACGCGCGCGCGATGTCGGTCACACAATCGTCATGGCGGATGCGAATGCTCCCATGCTCGCAGCGGTAGTTGGCATAGATCATCCGCAGCACGGAAGATTTACCCGCGCCCGACGGCCCCGTAAGCGCCACGCATTCGCCGTGAAAGACTTCGAACGACAATCCCTGCACGACGGGAATGCGGGCCCCGTCACGCAAATGCATGATGAATTCCTTCGTAACGTCATCGACGGTCACGGCCGCGGTCTTGTGCTGCATGTCGATGTCGTCGCGCGCCATTACCGCTTCCCGCTGTGCTTTTCGACGAACGCTTCCGCTGAAAGTGACTGAAAGTCTGCAACCGCAAACTCGATTGCCTCATGCGGCCAGTTCCACCAGGCCAGTTCCTGGAGGCGTTCGGCGATGGCACGCCCGAAGCGCCGCTTGATCGGTTTTGCCGGCACGCCAGCGACGATCGTGTAGGCTTCCACGTCTCGCGTCACCACCGCTCCGGCCGCAACGACCGCGCCGTCACCGACAGTTACGCCCGGCAACACGATCGCCCCGTGTCCCATCCATACGTCGTTGCCGATGTGGCAGCGATCAGCACTGCGGTGCATGAAAAAAGCTGCATCCCGCTTCTGCGACGGCCAATAATATTCCGGGGTGTAGCTGAGTCGATGCTGCGTCACCCGCTCGTAGGGATGATTGGGTGCGCCGATCCGGCCCATCGCGGCAATGGCGCAAAACCGACCGAGGTCGGCATTCAGCAGTGCCGAGTATTCTTGGATATAGCTGTAGTCGCCGACCGAGCTGTCACGCACTTGCACGCACTCGTGGATCTCAACGTAGTCGCCTATCGCAGCATCGCGGACGTGTGCAGTCGAATGAACGACGGGTGTGCGTGTGATTTTGGCTGACCTTGTTTCTACGACGGCCATTTCGGCTACACCTGCAAAACGGAGGAAACGAGAAGTTGCGTATAGGGCTCGCGCGGATCGTCCAGCACCTGGTCTGTGAGCCCTGTCTCGATCACGCGGCCATGCCGCATGACCATGATCCGGTGCGACAACAATCGCGCCACAGCGAGGTCGTGGGTGACGATCACGACGGCAAGCCCAAGATCGGCGACGAGGCCGCGCAGGAGGTCGAGCAGTCGCGCCTGTACCGAGACGTCGAGCCCGCCCGTCGGCTCGTCCATGAAGATCAGTCGCGGCTTGGTCACCAGGTTTTTGGCGAGGACCAGCCGCTGCCGCATTCCGCCGGAAAACGCACGCGGTGCGTCATCGACCCGATCGCGCGAAATCTCGACACGATCGAGCCATGTCAGCGCCTCGTCTCGGATATTGCCGTAGTGATTCCAACCGACACCCATCAGGCGTTCGCCAACATTGCCGCCTGCGGAGATGTGCATCCGCAAGCCGTTCGTCGCATCTTGCGCCACGTAACCCCAATCGGTTCGCATCAGCAGGCGACGTTCAGCATCGTTGAGTTGGGCAAGGTCACGCAGAGCGCCGTCACGCATGCGATAGCGAATGTCTCCGCACGTCACCGGCAACTGTTGCGACAGTAGTTGCAGCAGCGTGGACTTACCCGAGCCCGATTCACCGACTACAGCCAATACTTCGCCTTCGAACACGTCGAGATCGATATTCTTGCACCCAACGCGTGAGCCGTAGTGGCGCGTCAGACCACGGGCGATCAATAGCGGCGTGGCACCATCACCTCGCATCGTCGGCCCCTACCAAACCATTGATCGGCGCTTCCCCGGACATTCGACCGCGATTTCCGGCCTTCCGGCGGCTCTCGCAATGATCGGTGTCGGAACAGACGAACATGCGGCTGCCGGCGTCGTCGAGAACCACTTCGTCAAGATAGACGCCGGTTGCCTCGCACAAATCGCATGGCGTCTCGAACCGGTTCACTTCGAACGGGTAGTCCTTGAAGTCGAGACTCACGACGCGCGTGTACGGCGGGATTGCGTAAATCCGCCTCTCGCGCCCGGCACCGAACAGTTGCAACGCGGGCGAATTGTCCATCTTCGGATTGTCGAACTTCGGGATCGGCGATGGGTCCATAACGTAGCGGCCGTCGACACGAACAGGATATGCGTAGGTCGTCGCTATCGTGTTGTGCCGCGCAATGTCTTCATACAGCTTGACATGCATGATGCCGTATTCTTCCAGCGCATGCATGCGGCGCGTCTCGGTTTCGCGCGGCTCGAGAAAGCGTAGCGGTTCCGGAATTGGCACCTGGAAGACGATAACTTGACCGGCTGTAAGAGGCGCCTCGGGAATACGATGCCTAGTCTGGATGATCGTTGCAGCTCTGGTTGCCGTCGTCGTCGCGATGCCTGCGGTTTTGACGAAAAACTTGCGGATGGAGACCGCATTCGTCGTGTCGTCCGATCCCTGGTCGATCACTTTTAAAACGTCGTTCGGTCCGAGGATGGCCGCGGTCACCTGCACGCCGCCAGTCCCCCAACCATATGGCATCGGCATTTCACGGCTGGCGAAAGGCACTTGATAGCCTGGCACAGCAATCGCTTTCAAAATGGCGCGACGGATCATGCGCTTTGTCTGTTCGTCGAGGTAGGCGAAGTTGTAGCCGGGTTCGGCTGTTTGAGGCGTCGTCACGCGTCGGCCTCCGTCGCAGTCGTCGATCGATCCACGTGCAAGCGTCGCAACAACTGCAGTTCCGATTGAAAATCGACATAATGCGGCAGCTTCAAATGCTCTACAAACCCGGTCGATTGCACATTGTCCGAATGCGACAATACGAATTCCTCGTCCTGCGCCGGTGCGCCGATCTCCTCGCCGAGTTCTGCGCTGCGCAATGCGCGGTCCACCAATGCCATCGACATCGCCTTGCGTTCCGACTGCCCGAAAGTCAGGCCGTAACCACGCGTGAACTGCGGTGGCATCCCGCCGCTTCCCTGGAACTGCGCGATCATCTCGCACTCGGTGACTTCGACCGCGCCCAGCGGCACAGCGAAACCAAGTTCTTCGACATGTAATTCCACATCGACGGCACCGATGCGAATTTCGCCAACGAATGGGTGCGTGCGGCCGTACCCACGCTGTGTCGAGTACCCGAGCGCCAGGAGAAATCCCTCGTCGGCACGCGCGAGATTTTGCAGCCGCAGATCGCGATCAGCTGGAAACGACAATGGCTCCCGCGTCAAATCACCGACCGGCGCGCCTGCCGCAGGCACTGCGTTTCCTTCGATCAGCCCCTCTTCTCCGAGCATGCCGCTGACGCGTGGCATCGCATCGGTCGGCGGGTCTGCACACGCCGGCGCGGGCACGAGGCCGTCCGCCATCAGCGCGAAATCGATCAGCCGATGCGTATAGTCGAAAGTCGGGCCTAGGATCTGGCCGCCCGGCAAATCTTTGTACGTCGCCGAGATGCGCCGGATCGCGCGCATGGCCTCCGTCGCGAGCGGTTCAGCAAAACCAAAGCGCGGCAGCGTCGTTCGGTAAGCACGAATGAGGAAAATGGCTTCAATCAGATCGCCGCGCGCCTGCTTGATCGCCAACGCAGCAAGGTCCAAATCGTAAAGTGAGCCCTCGCTCATCACACGCGCTACCGCCAACGACAATTGCTCTCGGATCTGCGGGATGGAAAGTTCACTGACGCTGCTATCCCCGCGCCGTGCCGCATCGAGTAACCGATGCGCATTCTCGATGGCCTTTTCACCGCCTTTGACCGCAACGTACATGGGCTCGCTCAATCCTTCTCGCGCTGCAGATGCGTGCTGCGCGGCAGTGCGGCGACGAACGTGCCGCAACAAAAGAAAATATCGACGCCACGTGGGTAGGCTGATCGGTTCACAGCCCAGTCTTCGACGAACGTGGCCGGCAGTGGTGCGACATCAAGCCTGCGCTCTGCAGCAAGACCAGGACCACACAGGCTGTATTCGCCGCTCAAACCCAAACGCTCGACCTCCACGATGATCGTCGTGGACCTGTCCGGATAGTCGAGCGTACCCTGCGCGAAGTCAGCCAGTCGCGGCATCATCCGCGCCTTTGTCACCACTGCGAATGCGGCCTCGGCCTTGACGTCGACAATCGGCGCGCCCGTATGAAAGCGCGCGTAAGAGGCAGCCCGCGAGGCCGCGCCGTCATCAAACCAGACCTTCGTTTCGAAATCCGCCAGGGTCAGCACGAGCGCTGTCATGGCCGGCGACAAACCCGGAGCAACCGCGCTTGTGCGGGGAATGTCCCGGATGCTTCCAGGTTCAGCCAAGGCCATCATGATGGCCCTGAACGTCGCTTGCGACTCGATCGGCGGATTGTCGAAACCACTACCGCCAGTATGCTCGGCTAATCCGGTGCCAAATTTGTTCAGCAAAGTAGGCGTCATGTCGCCTCCCGCGCCAGAGTGAAGAAGTTGACACGCGTCGCCGCAGCTTCGCTGCTGCGCCGCGCACGATCCGCAGCGACGCGTCTTGAGATCGGTTGGAGCACCCGTGACTTGACCGCGTCGCGTCTTGCGGGAGCTTGAAACATTGCGTCGAGAATGGCGGCATCGCGAGCAGCATCGCGATTGCGGCCGAGGCGCAGGCCATAACCGACTTCACCCGTACCGAGGCGCACCGTGGCGCGCGCAACGGTTGCTTCGCCGAAATTGAAAGGCGCGCCCTCGCCGCCGATCCGGCCTCGCAGCATCACCAGACCGATGTCTGGCGGCCTGACATTCTCGACCGCGCCAAGCTCCGTGAAGGCGTCTACGCCTGCGCGTAGCTCTTCAGGCGTTGCGGCAGCCAGAGTTGCCATCGCCTGGCGTCGCTCCGCATTTACTTTCTGCGTCGAAGTCATCGGCCTTCATCAGCTGTCGCTGATCCTCCGATTATGACGCGCCGGATCCGTGCTGAAATAGAATCGATGCCGGCCACGGCGGTGAGGACCATCAGCACGAGAAACGAAACCTGTTGCCATTCGAGCGTCCGGATCGCTTCGGTCAAATGCTGCCCGATGCCGCCCGCGCCCACGATGCCGATGATGGTTGCCGACCGCGTATTGCTTTCAATCAGGTAGAGAACTTGGCTGAACAGGATCGGCAAAACTTGGGGAATGAGTCCAAACCGGATGCGATGCAGGCCGCTTCCGCCACTCGCCACCACCCCTTCACCCGGCTTGTGGTCCGCCGCCTCGATAGCTTCTGAGAACATCTTCCCGAACGTACCGAAGTCTGTCGTCATGATCGCGAGCACGCCGGCGAACGGCCCGAGCCCGACGACATTGATCCAGATCAGCGCCCAGATCAGCGTGTTGACGCCGCGAAAAACATCGAGACCGCGTCGGATCGAAAACCGAAACAGCCATACCGGCATCACGTTCGCCGAAGCCAGTAGGCTGAACGGAAGCGCCAGTAGTGCCGCCGCAGTTGTCCCCAAAAAGGCGATGGCGAGCGACTCGCCAAGCGACTTGATCCAGAGCATCAACCGCGGCGTGGAGTGGTAGTCAGGCGGCACCATCAACGAGATGATCCGTCCCAGTTCGCCAAACCCGCCGAGAAAACGCCCCCAAACGATATCGAGTACAGAAAAACTTAGCACGACCGATCCGATCACCGCCGCCGTTGCCGTGGCCACAAGCACCGCGCGGCGACGATTGTGCCCCTTCAGGCGCGAATGTCGGAGTGCGATCGCTGCCGCATTTGCGCTGAGCATTCTCGCACCACTCATGACGCGTGCTCCCGGCCGATCAGCGATTGACGAACCCACCCCGTGCAGATGTCGATCGTGGTCACAGTCGCGATGATCATCAAAACGATGGCGCTGACATCGGAGTAATAAAAGCGCCGCACCGCAGTCAGGAGATCTTGGCCGATCCCGCCTGCGCCGACGAGGCCCAGGATGGCAGATTCACGTACGTTGATTTCAAAGCGCAACAGGCCGTAGCTCGCGAAATTCGACAATACTTGCGGCAGGATCGCAAACCGCACCCCTTCGGTCCACGTGCCACCTGCCGCTGTCACCCCTTCGAAGGCCTTCATGTCGGCATTTTCGACGACTTCCGAAAACTGCTTGCCGAGCGCGCCTAGCGTGTGGATCGACAACGCCAGTATTCCCGCCAGTGGTCCCAAACCGAAGGATGCAACGAAAAGCAGCGCGTACACCAACTCGGGTACCGTCCTGCAGAACTCGAGGAAGCGGCGCGCCAGCGCTCGCAACACGCGATGAGACACCAGATTTTCTGCGGCAAAGAAGCAGAGGCAAAATGCGCCGAGTATACCAATCATCGTGCCGAGGTAGGCGATGACGATCGTCTCGCCTATCAACCGCAACCATTTGCGAAGCCCCCAGAACCACTCAGCCGGGTCCGACCACACGTAAGCCTTGTTTTCCAGATGAAACGTTCGCGCAACGTAATCGAACAACCGCCCCCCATGTGACAGAAGATGGGCCGGCTGCACTTCGGCGACAATTGTCGCCGTGCTCGCGACCACGACAACGAGAGCGAACGCCACGACACCCTGCATCCGTTTGCGCGCACGCACGCGATCATAAGCCGACCGCAGCGCAGCGAGTTGCGTGTCAGGTAGAATCAGCAGGCCTGATGGCATGTCATTTCCAACTCGCAACTGCGCGTTCGATCCTCGATTGACCGTTGCTTCGCAACAGGCGACAGCTTTGCGTGCATCGCCATCGCGCAGCGCGACTGCCAGCAACCGCAACGCGCCGAAATATCCTCACGACTGCCCGAGCAGCATTTGCCACCCGGACTCGCCGTCTTCAGGACTTTTTGCGCAGGCCGTCGACGAACGTGATCAGCTTGATCACCGGATCGTAGGCGGCATTGTCGACGCCTTCCCACGGCTTGGCCTTGCCATCCGTTGCCTTTTTGAAGGCTTCCGGATCTTTCGTCGCCACGTTCAGCATGGCCGACTTGAATGCAGCCTTGAGGTCGGCAGGCAAGTCGCTGAGCACGGCCCAGGGCGAATTCACGATCTGGTCGGACTTCATGATGATGCGGAAGTCTTCGGCCTTGGCCATGCCCTTACGCGACATGCGCAGCAGGTTGGATTCCTTGTCGTCGTTGTACCAGTTTGCGGCAACGTCGACCGTGCCCTGCTGCAACGCCAGCACGGCGTTCTCGTGGCTGCCGGTAACGATGACTTTACTGAAGTACTCGCTCGGATTGATGCCCAATTTGTCGAGCGTGAAAAGCGGTACATTGTAGCCTGACGTCGAATTTGGATCGACCAAGCCGAGGTTTTTTCCCTTCAGGTCTTCGATCTTCTGATAGGGGCTGTCCTTCTTGACGTAGAACACGGAGTAGTAGCCCTTGGTGCCGTCCTCATTGACGTCCTGGGCGACAGCTTCGGTTTTTATGCCTTCCCTGAGCGCGCGTGCGAAGGACGCCGGACCGTAGTAACCGATGTGCACCTGTCCGGCGCGCTGGCCTTCAATAACGGCAGCATAGTCCTGTGCGATGCGCAGCGTGACTTTGGTTCCGAGTTCCTTGGATAGATACGCCACGAGCGGCGCGAAACGTTCGGTGACGCCGGTCCCATTCTCGGCAGGAATGACAGCGAGTACGAGCTCGGGGTATTTCGATTTCCAGTCTTGCGCTTGAGCCAGCGCCGATTGACCTGCGAAGGCAAAGCCGGCCGCCAGAATTGCCAATGTACGACGCGTGATCATGATCGAACTCCGATGAACTTCTTGCATTGAGATTGGTGTGAGGTGCACGTGCGGCGCAGTACCGAGTTAGCCGACGTCAAGCCGCCACCGTCGACCGTATGGATAGTTCCGGCATTGCCGTTGCCGCCGTGTCCATTACTTCCCCGGCTTCGAGCCCGTAGAGATCTCTCGCTCCGGAGTCGCTGAGCATGGACGGAGCGACATCCAATTTGACACGTCCATTGGCCATGCCGATCAGACGATCGCTGTAGGTGCGAGCGGTATCGATCGAATGTAAATTCGTGATGACAGTGATTCCAAAATGCTTGTTGATGCGCAGCAGTGCATCCATCACGACTTTGGTGTTGCGTGGATCGAGCGAAGCAATGGGCTCGTCGGCCAAGATGATCTTCGGCTCCTGCACCAGCGCGCGGGCAATCGCGACACGCTGCTGTTGCCCGCCCGACAGCGTGTCGGCGCGTTGCGCGGCGAGATCGGCAATATCGAGTTGCTCAAGTGCGGCCAGTGCGATCGCCTGGTCGTGACGGGTCCACAACCGCGTGAGCGAGCGAAGTTGCGACGTATGATTCAATCGGCCCATCAGCACGTTCGTCAGAACATCCAGTCGGCCAACCAGATTGAACTGCTGAAAGATCATTGCCGTATTCTGGCGCCAATCGCGCAGGCCGCGTCGGCCGAGTTCGCCGATCTCTTGGCCGTCGACGACGATGCGGCCTGCGGTGGGAGTGGCCAGGCCATTGATCATACGCAGTAGCGTCGACTTTCCGGCACCCGACCGCCCGATAATACCGACGAACTGACCCGTGGGAATGTCGAGGGTCACATCGTCGACGGCAACTTTGTTTGCAAATCGCTTGGTGACGGCTTCGAGACGCAGCATCCGACGTACCTCTCCTTGTCTGAAGAGGTCGATAGCGGGATCAGGTAACAGCTCTGTGACAACCTCACCCGCTCTCGGCGCCTCTGAGCGGGTGTCGTGACAGCACACGGAAACGTGCATCACGGTTTGATTGCCTAAAGATCGTCAACGCGTCGATGACAACCGGACTTCGCCATTCGGCAACTTCACTTTTGAAGACCGCTTCCAGTACTTGACGAACTGACGCAAGGCGATCCGGCGGCATCGGCCCAGTCAGAGTCATGTGAAATCGGAAGTCGTCGAACACGAACGGATAGCCCCAGCGGTCGAGATATCCCAGCTGACGCTCAGTCAGCCGATCCGGCTTCCTGCGCAATCGATCATGCGCAGAAAGAGGAGCACGTAAATGGTCGAGCCTCGCGACAACGGCGGTCGCCAAAGCGGTAAGTTCCGGCGGCGTCTTGATCGGCGTTAGCGCCACGAATTGGCTAAGTCCGGAGACGATCAATTGCCCGATGGTGCACGACCTCAGCTCCATCGAGAGGCGATCGACCTCGGCCACGAGATCGGCTTCCGTAGTGGACTGCGCAAGTTCGAAGGGTGGTTTCAATGTTGCATGAAACCCGTAGCGTGCCGGTTCGCGGGCTAGTTCACGGCAGTCCGGAAATGCTTCCAGAATCGGCCGTAGTGGCGGCATGTCGGCGCCGGTTTCGGCATCGACTCCGACAATACGAGCCCCAATCCTTCCCAACGCAGTACTGGCCGGTGGCGCAAAATACACGGCGTATCGAGGCACCATGAACTGATCCTCAGTCCTTAGTCGGGATGACGGTTGAATAATATCGCGGCATCGCGGCACAGCCGGCAGGCAAACCTCAAGTCGGCACGTCCAGCACAAGATGACCGGTATGTACCAAGTCATTTTCATTGCGACATTGGACTTGCAACACATAGGAACCGGGAATTTCAATCTTGGGCAGTTGCCCTCGCCACAGGTGCGAGCACGACGCCGGTTCAACCCAGGACTTGAGCTCCGATCGGTGTCGATTGTAGATCGCAACGACCGCCGGATCCACGTGTGACACTTTCTCGAGAACGGCCTCGTGCGCACTGCCCTTTCCGCTTAGTCGAACAGTTACAGTGGTCCGCGGCCCTCCATCAAACACATTCACTATGATCTGCGTGTTCGCCGCCTCGCCCAACGAAAGCGTGCCGCTTCGTGCAACGCTTCCGTCAACCACAGCCTCCCCGCCGTGGTCGGCGCCACAGAGAGTAATGCGCATGTTCTGATTGCCCGTGTGATCCACGGCGACGAAGCGCGTCACGAATCGAGACCCGTCGACGGACAAAATGTGAAAACCTTTCGGCGTTCCATCGCGGCTCAGCGCCTGCGGCACATTATTCGCGTCGAAGGGTCCGCTCCACCAGCTTCCGCATGCAGCCGTCAATACGTGGTGGTGATGCTCGCCGGGACCGGAAAACCCATCTGCAATGCCGAGATAATGATGCTCGGTGGTATGGGTGTGACCAGCGAGACTCAACGTGTTGGGACGGCCGCTCAACAGTCTCATCAAATCGCGCCGATCAGCGGTCACACTTGCCGGGTCGTTTGGATTCTCCCACCCAACGAGTGGAATATTCATCGAGACAACAACGAGCTCGTTCTTTGGTATGTATTTGTTCAGAGCCTCGACGAAGCATAATTGATCATTCCCAACGCAGCCGCGGTATTGCGAGCCGCACGTGCCGCTTGCTTGGTCCTGAACAGGCTCGACGTTGTTCAACAAAATGAACGTCGTGCCGCCATACTGAAAGGCATAACTGCAGGGACCAAACGAGTTGCGCCACGTGTGGAAGGACTTCTGCGGCGGTTGATCGTAGTCCATATCGTGGTTGCCCGGACAATGATGCCATACCAGACCACTGCTGCCGACAAGAGATAAATACCGCTCGTGAAGAAGGTGGTTGTCGAATACGACATCGCCGTGATTGATCGCGAGACGGGCACCGACCCCGATCACTGCCGGCAGAATAGTGTCTCTGAAATAGCTGAGCTCCAGCATCGTTTGAGGTTGCGTATCGGCGAGCAACGCGACGTCGAACCGGCGCGGCTCGACGACCTGTGTCAGTACGAATTCATTGATGTCGGATTGGTTGGCGTTGTCGGTAGTCAGGCAGAACTCGGGCAACCCGCACTCCCGCATGGGTGTCGTCCATCCCGTTGGTTTGATCACGAAAACGTCTGCGTTATCCCGACGAGGCAGTTCCCATCGGCCATTGCTGTCGGTCGCGACGATTGCTCGCCCATCGGATACCAGCACACCTTCAAGACCGAAACCCGTTCCGCGCTCGATGACTTTTCCGTTGAGAGTTTCTGCGTATGCAGCGGAGGCAGACGCCGTTGCCAGTGCAGCTGAAAGTGCGCCCGTGACGACCTCGCGGCGGGTGGCGGACAAGCTTAGTTTCGACATCGATTGCCTCCAACGGTTACGCTGGAGCGCTACGATAGATTCGTGACAGGCTCATTAAATGGCGACGAACGGCGATTGATGCCGCTGATCGCGTGGTCGACAGAGACGGGCGTCACCCTGAACTGGTCATCTTGAAGGGCGGTTATTCGACTGCCTCCCGCAAAACTCCCGCAAGCGCCATCGGCGCTTCTGGTAAAATCAGACTAAATCATTGAAAATAATGGTAGCGAGACCCAGACTTGAACTGGGGACCTACGGATTATGATTCCGCCGCTCTAACCAGCTGAGCTATCCCGCCTTCCATTGTGCTGTGCATATAGGGAAGTCGGTCGGGTGGTGTCAAGGCGCGCATCGTGGGGTCTGGACATGGTGCCAACTTGGGGTCGGGGCATGCCGAATTCGCGCTTGTCATGCGCCGGCGAACGATGGACATTCATGGCCAGATTGTTGGCTTGAGCGCACGGAGAGACTGATGGCACCGCTGGATATGAAGCCGAACGAACTCGAATCCTATTGGGTGCCGTTCACGCCGAACCGTAGCTTCAAAAAGAAGCCGAGGCTGTTTTCGGGCGCCAAGGACATGCATTACATCACGCCGGATGGGCGGAAGGTGCTGGATGCGTCGGCGGGGTTGTTCTGCGTCAACGCAGGGCATGGGCGCGATCGCATCACCAAAGCGATCCAACAGATGGCCGGCACGCTGGATTTCGCGCCGCCGTTCCAGTACGCGCATCCGAAAGTGTTCGAGTTGTCCTCCAAGCTGGCGCTGATGGCGCCGGGCGATCTCGACTACACGCTGTTTGCCAACTCGGGGTCGGAAGCAGTCGATACGGCGATGAAAGTCGCGTTGGCTTATCACAAGGCGCGCGGTGAGGGCGCACGCACACGCTTCATCGGGCGCGAGCGTGGATATCACGGGGTAGGTTTCGGCGGCATCTCGGTCGGCGGCATGGTCAACAACCGCAAGGCTTTCGGCAACATGCTGACCGGCGTCGACCATCTGCCCACGACCTATAACAAAGCCAAGCAGGCATTCACCAAGGGTGAGCCCGAGTGGGGCATCGAGACGCTCGACGAGTTGACGCGCATGATCGGGCTGCACGATGCGTCGACGATCGCGGCTGTGCTGGTCGAGCCGGTGGCGGGTTCGACAGGGTGCATTCCTCCGCCGAAGGGATATCTCAAGAAGCTGCGTGAGATTACCGAGAAGCACGGCATTCTTTTGATCTTCGACGAAGTGATCACGGGCTTTGGGCGGCTCGGCTATGCGTTCGCTTCCGAGCGCTACGACGTGGTGCCCGACATGATCACCTTCGCCAAAGGTATCACCAATGGCGCGGTGCCGATGTCGGGCGTGATGGTGCGTAAGGGCGTGTACGAAACGCACATGTCGGGGCCGGAATACATCGTGGAACTTTTTCACGGCTATACGTATTCGGGTCATCCGCTGGCGGCGGCAGCAGGCCTTGCGACGCTCGAAGTCTACAAAGAGGAAGGGTTATTCGAGCGCGCGAAGTCGATGGAGCCGATGTTTGCAGACGCGATGATGAGCCTGAAGGGCTTGCCGAACGTCGCCGATATCCGCCCGATCGGAATGATGTGCGGCATCGATCTCGATCCGATCGCGGGCAAACCAGGGCTGCGTGGGTATAACGCGATCGAGACCATGTATCATGATCACGATCTTTATGTGCGCGTGACGGGTGACACGATCATCGTTTCGCCGCCGCTGATCGCGACGGAGTCTCATGTCGCCGAAATCACCGAGAAGATCGGCAACGTGATCAAGGCGGTCGCGTAAGGGCCGCCGCAGTAAGCAGAAGATTGTGGCGCATCCGTAAAAGACCGGCTGTAAATCGAGCCAGCCGCTGCGCCTCATCCGTCGCTTCGTGACACCTTCTCCCCGCTTGCGAGGAGAAGGGAAGTGGGGTGGTTATTTGGTTGCGGGGGCGGTGTCGCTCTCGACTTTCAAATCGGAGAAGTGGGTGACGCTGTCGGCCTTGGTCCACACGCCGACGCCGCCGGCTGCCGGAAATGTCGTGTCCTCGACCGAGTAGAGTTCGACGCCGTTGAGATGAACGGTGAAGCGGTTGCCGACGGCCGCTACCCTCAAGTTGCTCCATTGGTTGCGGGGAACCGGCGCCTTTGCGCCATAGGTTTTGCCCTTGCCCAGCAAGGGTAAGTCGACGCGCCTGCCCTTTTGGACTTTGTAGAGGACGACGTTGTCTTCGAGCGCGTTGGCGCGCACGATGTAATAATTGGATGCATCGACGTAGCGCCAGACGAGGCCGGCCGCCTGATCGCCCAGTCCCGAGACCGGTTTGAACGCCACGCTCAGATCAACGTCACGCGCCTTGATGTCGGTGCGCACACATACCGGGAAACGGCTGTCAACGGCATCGGCATCGAGCTGCGCGAGGACATTGCGTTGTTGGCCATCGCGATCATCGCGGACCACCTGCCAGTTGCCGGGGCGCCCGCTGCCGGTTCGATCGCAGGAGAAGCCGGCGGGCAATTTACTCACGGTATCGGCAGCAAAATCGAAAACGCGCGTTTCGGCGGCGTCGACCAGAGACGATCCGACACATGAAACAAGTACGCTAATCGCAATCGCTTTACGCATTTTGCTGCTCGCAGTTGAATATCGTTCCGCAAATGTAAAGGGCGCCCGTTGAGTCGCGCCCCTCGACGAACAAGACGAAGCTAAACAACTTCGATTTTGAATTTGGGCACCGCCCAAAAATCGAACCCACCTTTGTTGTAAGGCACGGTCTCTGGCTGTTCGGCGCCATTGTTGTCGGTGACGCGCGTTTCGATCACGTGGCGACCGGGGCTTGGATTCCATGGGAAATTGAATCGCACCCAAGTGAAGCGCCCGAGATTGGGTTGAATGATTTCCGCATCCTCCCAATCGCCGCCGTTGATCCGATATTCAACGCTGTCAACGCCATAGCGCGGTGCCCAGGCATAGCCATTGACTGTTTGCGGTCCAGCCGACAGGACCGGCCATTGCCCAGCCTTGAGCGGATAGTTCGATGGCAACTGCGGTTGTTTTTCAAGCACCAAGGGAACGGTGATCAGCGATTTTGGCCGGCTCCAGGTAACGCCGGGGCCAAGGATGTTGTCGGCCGTGATGAAGCGAAATTCGTCGTCGGGGCTGGGTTTGGGAGGTGGGTACGACGGGCCCATCATGACATGCGCGGTCGAGTTGAGCGGCACCCAGAAGTTATTCCTGGAGATCTTGATCTCGGTGATCCATTTCGTCGAGGCGGCGCCGCAGTATCCAGGAACCAGCGCGCGCACGGGTCCGCCGTGGTCGGCGGGTAAGTCTTGACCGTTCATTTTGAAAGCCAACCCGATGTAGTCGGCATAAGATTTCAGGTCACGGACCGGTAACGGACGCCCCCTGTCGCCGACCCCGCCGGCGATGTCGCCTTTGTTGTCCACGCCGGACCAGAACAAGGCTGCTTTCGCGTCCCTCTTCAGTTCCACCAGAGACAGAATGTGGCTCATCGGCACGTACTGCCACTCTGCCTGGCCAATGCCACCGAGACCCCAGCCAGATCCGGTGACCTGCTGCGGTACCGCCGTCATATCTTGCTGTTCCCAGAACAGCGAGCGACCGTTACCAGCGCATTCCATCGTTGCAACAATCGAGCGCGACGGCATTCGCAACAGATCTTCGTAGTCGATCGTCAGCGGGCGCTTGATTCCATCTCCATGGATCGTCAGCTTCCAATGCCGGCGATCCACACGCGGATCGCTCTCGGCGCGCGGGGTACCATATTCGTTACGGATGTAAAATTTTTCGATCGGCGTGATATAAGTTCGATAGTTCCAGTACGCGCCACCTTGATTGGTCGCATTCAGATCGACAAGCTGTCCCAAGTCTTTAGCGAATGTCGAACGCTTCCTGTTTGCTTGCGCTCTGGCCGATCCCGGCACTCGGTCGACGTAGGGCATGGCATTGGCGACAAGTTGTTGGGCCGAGGCGTGGGTGCTGCCGAAAATGGCAGCGCTGCCGGCCGCCGCCGAAACCAAAAATGATCTCCGATCAAGGCCGAGTGACGGTTTCAACGCCTCTTGTGCGAGGCGCAACTCCTGCTGCAGGTGCTTGGGCTGATTTCCCGTCACGATTTCCCCCTCTCGGCAATCACTGGTCGAAAAATTGAATTAAAAACCGTCTACGTCCATTCACGCATGGCGGCCCGGCAATTACAATGGCGTGCAGGGCGCGGTTGAATGTATTTTTCAACTCAGGCGCCGGTCGCGTTCGTCCAGGCACAATGCGGGCAACACGAAGGCGTTGAGCCGTTACCCTGCTGCGGATAGCGCGCGCCGGAGATTGCCGCCGTGTTGGGCAAGGAGCGCGCGCGCGGTCGGCAAGGGTTGCCCGGCGGCGATCAGGATGGCGAGTTTGAGGTTGCCTGCGGCTTCGGCGAGAGCTGCGGCGGCGCGGGTGGCGTCACTGCCGGCGAGATCGGCGACCATGAGGACAGCACGCTTATCGAGTTTGATGTTGCGCGCGGCCATGTCGACCATGCGCCCTTTGTAGACGCGACCGAGTTTGATCATCAGGCCGGTCGAAAACAAGTTCAGTACGATCTTTTGCGCGGTGCCGGCCTTCATGCGCGTCGAGCCGGCGACGGCCTCGGGCCCGGTTGCGATGAGGATGGGGTGCTCGGACGCGACAAGCAGAGGCGCTGACGGATTGCAGGCGATGCCAAGGGTCAGAGCACCGCGTGCACGCGCCGCTTCGATGCCGGCGATCGTGTAGGGCGTCGTGCCACTGGCCGCCACGCCAAGCACGACATCGGCAGCCGTGACGGCGTTGTCGAGCATGATGCGCTCGGCAGCGCCGCGATCGTCTTCGGCTCCCTCGACGCTGCGGATCAGGGCTTGTTCGCCGCCGGCCATGGCGAAAACGAGCCGGTCGCGCGGCCAATTGAAGGTTGGCGCGAGTTCGGCGCCGTCCTGGACGGCGATGCGGCCGGACGTGCCGGCGCCGACATAGATCAGGCGGCCCATCGCACCCAGGCGATCTGCAGCGGCGTCGATTGCCGTAGCGATGGCTGGGAGTGCGGGACGGACGGCCGCAACCGCCGACAACTGCCCTTCAAGCATAGCGTCCAGAACATCAGCGGTCGGCCATGCATCGATCTCGGCATAGCGAGGGCTGGCGCGCTCGGTGGCAAGGGGCGATGACGGCGACAACGGTTCGGTCATGGGCGACTGTTCCGGACTTTCAGTGCGCGATCACTGGACCACATCGCCTTCGGCTGTGACCGCGAGGGACGCATGGGCGTCGGTTCCTTCGGGCACCGTTGGTTCGGTGAAGCCGCCCTCGGCGACGAGACGGGAGAACAAGCCGCCCTTGGCCACCAATTCGCGAAAAGTGCCGCGTTCGACAATCTTGCCCTCTTCGAGCACAAGAATCTTGTCGGCGTCGGCGACGGTGGACAGGCGGTGGGCGATGATGAAGGTCGTGCGGCCTTCACGCAGCACGTCGAGTGCGCGCTTGATCTTACCTTCGGTCTCGGCATCGAGGGCGCTAGTGGCTTCGTCGAGAATGAGAATGGGCGCTTCCTTGAGAATGGCGCGCGCGATTGCGAGGCGTTGGCGTTCGCCACCGGAAAGAGACAAGCCGCGTTCGCCGATGAGGAAGTTGAAGGCGCCGGGTTTGCGCATGATGAAGTCGTGCGCTTCGGCGAGGCGAGCGGCGCGCTCGACTTCCGCATCGGTGGCGTCAGGTTTGCCGACGCGGATGTTTTCGGCGATCGTGCGATTGAACAAGCCCGCATCCTGGAAGACGACGCCGATGGCGTGCCGTACGGAGGCCATGGTGGCCTCGGATATGTCGACGCCGTCGATGTAGATCTTGCCGTGGTCGGGCTCGCGAAAGCGCTGCAGCAGCGAAAGGGTCGTCGTTTTGCCGGAACCGGTGGGGCCGACGAGGGCGATGGTTTTGCCTTTGGCGACTTCGAAGTTCAGGTCGAAGACACCCTGGCTGCCCGGGCCATAGCGGTACGACACGTTTTCAAACACTACGCGACCGCCGACGTTTTCAATGGAGACGGCATTGGATTTCTCGATCACGCTGGCCTGGGCGTCGAGCAGTTCGAAATAGGAGCGCAGGGTGGGTGCCGCCTGATAGGTCCGCACAACGAACCCGGACAACTGGTCGAGCTTGCCGATGAGCAAGGTGGCGAAGCCGACGAATGAAACGATGGCGCCGACGGTAATCTCACCGCGACTAGCCAAAACCGCACCGACGGCAAAGACCGCAACCATGGTGATGGTGGCTGCGGCGCGGGTGAGTACGGTCAACAAACCCCACCAGGTCAACACCGGGTATTGCGCCGCCAGCAAATCGCGCATGACAGACCGCATGGCGTCCATCTCGACGCCAAGACGCGAATAACTCTGCACGACGGTGACGTTGCCCAGCACGTCGCCGACGCGGCCGAAAACGTTGGCGTGGTACTGCTCGACGGCGGCCTGACCGTCGCTGGTTTTGTTGACGACGACGATGTTGAGGGCGAGGTAGACGACTGCGAGGACGGCCAGAATTGAGGCCATCCGCACATCCATGTTGATGGCAGTGGGGATCAACAAGATGATAGACACTACGGCGGACAGTTGTTCCCGCAGGAACGACAGCCACAGCCAGAACAGCTGATCGGTGCCCGAGAGGATCGTGCGGACGACCGTGCCGGACCCCTTTTCGGCGTGATAGCTGATGGGCAAGGTGATGGCGCGCTCGAACGCCAAGCCCATGGCATTGAGCCGATGGCGATGGGCCAAGCGATCTGCCGATACCGCGACAATGACGCTGGCCACGATACCGAACATACCGAGGCCGGCCCACATGCCGATGATCGGAAAGGCGCCATTGCCTTTGGACAGGGCGTCGACCACCCAGCCGAACAGCACCTGCTCGTAGACCTGCACGGCCGCTATGGCCATGCCCGCGAGAACGAGCACCGCCGTCAGCGCCTTCTCAGAACTGAGCAGAAGCAGCGATCTTTTATAGACTTCGTAGGTCGAGAGTTTCTGTTTGATCACGAAAGGAGCCCTGACATCGTACTACGGCGGATGTGCTGTACCATCGGCCGCAGCAGCGGCGAACAACAGGTCACGATCGAGGCGGATTAGACCACGAGTACGATCTTGCCGATATGGGCACTGGTTTCCATGCGCCGATGGGCGTCCGCCGCGTTGGCGAGCGGGAATGTGCCGTCGAGCACGACCTTGAACTTTCCGGCGGCGACGAGCGGCCAGACCTTGGCTTCGATGGCGCGCGCGAAGCCGGCTTTGACCTCACGTGAACGGGGCCGCAGGGTGGATCCGGTCAGCGTGACGCGCTTCACCATCAGCCGGGAAACGTTGATCTTGACCTCCGCGCCGCCGAGCGAGGCGATCTGAACGATGCGGCCATCCTCGGCGGCGGCGACGATATTGCGCTCGGTGTAATCGCCACCGATCATATCGAGGGTGACATCGACGCCTTTGCCGCCGGTGACCTCGCGGGCTATGGCGACGAAGTCTTCGGTCTTGTAATCGATGGCGCGATCGGCGCCGAGATCACGGCAGGCGTTGCATTTGTCGGCTGACCCAGCCGTCGCGATGACCTTCGCCCCAAACACCTTGGCGAGCTGAATAGCCGTCGTGCCGATGCCGCTGCTGCCGCCGTGGACCATGAACCACTCGCCCGATTTCAGCGCACCGCGCTCGAACACGTTATTCCAAACGGTAAAGATCGTTTCGGGCAGGGCAGCAGCGTGGATCAGGTCCATGCCCGGGGGGACCGGCAGCGCGACCACGTCTTCGGCGACCGTGTAAGTGGCATAGCCGCCGCCGTTGACGAGGGCGCAGACGGGATCGCCGAGCTTCCAGCGGGTGACACCAGCGCCGATTTCGACGACATGGCCGGAAACTTCCAGTCCGGGCAGCTTGGAGTGTCCAGCGGGCGGCGGATAAGCGCCGATGCGTTGTTGGATGTCGGGCCGATTGACACCGGCGGCGACGACCTTGATCAAGATCTGGCCGGGGCCGGCGCGCGGCGTGTCGACGGTGGCTGCGACGAGAACTTCCGGACCACCCTTGCCTTGGATTTCGACCGCTGTCATCGTGGGCGGAATGGAGGCGGGCGTGGCTTGGCTCATGGTCGCAGTCCTCGAGGCGGATCGATGGCGGTAGTACTGCCTCAGTGCTCCGTTGAGGACAAGTCCGATCCGGTTGCGGCCGCAGATGCGGATTGCGTGTCGAGTTGGGCCATGGGGCCCGAGGAGGCTGGCATGAATTGGGACGACGACTTGGCGAAGCCGAAGCGCGCGTTGGTGCTGGGCGAAGATCTCGAACGATTCGCCGTGGTGGAACTCGAGGAGAGGATCGGCGCGCTCGAAGCTGAAATCGGCCGCGTGCGTCGCGAGATTGCGGCAAAACAGGCCCACAAGGCGGCGGCAGCCAAGCTGTTCGACGACTAGCGTTGCCGCGCGGGACGCAGATCAGGTTTCGACGAGCCGGGACGCTATAAAAACAACCTAGGACTTTGGGCAGTTGCAAACCCGCGCCGTACGTCCGTTAACGGTTTATACACCACGAGCTGTTAATTTTTTCTAGTTTCTGGTTGGCTCACATTCTGAGTTCGGTAGTTGGGGCGGGGCGATGGTCTGCGGGTCGGATATGGCGACTTTGCACGGGACTTGCATCAAAATCACTGGTCGCGATACGTAAAACATCTGTGAAATTGGATGCGGCCACGCAAACGGACTGGCCATCAAAGACTCTCAATTTGATACGATACCGATGAAGTTGCGTGACTATGAAATCCGCGCCCGGAGTGAACGGGGCGGCATGATTGAAAAGTCGTCGAGTGCGAGTGTGGTGTGATGAGTGACAGTACAACGATGCCCGGCCCTTCGACCGGCGATCGGTCAACGGCCGAAATGATTTCTTTCGGCGCGCGGTTCGCCGCTTCCGACCAATTCGACGCAATCTACAAAGAAGGCATGGCGCTGGTCGAGCGTACAGCCAGCTATCTCGACGGTCCCGGACGCAAGGAAGCGAAGGGACTGCAGGCACCGCTTACGCTCACCTACGCCACCGAAAGCATGCGGCTGACGACACGGCTGTTGGAACTTGCCTCGTGGCTGATGCTGCATCGCGCGCTGAAAGACGGCGAAATCGATCAGCAACAGGCCGGCGTGCGCCGGCAGCGCGTGAAACTCGGCCCGATCGGACGCCCGAGCCACGTGAAGGGATTCGACGAGCTGCCCGAGGGCTTGCGTGACATCGTCAATCTGAGTTTCTCATTGAACGACCGCATCTCCCGCCTCGACCATGCAATGGCGACAGGCACTGAGCCGGTAGCGGCTGCGGACAACATGGTGGTGGCGCAGATGGCGCAACTCGAAGCGGCATTCAGCGGGCTGCGCGGGCGCAACAACTGACGCCACCGGAATAGCGATCGGTTCTGACGATCAAAGGCGAACGAGAGCGCGGCAGCGTTCCGGTGGCCTTTTTTCATGCCGTGCGAACCTCTGGTCGGACGCAAGCCACTTGGCCGTGCCGCTTTCGTAAGCCATGCTCGCCTCCGCACGGTGGGGTTTTGCGTCGTGCTTCCGAAAGGCGAGCTTGACGATGAAAGCCTCAGACACCCACGGCAAGGTTGCGGCATTCGACCCGGCGTCGACCAACACGACGCTGTTCGGCGGGTTGCTGGAGACCATCCAACGGCACGGCGCGGCGCGGGTCGCGCTCGAAGACGTGGAACGCAAGCCGATCACGTACGGGCGGTTGGCGCTCGGCGCGCTGGTGTTGGGACAGGCGTTGGCACGGCAAACGCGACGCTCGGAAACGGTGGGCGTGCTGTTGCCGAACGTGACGGGCTTGGCGGTGCTGGTGTTCGGGCTGAATGCGTTCGGCCGCGTGCCGGCGATGCTGAATTTCTCGGCCGGACTGAAGAACCTGAAGAGCGCCATTCTGACTGGAGCGATCCGGCAGGTGATCACGTCGCGCCGTTTCATTGCACTGTCGAAGCTCGACGATGTGCTTGCCGGATTGGCTGAACTCGAGGTGGCACCGGGGAAAAAGCTGACGATCACCTATCTCGAAGACATCGGCAAAAGCATCGGGGCCGTCGACAAGCTGCGCGGGCTGGTGCGATCGAAGTTTGCGCGAGGCTTCCATCGCAAGCACGCGCTGTCGCCGCAGCAACCGGCTGTCGTTCTGTTCACGTCGGGCACGGAGGGTACGCCGAAGGGAGTGGTGCTGAGCAACGCTAATCTGGTCGCCAATGCGCGACAGATTTTTGCGCATGCGGACGGGTTCCTGACGCCGGACGAAATCGTGCTCAATCCGCTGCCGATGTTTCACAGCTATGGGCTGACGGCTGCAACGCTGATGCCGCTGCTGACGGGCATGAAGGTGGTGATGTATCCGAGCCCGCTGCACTACAAGGAAATTCCAAAACTGATCGGCGCGACGAAGGCCACGGTGCTGTTTGCCACCGATACGTTCCTGCAGGGATATGCTCGCGGGGCAGAGGCTGACGATCTCAAAAGCGTGAAATTCGTGATCGCGGGTGCTGAGAAGATCAAGGATCAGACGCGGGCGATGTGGGCCAAATATGGGACGCAGATTCTGGAAGGATATGGTGCGACGGAATGTGCGCCGGTGCTGGCGTGCAGTCTGCCGAACCGCACGAAGCCGGGCTCGGTTGGACCGATGCTGCCGGGGATCGAAGCGCGATTGGAACCGGTGGAGGGCATCGAACATGGCGGGCGGTTGATGGTGCGCGGGCCGAACGTGATGGCTGGCTATCTGCTGTCGGACAAGCCGGGTGTACTGGTGCCGCCGCGTGGCGGGTGGCACGACACGGGCGATATCGTGGAGATCGATGCGGCGGGGCTGATGTCGATCAAGGGGCGTGCGAAGCGGTTCGCCAAGATCGGCGGCGAGATGATTTCGCTGGCGGCGGTGGAAGCGATCGTGGCCGGCATCTGGCCGGAGAACAACAGCGTGGTGCTGTCGGTGCCGGATGAGCGAAAAGGCGAGCAGTTGATCTTGGTGACGGACAAGAAAGGCGCTGATCGCGCGGATATCTTGAAAGTTGCGCGGGCCGAAGGCGTGCCGGAGTTGTGGGTGCCGAAGCAGATTTTAGTGGTGGATGAAATTCCGGTCATGGCGACGGGGAAAACGGATTTCATGGCGACGTGGGAGATGGTGCGGGGGCAGGGGTGAGGGATAGGGAGAGTGAGGGTGGGGTAGGGTGCAATCAAATCATCGATTGCTGTGTCCAATATTTAGACAAGTGAATTCGGT
>JANLYD010000483.1:0-3598 GCA_031365465.1 Hyphomicrobiaceae bacterium
TTCGGTGACGAGATCGAGAGCATCACCGAGTTCGATCCGCTGACGGGACAGAAGACGGACGAGCTGAAACTGGTGAAGGTTTACGCCAACTCGCATTACGTGACGCCAAAGCCGACGCTGCAGCAGGCGATGAAGGCGATCAAGTCGGAGCTGAAACAGCGACTCGACGAGTTGAACGCGACCGGCAAGCTGCTGGAGGCGCAGCGGCTCGATCAGCGCACCACCTTCGACATGGAGATGATGGAGGCGACGGGAAGTTGCGCCGGCATCGAGAATTATTCGCGCTATCTGACGGGGCGGCAACCGGGCGAGCCGCCGCCGACGCTGTTCGAATATCTGCCCGACAATGCGCTGGTGTTCGCCGATGAAAGCCACGTCACGGTGCCGCAAATCGGCGGCATGTTCCGGGGCGATTACCGGCGCAAGGCGACGCTGGCAGAGTATGGCTTCCGGTTGCCGTCGTGCATGGACAATCGGCCGATGCGGTTCGAAGAGTGGAACGCGATGCGGCCGCAGACGGTGTATGTGTCGGCGACGCCCGGCCCATGGGAGATGGAGCAGACGGGCGGCGCGTTTGTCGAACAGGTGATCCGGCCGACGGGGCTGATCGATCCGGTGTGCGAAATCCGCCCCGCCAAGACGCAAGTCGACGATCTGCTCGATGAAGTGCGGCAGGTGGCGGCGAAAGGTTATCGAACGCTGGTGACGACGCTGACCAAGCGGATGTCGGAAGACCTGACAGAGTACATGCACGAGAGCGGCATTCGCGTGCGCTACATGCACTCCGACGTGGAGACGCTGGAGCGGATCGAAATCATCCGCGATCTCCGGCTGGGCGCGTTCGACGTGCTGATCGGGATCAACCTGCTGCGCGAAGGACTGGACATTCCGGAGTGCGCGCTGGTGGCAATCCTGGACGCTGACAAGGAAGGCTTTTTGCGCTCGGAAACGTCGCTCATTCAGACGATCGGGCGGGCTGCGCGCAACGTCGACGGGCGCGTCCTGCTCTATGCCGACAAGATGACGGGGTCGATGGAGCGGGCGCTGGCTGAAACGACACGACGACGCGAGAAGCAGACCGCCTACAACGTCGAGCACGGGATTACGCCGGCCAGCATCAAGCGCAATATCCACGACACGATGTCGTCGGTTTACGAGCAGGATCATGTGACGGTCGACGCGGGTTTGCTCGAGGGCAGCGGCGCGACGGTCGGGCACAATCTGGCGGCTGTCATCGCGGACATGGAAAAACGGATGCATGCGGCAGCCGCCGATCTGGAGTTCGAGACGGCGGCACGATTGCGCGACGAAGTGAAACGCTTGCGCGCGACGGAGTTGGCGATCGCCGACGATCCGCTGGCGCGACAGTCGGCGATCGACGATCGAACCGGCGGGTATCAAGGCGAACAAAAGTACGGCGCGGCGGCGAACCTGCCGAACAAGCGGGATCCGAAATCCGGCTCACGCATCGCTACGACTTATGAACCGGTGCAGCCGACGTTCGCACAAAGTACTGCGAAGCCGAGCAGCCGCGTTCGCAAGCCGACGCTGGATGAGATGACGGTGGGGCGCACGGAAGTGCCGGTCGGGAAGCCACTGCCGCAGAAGAAGCCTGCGTTGGCACCGCTGCGGCCGCCGACGAAGACGATCGACGTCGAGAGCGGCAAAGAAAGTGGCAATCGTCGAGGGCGGTCGAAGAAGACCGGGCGGCCGGGCGCTTGAAGGCGGACAGCGTAGAGTGCTAGCAAGCGACGTGAACGGTTGCCATGCTCACGCCATGCGCTTGGGGTTGAACAACGTCGTTTCGGTCGGAGTTGGGGGACAACAATGAGTGGTCGTGGAATGCAGGCGCGTGCGGGGATCGCGGCGCTGGTCTTGGCTGTGTGCTCGGGTATGCCCGTTCTGGCGCAGACTGCGGCTGCGCCAGCGACACCGGCTGCGACGTCGATCCCGCCGCCGGCCGACGCTGCCGGCAAAGCAGCGAAAAGCGTGGTGGCGGCGCCGAACAAGGGCGGGCGCGAATGCACGCGTCTGCCGCTGTCGGATATTCAGGTCGGCAAGGAAAAGACGATCGAGGTCGCCCGGCTGAGGCTCGACGAATACATCGCGAAAGTTGGCAAGCAAAAGGGCTGGAAGAGCTGGGACAAGAGCCTCGAAAACGTTTCGTGCGAGGATTACCTGTTCGTGCCGCTGCTTGGGCAGGAATACAAATGCATGGTGACCGCGATGTTCTGCAAAAAGAGCTAGCCTGCAAAGTCCAGCGCGACGGCATCGGTGGCATCAGATCTGCCGATGCCGCCGACATAAATCGGGACTATCGGTCAGTTACCCCAGTTGAACTTGTAGCCGGCGCGGACCCTGACGATGTCGATATCGGCTTTCATGTCGCGCGTTTCGGCCGTGACAGTGCAGCAGCCACCGAAGTAGTTGTCGAAATGACGTCCGGTGTTGAGATGGACATGCTGATATTCGGCACCGATGGTCCAGTTCGGTGTCAAGGCGTAGTCCACACCACCGCCGAAGAAACCGCCACTGTGCGTCCGCTGCGCTTCGCCGATCCGCACACTGGCATTGTACACTTCGCTGGTAACCCGGCCGGTTGCGTAGCCGCCGGTCACGAACAGCATAGCCTGCGGGCTCACGGCGTAGCCGACCCGCGGGCCAATGGTGATCAAACTACCGATCTTGCCGTGGCATTCGATCGGGAAGGAAAGCACCGCAACGCAATCCGCGCCGACAGTTCTGCGCGCGGTGCCGGACGGCGCGCTAATATTGCCTTCGAAGCCCAGAACAATTTGACCATATTGGTGCTGGATGCCGACGGTAAGGCCCACAGTGCCGCTGCCACCCTCAACGTTCAGATGGTTCAGCGTTGGTGATGTGACGAAATCGCCGCGGAGGTTTTTATTCGCATAGCCGGCGCTGCCGCCCAGATACAATCCGGACCAATCGTAGCGCGCCTCCTGTGCCGACGCGGCTTCGCAGCAAATCGCGACACAAGCGGCAATTGCAACGTTTGCCAGCATCGAAACGATCTTACGCATCACGAACTCCGTTAATTCCCCCGTCAATAACTACCGTAGGCGGAGAAAGACGAAGGTGACTTTCGCGCAACTTTGCGAGGGAATTTCCGTTGTGCGGCGACGCTGCCGCAATAGGCCGCCACGAGCGAATCACCTAGGATTGCCTGTGGCGCAATCTCGCGTCACGCTGTTGCGCATCGCTTCTGCGGCGGCCGATGGCGGATCGCACTATTGCCCTGGAGATGACGATGCGACTTTCAATCTTGGCCTTGTCGACTGGATTCGCCGCGCTCGCTGCCGGCACCCTGCCTGCCATGGCACAAGATGCCGTGGGCGTGGCGAGCTGCGATGCGTTCCTCACCACCTACGCCTCCTGCGTCACGGCGAAGGCGCCAGCGGATCAACGCGCGACCGTCACGGCCGCGATGGAGAAAACGAAGGCGAATTGGAAAGCGGTTGCTGCAACGCCCGAAGGCAAAACCCAGCTCGACGCCACGTGCAAGGACACGACTGCCAAACTTAAGAAAGAACTGGCGGCGCTGAACTGCGCCTGGTGATCACGACTGTTCACGGCC
>JANLYD010000488.1:0-9020 GCA_031365465.1 Hyphomicrobiaceae bacterium
GTCGGTGACATGTACGAAGCCGCGTTCATTCCCGGCATCGTGCTGTCGATGCTTTATGCCGTCTACATCTTCATCGTGGCGACGTTCAAGCCGGAGTACGCGCCGGGACTGCCTGCCGCCGACGTGGCCTTCAAGGAGACCAGCGGCAGTTCGATGGAGTCGTTTCTGGCGCGCTTCGGCGGCATCGCCGTGCTCGCGATAGCGGCTTATTTTGCCTATGGCTCGGTACCCTCGCTGGGCAAAGTCGTCAGCGGCGATTTCGGGGATCGCATGTGGGCGGTCATCGAGATCGTATTCATCGCCTATATCGCCAAGACCGGGTTCAGCTTCCTGGTCAGCGGCCGCGACGAGCGGGGGCTTTCGACGCTGCTGGCACTCTCGCTGGTTTCGGCCGTCGTCGGCGTCGAGGTGATGTCGGAACTCAACGCCAAGAATGTCGCCAAGGGCGTCGCCGCCTACAAAGGCGCCGACTTCGTGGTGCTGTGCATGGGCGTGGGCATCGTGCTCGCCTTCGCCGCAGCCTGCGTGAACTGGATCCTCGACAAGATCACCGGCCTGCGCTTCCTGTCGCATCTGGCGCAGCAGGTGACGTTCGTCATGGTGCCGCCGCTGTTCCTGATCTTCCTGGTGCTCGGCACGATCTTCATCGGCGTCGCAACGCCGACGGAAGGCGGCGCGATGGGTGCGGCCGGCTCGATCCTGCTCGCGATCTTCAAGCGCTGGCTCGACAAGAACCCCAAGCGCTTCAACTATGCGCTGCTGAAGTCGGCCGTGGAGGCCACCGCCAAGCTATCGGCGTTCGTCGTGTTCATCCTCGTTGGCGCACGCATCTTCTCGCTGACCTTCTATGGCGTGAACGGGCATCTGTGGGTCGAGCATCTGTTGACGTCGCTGCCCGGCGGGCAAGTCGGCTTCCTGGTGTTCGTGAACGTGCTGGTGTTCCTGCTGGCGTTCTTCCTCGACTTCTTCGAGTTGGCGTTCATCATCATCCCGCTGCTGGTGGCACCGGCCGTCACGTTGGGGATCGACCTCATCTGGCTCGGCGTTATTCTCGGCGTCAACATGCAGACGTCGTTCATGCATCCGCCGTTCGGATTTGCGCTGTTCTACCTGCGCTCGGTGGCACCGACGGCTGCCTACAACGACAAGGTCACGGGCAAGCTCACCGACGGCGTCACCACGGGACAGATCTACTACGGCGCGATCCCGTTCGTGATCATCCAGTGCATCATGGTGGGCTTGGTGATCAGTTTCCCGCAGATGGTCATGCACTACAAAAAGTCGTCGCCCACCGTCGACACGTCGACCATCCAGATCAACATTCCAAGCAACGGCATACCGGGCTTGCCCGGCATTCCCGGCGGTCTCGGCCTCCCACCACCCCCCGCTCTCGGCGGCAGCGCACCGGCTGCATCCACCATCGGCGCGCCTGCGATGCCGGGTGGATTGCCACCGCCACCGCCGCTCGGCGGCGCTACTCCAGCTGTGGCGCCCGCCATGCCCGGCGGTTTACCACCGCCACCGCCACCGCCGCTCAACGCCGCCGCGCCAGCCGCGTCCAGCGGAGCGACACCTCTGCCGGGCCTCGGCTTACCGCCACCACCGCCACTGACCGTGCCGAAACTTTGAAGCGCGCCAATCCCTCCCCGTTGCCGTTCACACCGGGGAGGGGAGGCGGTTTCGTCACTCGCCACCGGCGGCGGATCTTACGGGCGGCCAGCCCAGTGAGCCCTCCGGTCCTGTGCGGTTCCGTATCCACCACGCCCAGTCCTCGGGGATCAGTGAAAACGGGTCGGCGTGCGCCAGTTCACGTGCGGCCCAGACCGGCCAGTGCGGATTGGCCAAGGCCGGACGTCCGAGAAATACGATGTCCACCAGTTCCTGGCGCACAATTCTGTCCGCCACAGCGGGAATGCCGAGGTTCCAACTCACGCCCACCGGCAGGCCGACCTCCTGCCGCACGCGAGCCGCGCGATCCACCATGAACCCGATCTGATCGAAGGGCACGTTCTTCATGTCGTCCGTGTTCATGCCCAGGCTTATGTCGGCGAAATCGAGACCATGCTGCTTCAGTTGTCCGATCGCCCAGACGGCATCGTCGAACTGGATGCCGTGCTCGTTGAAATCGTCCGAGCCAAGTCGCATCGTCAGTGGCAGATGCGCCGGCCACACGGCGCGGACGGCATCCAGCGCCTCGCGATGAAACCGCAGTCGCTTCTCGCGGCTCCCGCCATACGCATCCGTCCGCTGGTTGCCCAGCGGCGAGAAGAAGCTCGCGCCGAGATAGCCGTGCGCAAAATGCATTTCCAGCCACTCGAACCCACATTCGAACGCGCGGTGTGCCGCGCTGGCGTAGGCGTGATGGATCTCCTTGATTTCTGCGATGCTCAGTTCCTGAACGGGCAGCGTATAGCGGCGCCCGTGCGGGATCGGCGACGGACCGCGCACCTGCCAGCCGTCCGGATCGCCGGCCGGCAACTGCGTCTTGCCGTGCCACGGTTTCATCTCGCTGCCGCGCCTCCCCGTGTGACCGAGCTGGATCGCGGGAACGGAGCCCATGTCCTTGATGATATCGACGACCCGCTTCAGGCTGTCTTTTTGCGCATCGTCCCAGATGCCGGCGCATCCCGTACTGGTGCGCCCATCCGGCTGGATCGCAATCTGCTCAGGAAACACCAGACCAAATCCGCCCGCCGCCCGCGACCCCAGCAGCATGACGTGGAAGTCCGACATCTTCCCATCGACCGACCGGTACATGGTCATCGGCGACATTGCGATACGGTTGCGCAACGTCACGCCCTTCAGCGTGAACGGGGAGAACAAATTCGGCATGGCATCGGCACCAGTTGGCTGTTTGCGACATTGATCCCGAGTGTATCGGCAGACACTTTTGCCCGATACCAGCCATTTCGCCGTCGCGACCCCAGCCATCGAAATTCGACGCCTGCGTTCCCGAACGCGGCGCATGATCCGACGAACTTGCAGATCATCACACTTGGGTCGTTCCGGCTTTAGTGAAATCGCGGAGCGACCCTAGCTCTTTGTTTTGTCGTGCCTCTTATCGGAAAACCGCGTCACACTTTATCCGGAAGCACTCTAGGCGGTCCAGGAAGAACTGTCGCGCGGTAGCTTTTCTTCAGGATCGACAACAACGACTTGATAAGGGAGATCAGCACTCCACTTCCAAAGTACCAAATTCTTGGCGTCCGCCGCCGCGCCGGGACTGAAGCTCGGAACGATCACACCGGACGCACCCGATGATCGAAGCCTTTCAACCAAAAGCCAACTTGGCACTGGTTTTTTGCCCTCTGAAAGGAGCTTCCAAGCGCAAGCGAGATCCGCAGCCGTGACCCGCAGCCGCCGAAGAACCTTCGTGTTCGTCAAATCGGCAACGTCATCACAGTCGACCGCGTATGACACGAGGGTGATCGGGGACATCGATCGGAACGGGAAACCTTGATTGGCCCCAATGACAGCTGTGTTGAAATCAAGCGCGAGGTAAAGCGCTGGAACGCCCTGCGGATTGAACCTCCCGCCGTGGATGCGTGCCCCCTCGCCGGAAACAGGCGACCAAGACCATCGCGGATCATGGGCACGGTAAGCAGTACCCACACATCTCACGCGAAGCTGCCCGCCGCCAGACCGTCAAGATAGCGACGAACGACAACCGCTTGGTCACCTCTTACAAGAGCTTCCGCGGTCTGATCCCCAAGCGCTGGAATGCCTTGTCCGCGATACCATCCGAGGGCCTGCGGCATCCCTCCGGCCCATCGTTCGACACGCACCAAGATTTCAAGCATCTCGCGCAGCCGTTGCTGCGTCTTTGGTGCCGCGGCCCGAGAAAAACGCTGCAATGTGTCGTCGGCGAAGCCAAGACTCTCAGCGAGTGATGCTTTTGTCATCCGGAAAGCCTCGGTTATACGGTCGACGTCGACTAGCCCATCGCCTGAAAGATACCGCTGGCCAACCAGCAACTCGCCACCGGCGGGCGAGCTTGCCTTCGGTCGCTTCGCACCCCGTGCACTGGTCGCAGCCTTGCTTATCCCATCGAAGGGCACGGAGGAGCGCTTGACGGTTACAAATTGCCCTGCCTTCGCATCCCGCATCGTACGAGACGACTTCAAGCCACTCTTATCCACGCCACTCTTGCCGAGACGCGTGTCGGTTACCTTGCTCTTCGCCATGGCACGCCTATTTGTCGGATAAGCCCGACACTTTATCTGGCATAAGGCACCTCGTCCAACCCCGGCACTTTCAAGGTTGCGCCTGCGCGCTCCAGCGGCGATGCTGGCGCACGTCGTTTTCCGCGAAAGCCGACAACCCCGCATGACCGATCTTGCCGCCCGCGTTTACAATCACACCTGGAAGATCGATCCGATCGTCCGCTCGGTGCTCGATACCGATTTCTACAAGTTGCTGATGGCACAGACCATCTTTCGCCGCCACGCCTCCGACCGCGTGACATTCGGCATCATCAACCGTTCCACGCACGTACCGCTCGGCCGTCTCATCGACATCGGCGAATTGCGCGAGCAACTCGACCACATCCGCTCGCTGTCGCTCAGCCGGGGCGAGAGCACGTGGCTGCGCGGCAATATGTTCTACGGCAAGCGGCAGATGTTTGCGCCCGACTTCATGCAGTGGCTCGAGGGGTTTCGCTTTCCCGCCTACTCGCTGGAACGCGTCGGTGACCAGTACGAACTCGTGTTCGAGGGTCCGTGGCTGGAAACGACGATGTGGGAAATTCCGGCGCTCGCCGTCATCATGGAGTTGCATAGCCGCGCGGTGCTGCGCGGGCTCGGCAAGTTCGAACTGCAGGTGCTCTACGCACGCGCGATGACGCGCGTCTGGGAAAAAATCGAGCGCTTGAAAGCGTTCCCGCAGCTCCGCATCGCCGATTTCGGCGCGCGGCGGCGGCACGGTTTCCTGTGGCAGGACTGGTGCGTGCAAGCGATGATCGAGGGCCTCGGACCCTCGTTTCTGGGCACATCGAATTGCCTGATCGCCATGCGCCGCGAAGTGGAAGCCGTCGGCACCAATGCCCATGAACTGCCGATGGTGTACGCAGCGTTGGCCAACTCGCAGGCGGCGCTGCTCGACGCGCCATTCAAAGTTCTGTCCGATTGGCAGGAAGATTACGACGGCAACTTGCGCATCATCCTGCCCGACACGTTCGGCAGCGCCGGTTTCCTAGCCTCCGCCCCCGAGTGGGTGGCGCAGTGGACGGGCATTCGCGTCGACAGCGGCGATCCCATTGCGGGCGGTGAAGCGGCGATCGAATGGTGGCAGAGCCGCGGCCAGGACCCACGCAAGAAGCTGGTGATTTTTTCAGATGGCCTCGACGTGGACGAGATCGAGCGGTTGCAGACCCACTTTGCGGGCCGCGTCCGCATCGGCTTCGGCTGGGGCACGCTGCTGACCAACGATTTCCGGGGGCTCGGACCAGGGGGGCGGCTCGATCCCTTTTCCATCGTGTGCAAAGTATTGAGCGCCAACGGCCGGCCCGCCGTCAAACTATCCGACAATCCGTCGAAAGCAGTGGGTCCGCCGGCAGAAATCGCCCGTTATCGGCGGGTGTTCGGCCAGTCCGAAACGGTGCCGGTGCCGGTCATCGTGTGACCCTATCGACGAAGCCGGTCGCGCTCGAAACAATAACGTTTCGCCATCCCAGGCAAAGCGGGATGACGCGTCGAGACGGAAACGTGCCGCTTCTGTCGTGCGGAGCGACGAAATCGATCGGGCCGCACGTCCGCATACGCCACCTTGAAGGGCCGCGACGGCTGCGCTAGGACAAGTATCCTGCGACTTCACCTGATTTCTGAGCATTCCTGCGAGGCACAATGAATATCGACACCAGCACCGGTCATCCCGCGATGGACTACAAGGAGCACGTGCGGACCTATAAAGGGTTCTTGCGGGGCGCAGTCGTGTTGACCACACTGATCTCGTTGCTGTTGCTGGTCATGCTCGTGACGATGGTCTGATGCGGCGCGCCGCTGGCGGCCAGGTCCAGCAAATAATTCGACCTATCACAACGCGTTGCCTACGCCTGCTCGATCGTGGCTCGCATTCATATGTGAGCCGTGCAGTCTCCTACCCCCTCTCCGCATGCGGGGACATCCGAGGCCGTCCATGACCATTATTGCCGTCACAGCGGAAGGCGCGTCCGAGCCCCGCGTCGCGATTTCTCCCGACACTGTCAAAAAATACAAAGCGCTCGGCTGCACGGTGCGCGTTGAAACCGGTGCGGGTAAGCGCTCGCGCTTTTCGGACGATGCCCTGACGGCTGCCGGAGCCGAGATCATGCCGACGGCTGCGGCGACGCTGGCGGGGGCCGATATTCTGTTGAAGGTGCGCCGCCCCAGCGCTGACGAAGCCAAGGCACTGAAGCCCGGCGCATTGCTCGCCGCCATGATCAGCCCACACGACGACCGCGCCGATCTCGACGGACTCGCTGCCACAGGCGTGAATGTCTTTTCGATGGAGTTCATGCCGCGCATCACGCGCGCGCAGTCGATGGACGTGCTGTCGTCGCAAGCCAACCTTGCCGGCTACAAGGCTGTCATCGACGCCGCCGCCATGTTCGAACAGGCGATGCCGATGATGATGACGGCCGCCGGCACGGTTCCCGCCGCACGCGTGTTCGTGATGGGTGCGGGCGTCGCCGGCCTGCAGGCGATCGCCACTGCACGCCGTCTCGGCGCCGTCGTCACCGCGACCGACGTGCGTCCGGCCGCCAAGGAGCAGGTGGCCTCACTCGGCGCGAAGTTCGTCGCAGTCGAGGACGACGAATTCAAGCAGGCACAGACGGCTGCCGGTTACGCCAAGCCGATGAGTGCCAGCTATCAAGCCAAGCAGGCAGAACTGATCACCACGCATTTGAAGACGCAAGACATTGTCATCACGACCGCATTGATTCCCGGCCGTCCCGCGCCGCGGCTGATCACGGCCGCGATGGTGGCCGGGATGAAGTCCGGCGCCGTCATCGTCGATCTCGCGGCGGAGCGCGGCGGCAATTGCGAACTGACGCGGGCCGATACGGTCACCGATCACAACGGCGTCTCGATCGCCGGGCCTACCAACCTCGCCGGCGAAATCGCCGTCAACGCCTCCAACCTCTACGCAAAAAACCTGTTCGCGTTCTTGGACACGATGTTCGACAAAAAAACGAAAGCGTTCGGCATCAACTGGGACGACGAAATCATCAAGGGCACACTCGTGGCCAAGGACGGGCGCATCGTGCACACGGCCCTGGGTCCGCAGGCCGTGCCAGCGGCGGCACCCATCGCCGTTCCCTCCGCGCCTCCTTCGGCGCCACCCGTTGCACCCGACGCCACCTCTGGTCCGGTCCCCGGTCCCCACACCTCAGAAAAGGGCTGACGACATGACCCTCTCGCACAAACTGGCGCACAAACTTGCCGCCGCAGCCGTACTCGCATTGCAGGTGCTGTCATCACCTGCGCACGCGGCCGGCACCTCGGGCATCGATCCGATCGTCTATGAATTCATGGTGTTCGTGATCGCCATCTTCGTCGGCTACTTCGTGGTGTGGTCGGTGACGCCTGCGCTGCACACGCCGCTGATGAGCGTCACGAACGCCATCTCCTCCGTGATCGTGGTCGGCGCGCTGCTGGCCGTCGGCGTGGCCGCCATCACGTCGGGTAGCTATCTTGCGAAGCTGTTCGGTTTCCTGGCGCTGATCATGGCCTCGGTCAACATCTTCGGCGGCTTCCTCGTCACCAACCGCATGCTGGCGATGTACAAGAAGAAAGAGCCGAAGAAGTAGGGGTGAGCAGGGTGATTCATTTCATCAACTCTCGTGTCATCCTACCCCTCGTGGGTAGGATGCAGGACAACCACCAACTCAGGTTCGAATTTTTGGCACGCTGGGTCCTAGGCACAAGGCCTAGGATGACATCGCAGGGGTGTCCCCAGGCATTTACGTTTCCCCGGAACAATCGGCCATGACCGCCTCACTTGCCGAACGCTCGAAAACCGCCACCTATGCCGACTTGCAGGCGGTACCGCCGCATCTGGTGGCCGAGATTCTGGATGGCACACTGGTGACGCATCCGCGCCCGGTTCCTCGGCACGTTTCGGCTTCTGGTGTCGCGAATGTCGTCCTCGGTGGCCCCTTTCAGCTCGGAACCAATGGCCCCGGTGGATGGATCTTCTTGCCGGAACCCGAACTCCACCTCGGACCCCACGTCGTCGTACCCGACCTGGCGGGCTGGAAGCGTGAGCGTTTGCCCGCTGCCGCCGTATCCAAAGCCTTCATCGAGGTCGCCCCGGACTGGGTGCTCGAAACCCTGTCGCCCTCGACGGAACGATACGACCGTGGTGAGAAGCGACGCATCTACGCTGAATTCGGCGTCCGTCACCTCTGGCATCTCGACCCGCGCGTGCGCTGCCTCGAAGCCTTTTCGCTCATCGCGGAGCACTGGCAACTCGACGGCACCTGGTTCGACGCCGACGAGGTGCGCGCCGAGCCGTTTACCGCGATTTCATTTTCCCTCGGCCTGCTCTGGCCTTTCGACGATCTTTCAGTCCCAGCCTCCACGCCCTAGCCGCACTCTGTATTCAGCGAACCCGGCCACGCCCGTCAGCATCGAGCACCTCCCATCATGACCGCAAATCTTGCCGCCCTGCTCTATCTCGTCGCCGGCGTGCTGTTCATCATGGCGCTGCGCGGGCTTTCGAGCCCGGTCACCTCGCGCCAGGGCAACCTGCTCGGCATGATCGGCATGACCATCGCCATCGTCACGACGCTGACGCAGCTCGGCGACATCGACGGCGCGTTGACGTGGTTTTTGATCATCGCCGCGTTGGCGATCGGCGGCGGCATCGGCGCCTACACCGCGCGCACCATTCCGATGACGATGATGCCGGAGCTGGTGGCGGCCTTTCACAGCCTTGTCGGCATGGCAGCGGTCATGGTGGCGGCGGGGGCGCTCTATGCACCGGAAGCGTTCGGCATTCTGCAGAATCCTTTGAAGCCAGAGCTGGGCATCAAGGGTGCC
>JANLYD010000023.1:0-4787 GCA_031365465.1 Hyphomicrobiaceae bacterium
CGCGTGACGGACTCGACCGCCTGCTGCGTTTGCCGACCGATCAAGGCGGCGACGGCCAACGTTTTCATCGCCCCGTGCTGTCTGGCAGTTTCGCATTCGACAACGTAATTCACACCTATGACGAATCCAAACGTCCGGCACTCTCGGTGGCGCATCTCTCCATAAAGCCAGGGGAACGCATTGCGCTGCTCGGTCGTATAGGCAGTGGCAAGTCGACACTGCTGAAGCTTGCCGGTGGATTGATGCCGCCGACCGAGGGCCGCATCCTGCTCGATGGTACCGACCTCGCGGCGATCGAATGTGCAGACGTTCGGCGTGACATCGGTACGTTGTTTCAGGACGCCGGGCTATTTTACGGCACCATCCGCTCGAACCTCAAGCTCGCGGCCCCAGATGCCCCCGACACCGCTTTCGCCACCGCCCTCGATGTGGCCTGCGCCAACACTGCGCTGTTCGGCCAAGCGCAAGGCCTCGATCACGTGATCAACGAAGGCGGCCGCGGCTTATCAAGCGGGCAACGGCAATCGCTGCTGCTGGCTCGCATGCTGGTGCGGTCGCCGCGGCAGTTGCTGCTCGACGAGCCCACATCCGCGTTCGATGAGAATACCGAGCGGCAGTTCGTAGCAAATCTCAAGCAATGGCTCGGACCACGCGGCCTTATCGTCGCCACCCACCGGCACGCGGTGCTGGACATCGTCGATCGGATCGTTGTTCTTGACGGCGGCAAAGTGGTGCTCGATGGACCACGCGACGATGTCCTGCGCTTGCTCGCGGGGCGCCCGGCACCGACACCGTCCGCCTCGCCCCCACCGACTGCAGTACAGGCACCACGCACCGAATCGATAGTTGCCTCCATCCTGCCGAAGGGACACGTTCATGCGCGTTGAAACATTCACTGCCGGCGGCGCAGTGGCAGCGACCGGCCCGTACATCAAAACAGCAAAAGCCTCGAGCACGCTCTGGATTACCATCATCGCCATTGCCACCTTCGCGATTTGGGCGAGTGTGTTCGAAATCGATGAGGCCGCGATCGGCCAGGGTAAAGTCATCACTTCCAGCAAAGGTCAGATGATCCAGTCGCTCGAAGGGGGTATTGTTCTTGAGCTCGCTGTTCGCGAGGGCGACATCGTCGAACCCGGACAGAAGCTCGCGACACTGGACCCGGTGCTCGCACGCTCGACAGTGGAAGAAACGTCGGCGCGTATTGCGGCAATGAACGCTACGGCCATCCGCCTGGAGGCAGAAATCAACGGCGACGCGGCGATCGCGTTTCCCAGCGACGCCATGGCATCCCCAGCGATCATCTCCCGCGAACGTGCGCTGTTCTCAGCACGTCGCAAATCGCTCACCGACCGGTCCAATTCCGTCAGCGAAATGCTCGAACTTGCAAAGCGTGAGTTGGCCATCACCGAACCGCTGCAGGCGAAAGGCGCTGCGAGCGATGTCGAAGTGCTCCGGTTGAAACAGAAAGTGCTCGAGTTGCAAGGCAAGCTGGATCAATACGCCAGCGAATTCGCCATCGCCGCGAAAGAAGAGCTGCAGAAGATCATGTTGGATCTGGAGCCATTGCGCAAAGCTTTCGACGGACGCGCAGACAAGCTGAAGCGCACCGCGCTGCTCTCTCCCGGCCGCGGCGTCGTCAAGGATATCGCCGTCGGCACTATCGGGGGCGTCGTGCAACCCGGTGGCATCTTAATGGAGATTGTGCCGATTGAAGACCACCTGTTGATAGAGACTCAGCTCAGCCCGCGCGACATCGCATTTATTCGCCCGGGTCTCGAGGCTGTCGTGAAGCTCACAGCCTACGATCCTGCGATCTACGGTACGCTCGCCGGCTTCGTCGATCGCGTCTCACCCGACACGATCGAGGACAAGTTCAATCGCGGCCAGTTCCATTACCGCATCTATGTGCGCACCACTGACGCGTTTCTGGCCACGCCCGACGGCAAGCGCCATCCCATTATCCCCGGCATGATCGCGACGGCCGAAATCCGCACCGGGCAGAAGACGATCAAGGACTATCTATTGAAGCCACTCAACAAGGCGAAGGAGGCCATGCGCGAACGGTGATTGCCGGGATCAGTCCAGAGTTTAGATGTTCGCGTGCCCGAGGCGTGCACGATGTCCCGCTCGACGCACACAAGTTCACGCGCTCACCACCGCTGCTTGTCTCATCCGCCGCTGGTTCCAGCCGATCAGGGTGCCGCCGATACACAGCGCGGTCGCGGTGGCTACGGCATAGCTCGCCGATAGGCCCAGAACCGGCGCGGCAAACCCGATGACGGCGAAGAAGCCGACGAAGGTGAGCAGCGACAGCGAGATGCCGCGGAGCACCCGCAGCAGCGCGTCGGGTCCCCATTGCCGCAGCGTGAACACGCCGATGACGGTCAAAATAACTGGATAGCTCGCCACGAGCCCGGAGCGCTGCGGGCCGAGCACGTCGGTCGTGATCATGATGGCGGCCACCAACAGGAACGTTGCGACCATGCGTGCTGGAATATCCCACGCTGGCAGACGGCCGGGCACTGCTGCAGTGGTCGGGTGCGGCAGCAAGCGATGGGTGGCGATCAGAACAGCTATCGCGACACCGACGGCAACCCAGTGCGGCACGGCCAGTGCTTGGGTCAGTCCGCCGATGGTTGCATAGCCCGCCACCGCTGCGCCCAACGCCCCCGGCCAACTGGCGCCGCGCACCGCAGCAAAGCCGAAGCACAGGATATACGCGCCCATGCCCCACACCGCCAATTCGGCCCCACGGGCAGCGTCGACGAGGAACTCGATGCCTTTATCGTTGCCGAGGAAATACAGTACCGGCCCCGTCATCCACGGCAGCCCCATAATCAGCCCACCAACGGTCGGTCCCCAACGTCGCGCCGCCAGCGACATCAGCGCAACGAGGATCGGCGGCACCGAGATTTTGATCAGGAGGGCAAGCAAGGTCATGGTGCGGCGTTCGTTGGACAGCGTCTATGGGAGGTTCCCCTATAGCGCGGTCTCAGTTGCCTTCGATAGAGCGGGGCAGGGTGTCTGCAATGCGTGCAGACGCTGCGCCGACCGACTGGGGAGCAAAATCGCCTGCCTCTTGCCTTTTGGTTGTGCAGGTCTTTAAAGTCGGCGCAATCAAGGGCGGCGGCGCGGGGGTGCGTCTACTGTTCCGGCGGTTTGATCGAGCACGGTGCCCGACAATCCGTTCAAGCGCTGTCAATGGCGCGATCGCCTGGTGCTGAACCGGGTGCCAGCAGGGGCGGAGACTGACTGCATGAGCCAGATTGTCGAAGCGCGAGCGCTTGCCAAAAAAAGCGGTGCACGTCGCATGCGCGGGAGCACGCCGCCAACCAACATCGCCGACCCCCAATATTTCCACAAAGTCGTGGACTGCCAATACGCCTGTCCGACGCATACGCCGGTGCCTGAATACATCAGGCTGATTGCGCAGGGCCGCTATGCGGCCGCCTACATGCTCAATTGGGAAAGCAACGTATTTCCGGGCATCCTTGGTCGGGTCTGCGATCGTCCGTGCGAGCCCGCGTGTCGCCGCGGTCGTGTGCAGGTGGGCGATGAGGGCACCGCCAAAGACCCGTCGCGCAAAGACGCCGAGCCGGTCGCGATCTGCAGCCTGAAGCGCGTCGCCGCCGATATGAAGGGCGATATCGACGTGTTCATGCCGGAGATCCCGGCCACCAAGAACGGCAAACGCATTGCGTTGCTCGGCGCGGGCCCAGCGTCGCTGACGATCGCGCGCGATCTGCTGCCGCTCGGCTACGCGGTGACACTCTACGAGAAAGACCCCAAGGGCGGCGGTCTGATGCGCACCAATATTCCGTCGTTCCGGCTGCCGGAATCGGTGCTCGACGACGAAGTGATCCGCATCTTGAAATTCGGCGTCGAAACGCGCTTCGGGCATGAGGTCAAAAGCCTCAAAGCTGTGCTGTCCGAAGGCTATGACGCCGTGTTCGTCGGCACCGGCGCGCCGAAAGGCAAAGATCTCGACATTCCCGGCCGTAAGGAGGCCGATAAGAACATCCATATCGGCATCGACTTCCTGACGTCGGTGGCCTTTGCCCATGTCGAAAAAATCGGCAAGCGCGTGATCGTCATCGGCGGCGGCAATACGGCGATGGACTGTTGCCGCACTGCCCTGCGACTCGGTGCCGAACAGGTCACCGTGACAGTGCGCAGCCCCCGCAAGGTCATGAAAGCGTCGGACTGGGAAGTGCGCGACACCATGCACGAGGGCATTCCGATCCTCGACAATCACGCGCCGAAATCGTTCGTGGTCGAGGGTGGCAAGCTTACCGCCATGATCTTCGAAAAGATGACCGAGCAAGGCGTCGACGCCAAGGGCCGACCGGTGCTCAAGGCCTCAGGCGAAATGGTGACCATCCCCTGCGACGACGTGCTGATGGCGGTTGGCCAGGACAATGCGTTCCCATGGATCGAAAAAGACAGCGGCGTCACGTTCGGCGAATGGGGCATGCCCACAGTCGATAAAGTGACGTTCCAGTCTGCCAACCCGAAGGTTTTCTTCGGCGGCGATGCCGCATGGGGTCCGGAAAACATCATTAAAGCGGTGGCGCACGGCCATCAAGCGGCGATCTCCATCGACGCGTTCTGCCATGGCCGGACATTGACGGATCGCCCAGCCCCCGGCCACACGCTCGTCAGCCAGAAGATGGGCATCCACGAATGGTCGTACAAGAACGACTACGATGCCGGCCGTCGCGTGGCTGTGCCGCACGCCGATCTCAAGACCTCTTTGGCCAATCTCAAACTCGAGGTCGAACTGG
>JANLYD010000031.1:0-15896 GCA_031365465.1 Hyphomicrobiaceae bacterium
TCGCCCTTCGCGTCGACGATGGTCTTGCCGTGCTCGCGCGCCAAAACGTCGGCCAGCTTTTCCATGTCGCGATTGATGAGATCGACGTACTTCATCATCACGCGTGCGCGGCGCTGGGGATTGGTTGATGCCCACGCGGGCTGCGCGGCTTTGGCGTTCTCGACGGCTGCGCGTACTTCGGCTTTCGACGCCAAGGCAACCTTGGCCCGTACGGTGCCATCCATGGGCTGGAACACGTCGGCTGATTTGCCGGATTTGCCGGCAACGCGCTTGCCGCCGATGAAATGGCCGTACTCGATCATGGGTGTCTCCTACGAATGGAAGGGGATTGCTGGCGGCACCCTTAGCACGTGTGCTGGGCTCTGCCAGCCCGCCGCCTGTGTTCACGGCTCAAGGCGCGACGGCCAAGCTGCGGCGCGTTGGGCATAGGTCGGGATCGACGATAGCGTCGACCGCAGACGACGGTATGCGCCAAAGCGCGAGTGCTGCTGGATCACGCGCTACTTGCAACGTCTGCGCGGACAGGCTGCCGGGAGCGTCGGGTTCCAGCGCCAACGTCAGTTGACGGACGGCCGGTTGATTGGTCGGGACATAAAGAGTGCCCGCATCGAGCTGGCCGTCCAACGCGTGCACACGCACTTTCAGGCTAGATTGGGGGTTGATTGCTCGGGGATCGGACGTCAGGCGGTCGATTATTTCGTAACGTTCGAGGGGGGTCACGATCGGCTGTGTCAAAACGCAGAGGTCGACACCGAGCAGTCTCAGTTGCTCGCCGATTGCGGGAACGTACGCGGCAGGTATGGCATAGGCCGCCGGACGCATCCGGCGCTCGGTCGACGTGATCTGCCGGCTGTCCGCCATTGTGATGGTCGCCGTTTTTTCGGCGGCGGTGATGGGGTCGAGGACTGGTACCCGAACTGTCGTTTTGGCGAGCGTGTGGCTGATGACGATATCGGGCGGAAGGGCTGAGGCGGGTTGTTTGATAGCGGTGGCGAGCATGGGGGACGAGGCGGCTGTGCGGAGAATGGCACGCACCGCGATATAGTGCGTGGCCACGCGCCGTTGATAGCTGTCGCGCCCGATGCCGACGCCGCGCGTCTCGAGCAGTAATGAGACGGCACCTTTGAGGCCGAAGGCGTTGCGCGCAATTCCCGGCGCGGTGCCGCCCACGGACATGGCTCGGTCGCCGGCGCGCATTGCGGTGGCGTGATAGACGAACGAGGTCAGCTTGTGCTGCGCCAGTGCGGCCTCGACCGCCGGCTGAAACAGCGTGTCGGCCAGCGCACGGATGGGCGCCGGCGTCATGGGGTGGGTCGCTGACAATACCATGAGGTCCACCGCCTGCAGTCCGCCGAGCGTTTCGAGCCAGCGACGGCCGACAGTGAATTCATGGGCATCGACGACAACGGCTGGCGGGGCCTGCCGCACCAGTTCGTGGATGAGCCGGGTTTCCGGTTGCGTGAACGATCCGTGGTCGCGGTTTATGTCGACCCCGGCGGCGTTCTCGCGCTCACCCACGGCTGCGCCGTCTGGATTGGCGCGGGGTATGATCACCACCGAGATCGTGTCGAGCACGGGTGTCAGTTCGCCATCCGCCAGTGCGGCGGTCAGCGCGAGCATCGCGTCGCCGCCGGCAGGTTCATTGCCGTGTTGCTGGCCGATGAGCCAGACGATGGGGCGACCCAGGGCAACCAGTGCGGCAGCCGTTTTGACGCCCTCCCGGCTGAGTAACTGGGCTGACAAATCATGGCCGTTGGGGGTGCGGCCGAGCACCAGATGCGACAGATGGGCGGCCGCTGGCGGCGATTCCGCCAGTTGCCGGATGAAGGCCTCGAGTTCGGCTTGTGTGGTGTGGCCGGTGCGGCCGGGGATCAGGCCAGGCGCTCGCAGTTGCAGATCGACCGGCGGGTAGCGCGCCAGCACTGCCGCTGCTTGATGAGGACGTTGGGCGAGCGGCTGATCTTGCGCCCAAGCGGATTGCTGGTTTTGCGCCAGCACGAGGCCGCACCAGAGGCCGAGCCAAACGCCTGCTCGGGCTGCCGTGCAAATGCATGGCCTTGCCGGGAGAGAGTTCGAGGATGTCATGCGCAATCGCGCCCGGGGTGAATGATCAGTCGGGCGCACTTTAATCGAGGACGGACCATCAAAACAGCGGTTCGTCATAGACGCGCACGCCGTCGGTCGACAGCCCCTTGATGGCAGCGTTGCCGTTTGAATCGACGGCAACCACTGCGGCCAATTTCTTTTCGCGGGCAAGTTTCTCGAGAGGCCGGCCTTTGCCCTCGGGGACGTAATATCGTTCTATGCCGTAGCGCATGGTGCGTCCGAAATTCGGCTGTTTAGCGCGCAGTGCCACTTGATTGGCCGGGAGTGACGTCGGGAGGGTAGGCGTGACCCGCACCATTGTCCAACTGGCGTCGGGTTGCTGCTCGATGGTGACGTAGGCAGCCCCACGCACATACGATTTCGCGTCGGGCAACGTGATTTCCTGCGGCACGTTGGTGATCGGAAATCCGAGCCGCACGTAGTCGCCTTTGAAAAGGTCGCGTGGATCGACGGGCACGATCGGCAGCACGATTTCACGCCCGGTTTTGATCAGGCGAATGCGATCGAAGACCATGTATCCAAGTGCGCCGAGTTGGAGTGCCGCCACGGCCGCCAGCGCTGCGCCATAAGAGCGGAGTGGGGTGGGGATGCGGGCGAAAAGGGTTGATCCGGTCATGCCGCAACTCCTGTGGCGGTCGAGGTTTCCGATCGCATCCGGTAGGCGACGGTGGCCAGCCCGATCACCAGCAGACCCATGATGAAGAAGAAGGCCGAGGTGCCCAGCATGGTGCCGATCTTGGCGACATACAGCGCGAAGATCTCGATCGAAAAGAACAGATACGCCAGCCACAGCACGCGTTGGTGACCCATTCGCCATCCTGCCGTCATGGCACCGATGAGCAACGCCAACGTCAGACTGCCCCAGATCCAAAGGTTGGGTGCTTGCTGCGACGACCCGGACCAGTTGGCGAACTGCGTCATGAACAAGCCGACGTAGGCGAGCGTCATGCCGTGCGACAGCATCGTGCTTGAGATCTGCCGCCAGCGATCGATGATGGGACCTGCGAAAATAGCGGCCAGCGACAGGGCCATACCGACAGCGATCAGGACGAAGCGTCCGGATGCCCGATCGAATTGCAGGCAGGACATCAAAATCCAGCCGCTCAACGCCAATGCCAACAGATGCATGCCGCGGCGCCAACGCGTGATCGAGACACCGGCGGCCGTCAGTGTCCACATCGGCAGGAATGCCCAGTGGATGCGCGTCGAGTCCTGCTGGACGGTCATGAACGTCCAGATGCAGATCAGCGCTATGGTTGCTGCAAGGGCAGGGTTGGACCGCAGCAACAGGCCAGCCACCATCGCGCCGATAGCCCACAACCAGACGGCATCGGGCGGATTGCCGTCCATGTGGTACATCTGGGCGATCAGCATGATGGTGCCGCCGAAGAGGCCGATGCCGCACAGGACCGCTGCATGAGCGAATGGATCCAGGCGGCGGCGGAACAATTCAAATGCGGCCGCGTAGCTGGCGACGATGCCACCGCCGAGCAGGGTCATGCGCGCCAGTTTCGACATCGAGTCCCAGTGGGCCGCAACGAAGCTCATGCCGGCAAAGCCAAACAGTACGGCGGCGAGGACTGCCAGCGCGCCATAGGGGCCAACGGCTTTGCTGGAGCGCGCGAGTTCCTGACGGATCTCGTTGGCGCCGTGCTCGGTGACCCAGCCCTGGGCTTGCCACCGCTTCAAATCTGCCTGCAGGCGCGCTTGCGACATCATCATCAGATCACCTCGAACGACTGTCCGGAAATTATTTGATCATCGTTCAGTAGTCAAGCGGGACGCCGCCGCGTCGTTAACCGAAGATTACCGACAGCAGCATCAGCGCGGCGACGCAGATCGAGCCGCAACTCGCGACGAGCACGGCGGCAGCGGCGGCGTCTTTGGAATGCTTGATGGCGGGCGCGATGTCGGGGTGAATGTGATCGATCAGATATTCGAGGGCCGAATTCAACAGCTCGAGCGCCATCACGACCATGGTGCAGATCGCGATCATCGCAGCCCAGTGCCAGCCGGGACGTAGCAGGAGCAGCGCCACCACGGCGGCGGCAGCAAACATGCATTCGGTGCGGAAGCTGCGTTCGGTGCGAAAAACGACCCGCAAGCCAGCGAAAGCGAAGCCGAAGCGTTCGTGGAGTGGCCGGTTCTTCATCACGTCCTCGGGGCAAGCGTTCGCCGCTGCCTACCATGTGTCGTGCGACGCAAAAAGGCCCAGCGGCTTTGCTCTGGGCATCGGTCACGCTTGATTTGAGGGGCGGGGGTGGTTATCTGTCGCCGCAATTAAGGTGCGGCGCGGTCGCCGACCGAGCAGGGAGTGGCCGCAGCAGCGGCCGGACGCGATGGCGAAGATCACCTTCATACAGCCCGACGGCACACAGCAAACGGTGTCCGCCGACAACGGTATGACGGTGATGGAGGCAGCCAAACGTGATGTGATCGCCGGCATCGAAGCCGAATGCGGCGGCGCGTGTGCCTGCGCGACCTGCCATGTCTATGTGGATGCGGCGTGGACCGAGAAAACGGGCAAGCCGGCACCGATGGAAGAGGACATGTTGGACTTTGCGTTCGACGTGCGCCCCGAGAGCCGGCTCGCCTGTCAGATCAAGGTTAGCGATGTGCTGGACGGACTGATCGTGCGGGTGCCGGCCAAGCAGTTCTGACGTGGCGTTATCTGACGTGGCGTTATTCTGACGTCCCGTTGCCGGGCACGCATTAGCCTTCTGTTTACGCCGTTATGATGTAGTGCGCTCCAGTTCTGTTGCGTTGGTTGGAGCGTTCGATGCCGGTGTTGCGTTGCGGCCTTTTGCCGTTGAGACCCTTTTTCAAGACGACGCGCGTCGTGTGCACATCGGGAGCACTCGTGCTGCTCGCGGGTTGTGCCGCCGACAAGCCGCCGAGCTATGTCGGCGGATCGAGTGCGCAGCAGTTCGCCGCCGCACAAGCCCGCAAAGTCGAAATGGAAGACGACGGCCAGCCCGTTCAGTCACCCCCGGTCCGCTCCATGCGCGCTGAAGACGACGATCCAAGTCAGCCTTGGAGCCCCAACTATGGTGGACCCGCTGAGAAAACCGCGAAAGTTGGCAGCGTCCCGGCCGTGCCGAATTTTAAGGCGCCGAGCCCGTATATCCCGACGCAGGTCGATGCCGGCGCTCAGCCCGTAACGGTTCGGCGCATTTCGACGACAGCTATGCCCGGTAGCAGCCACGGAACCTTGACGCGTCTTTCCAATCAGGATGCTGATTTGATCATGGCGCAGGCCATCAACGCTCACGAGATGCGTCGACAGTAGGCACGCCGAACCGTTGCTCGAAGGTGCGCCGTAACGCGACGTCGGCGTCGTGCATGGCGACGGGCAGGCCGAGATCGACCAAGCTCGTAACGCCGTGGTGGGTGATCCCACAGGGCACGATCCCGTCGAAATGGCCGAGATCGGGTTCGACGTTCAGGCTGATGCCGTGCAGGCTGATCCAACGCTTCAAGCGAATGCCGATGGCGGCGATCTTGTCTTCGCAGTCGTAGCCTTTGGCGGGCCGACGGACCCAGACACCCACGCGATCCGACCGGGTCTCGCCGCGCACGCCGAATTCGGCCAAGGTGTCGATCAACCACGCCTCCAGCAGCGTGACGAACTTGCGGACATCGCCGGTGGCTTCTCCGTCGGCCGTGGTGCGTCCGGCGTGGCGCTTGACGTCGAGCATCACGTAGGCCACCCGCTGGCCGGGACCGTGGTAGGTATATTGACCTCCGCGACCTGTCGCGTGGACGGGAAAGCGGTCGGGTGCCAACAAATCCTGAGGCTTGGCGCTGGTCCCAGCGGTGTAGAGCGCGGGGTGCTCCAGCAACCACACGAGTTCTGCCGCCTCACCACGTCCGACGGCTTCGGCGCGGGCCTCCATCGTCGCCACGGCCTCCTCATAGGCTACAGGCGTGTCCGAGATCAGCCACTCGATAGGCTTGGGCTTCGGCATGCGTCCTTCGCGTCTTTTCCGGCGTGGCATCCGGCGCGGCGATTACGCCGGAAACTCGGCTCCCCGCAAATACGTTTGCGCGCAAGTATAGACGAGGCCGAGCAGAATGTTACATCTGAGTCTAAATCGCCCAAATCAGCCGTCCGTCCTCAGAAAGGCATCCCGTGCAGGCAGCATCGTCCGTCATCGAGGCCATCGGCCGCACGCCGCTGATCAAGTTGCGTCGCGCGTCGGAAGAAACGGGCTGCACGATCCTCGGTAAAGCCGAATTCATGAACCCCGGGCAATCCGTCAAGGATCGCGCGGCGCTCTTCATCATCCGCGATGCGGAACGTCGCGGCCTGCTGCGGCCGGGCGGCACCATTGTCGAGGGCACGGCGGGCAATACCGGCATCGGTTTGACGGTGGTCGGGAATGCACTGGGATATCGCAGTGTGATCGTCATTCCTGAAACGCAGTCGCAGGAGAAGAAGGATACGTTGCGGCTGCTTGGTGCTCATCTCGTCGAGGTGCCGGCTGTCCCCTACAAGAATCCCAACAATTATATCAAATACGCCGGACGTCTGGCCGAGACGCTGGCCAGAAGCGAAGCGAACGGCGCCATCTTCGCCAACCAATTCGACAACGTCGCCAATCGTCAGGCGCACATCGAAACCAGTGCGCCGGAGATCTGGGCCGATACGGATGGCAAGGTCGACGCCTTCGTGTCGGCGGTGGGGTCGGGTGGGACCCTCGTCGGCACCGGCATGGGTTTGAAGGCGAAGCGTGCCGATATCCAGATCGCGCTCGCTGATCCGCCCGGCGCTGCGCTCTATAGTTACTACACGACAGGCGAATTGAAGTCCGAGGGGTCGTCGATCACCGAGGGTATCGGACAGGGACGGATCACCAAAAACCTCGAGGGGTTTACGGTCGATCACGCGTTCCACATTCCGGACGCCGAGGCGGTGGACATCGTGTTCCGGCTGCTGGCCGAAGAGGGGTTGTGTCTGGGCTCGTCGTCGGGCGTCAACGTGGCGGGCGCCATTCGTCTGGCGAAGAAGCTCGGTCCGGGAAAAACCATCGTGACGGTGCTGTGCGACGGCGGCGGGCGATATCAATCGAAGCTGTTCAATCCGCAGTTCCTGCGGTCGAAGAACCTGCCGGTACCACAATGGCTGGTCGAACAGCGCGCAGCTTTGCCAGCGGTATTCGCGGAGTAGATGTTGCACTGAGTGATGGCGCTTGTCGTTCCGTCGATTTGCCGCAATGCTGCTTGCTCACAAATCGAGGTGCCCATGACGCTGCAGCTTTATCGTGCCGACGCCTACCAGCAAGAAGCGTCCGCGCGTGTCGTCGCCGTCACCGACCGAGGCGGTATCGTCGTCGACCAAACCAATTTTTATGCGTCTGCCGGTGGCCAGCCCGGTGATCGCGGCGTCATCCGGTTTGCAGGCGGGGAGTGTGCGATCGCCACCACCGTCTACGACACGACGGACAAATCGCAGATCGTGCACGTGGCGGCCGAAGGCGCGGGCCTTCCTGCTATCGGGGACGCGGTGACACTGGTGCTCGATTGGAACACCCGGTTCCGCATGATGCGTATGCACACGGCGCTTCATCTGCTGTGCAGCCTGGTTAAATTCCCAGTCACAGGCGGGCAGATTGGCGCCGACGAAGGACGCCTCGATTTCGACATCGAGGACGCCAGCGCCATCGACAAGGATACGCTGACGGCTCAACTGATGGCGCTGGTCGGGGCCGCGCATCCAATCAGCGAACGCTGGATTACGGACGCGGAACTCGAAGCTAATCCCGGCCTGATCCGAACGATGGCGGTGAAGCCACCGATGGGCAGTGGCAAGGTGCGTCTGGTGGCGATCGGTGACAACGGCGCAATCGATCTGCAGCCGTGCGGGGGCACACACGTCCGCAATACGCACGAGATCGGTGGCGTCGCCGTCACGAAGATCGAGAAAAAGGGCAAGCTCAATCGCCGGGTTCGCGTGGCTTTCGTTTGAATACACATAATCAAATCGAACTTATGTATTTGCGCGGGGGCGGGTTTTCTAATTGACAAATCAGGAGCCCGGGAGCACCTTTGAATAGTCGATTGAATGGAGATGAAATGGCAAATACGCCCACCAGGGCTCGTGCTGCGCGTCCACAGGAAACCGGCACTTTCTAAATTTGCACGCCGTCTGAATTCGATCGTTTGGGATGAAAAGCACGTCAAGTGCGCAGGAGGGAGTATGACTCCGCCGGGTACGATCCAGGGATCTCATCGCAAGATGGGATCCGCCTTTGTCGATACAGAGTGATCGAGAACTGGTTGGCTGATAACGTCGGCCGGTGCAGTGGATAGGCATTCGATATGCGTTGGCAGCCGAATTTCGGAGGTAATCGAGATTACCTTCGGTAACGTGTCAACAAACATCGACGAGTTCAATCTGCCGCCGTGTATGAAATATACGAGATTGGGAATTTGTCGCTGAAGCGACATGTCTCCAGCCGTTGCTTCAAGTTGCGATCGATCATTGGTGCGTCGTCAAAGTTTCAAAGCGAAATCTGAAAATGACAGCGGGCGTATGCCTGCAAATCAGCCCGACGCATCGTTGGGCACATGTGCTCCGCACAGTCGAACCTCGTAAGCTACATAGCTGCGGGGTTCGATGCGTTTTGGATTGGATTTACCGATATTTGTCGCACAGATTTCGCGTTCACGTGCGAGATGCGGACAAGGTTTAAGATGACTGCCGCGACGCGGACTCGATCGGCAAGGCTGTAAAAAGGCGTGTGTGAAGCTGTCGCAATTTGCGGTCGCGTTGCTATAGTTGTGCGATTGGCTTCAAAGTTGCGGCGGGGGATGACAACGTGCATGGATTGATCGGCATCGGTGCACGCGTGCTGGGTTTTCTGGCGGTGTCGTCACTTCCGGTGCATGCGGAATCGCGGGCATGGTTGCAATACGTTGCCGATGGTGTCGAAGCGCGCGTGATCACGGATTCTTCGATATGTCCGCAGATGACCGTCGATGGCAATGCCGTGGCGATGACAGTCCGCGCAGGACCGTCGGCAGGATTCGCGACGACGGTGTGCTCGACGAAGGTGCCGCCAGCAGCGGTGACGGTGCGCGTCGAAAACATTGCTCTGCAGATGCCAGTGTCCGCGCCCAAGCGGATTGCCATCGTCGGCGATACCGGCTGCCGGCTCAAAGGCATTTACATACAAGCCTGCAACGATCCGCTGCAGTGGCCGTTTCGGAAAATTGCAGATGCGATCGCGGCTAAAGCTCCTGATCTGATCATTCATGTGGGCGATTATCACTATCGCGAAACGCCATGTCCGCTTGGCGATGCAGGATGTGCGGGCAGTCCCTCCGGCGATTCCTGGGACGTATGGCGTGAGGACTTTTTTACGCCCGCCGCCCGACTGCTGGCGCGTGCGCCTTGGGTGATGGTGCGGGGAAACCATGAGGTCTGTGGTCGCGGTGGGATCGGTTGGACACGGATGCTGGAGGCGGCGCCGTTCGATCTGGTCAAGCCCTGCGCCGGGACTTCGGCACCGTTTCTGGTGCGGTTGGCCGATATGACGCTGGCAGTCGTCGACACGTCGGGTGCGCCTGAGCCGATCGCGGCAGGTGCGGTATCCGAAGAGTTCCGAGGGTACTATGCAGGCTTAGAAACCACGACGTCGGGACCGGTCTGGCTGTTGCAGCATCGTCCGATCTGGAGTGCGGGTGGCATGGTGGCCGGCTTGCCATTCGGCGACAACAAGACATTGGCTGCGGCGGCGCGCTCCGTGTTGCCAAAGCGGGTGCAGTTGATCCTGTCGGGCCATCATCATGTGTTTCAGGTCGTCAGCTATTACGAAGACCTGCCGGCGCAAATCGTCGTCGGCCATGGCGGCGACTATCTGAACAAGGGGCGATCCACCGATCCGGCGGGTTGGTCGATCAACGGCGTCACCGTCAAACGAGGCGTGCATCAGGTGGGTCAGTTCGGCTTTGCAATGATGGAGGCGGACGCCGCAACGGGACAATGGGGGTTGAGCAACTACGATACGGAAGGCATGGCCATGCAGCGCTGCAACTTGAGCGGTCGCGACGTGACTTGCGTGAGCGAGTGAGTGAGCAGCGCCAGGGGCGTTCCGGTTCAAGTGGAACCTCGGAACGACCGAAGCTTTTTCAAGTCGTGCCTGCTGCGCTCATGCCGCCGTCGACGCACAATTCGGTGCCGGTGATATAGTGGGCTTCGTCCGAGACCAGGAACAGGATTGCGTGGGCAACGTCCCAGGCGGTTCCCATGCGGCCCGTGGGCACGTTGGCATCGCGCTTGGCGACGAGGGCCGCGAGATCGCCACCGCCGATGGCTTTGGCCAACCGGTGTTCGACCAGCGGTGTGTTCATGAGGCCGGGAATGACGGTGTTGCAGCGAATGCGCTTTTTGGCGAAGGCGATGGCGGTCGATTTCGAGAAGGCGATGATGCCGAACTTGGCCGTCGAATAGGCAACGTGAGAGCGCTCGGCGCTCATGCGCAGGGCGGCGATCGAGGCGAGATTGACGATGGCGCCGCCACCCTGAGCTTCCATGTGCGGCAGCACGTGCTTGGTTGCGAGGAACATCGTTTTAAGATTGTGGGCGATCTGTAGATCCCACAAGTCTTCGCTCATGGTTACGGCATTGCCGGGCGCAGAACCGCCGACATTGTTAACCAAAATGTCGATGCGGCCGAATTTTGCCAGACAGTCGCCAACTGTGGCTGCTACGCTTGCGCTGTCAGTCATGTCGCATCCGCTGACTTCGCAGATGCCGCCGTCCTGACGAATGATACCGCGGGTTTCTTCGGCGGCCTCTTCCCGGATATCGGTGCCGTAGATTTTTGCGCCCTGTCGCGCAAGGAGTGTAGCTGTGGCTTTGCCGTTGCCCCAGCCGTCACCGACCGAACCTGCGCCGCTGATGAACGCCACTTTACCGTCTAATCTCAACATGAAGGTTGTTCCGAAGTTGTCGTCGTGCCCGTCCATCGTTTCAGTTATCATCGCTTGTCAGGTGCGAAGCGGCGGCTGTCAATCGGAACCGTTGGTCATCACGAAACGTTATCAGAATCACGTGTTCAGGTGCGGGTTCAACGAACTACGCCGACCGGCGTGTCTCTCAATCGTGCTGCGAGTTTGCCGACTGCAAGGGTATTTGTATTGATGAAACACGATCTTCAAGCGCGCGTTGGACGCAACGAGGTTGGACGAGTGGGGAACGAGGACGCGCCTTCGATCGCGCAGCCGGCCAAACCGAAACGACGCAAGTCGACATGGATTACGCTCGCTATCGTCGCCGTCTTGATTGGCGGGTTGGCGGCGTTCCAACTGTTGATCAAGCCGGCGATGATCAAGGGCTTCGTGTCCAAGATGGTGCCGCCGCCGTCGACAATCTCGACCGAGGTCGCCAAATCCGAATCCTGGATTCCGAAGTTACCGTCGGTCGGCTCGCTGACCGCCATCCAAGGGATCGACGTCACCTCGCAAATTGCCGGGGTGGTCACGGGAATCGGGTTTGAAAGTGGGCAGGATGTCGTGGCAGGGGCTAAGCTCGTAACGCTTGAAAGCGCGGTCGAACAGGCCGATCTGGCCAGCAATCGCGCGACCTTGCAGCAGACGGAACTCGATCTGAAACGGCAGAACGATCTGTCGAAGCGCGCCTACGCTTCCGAAGCGGTTCAGCAGGCGGCGCAGGCCAAGCGCGACAGCGCGGCTGCCTCCGTGCAACGGACCTCGGCATTGATTACCCAGAAAATGATTGTCGCGCCTTTCAATGGGCGGTTGGGAATTCGCAAGGTCGAGCTCGGGCAATACGTGGCGCCGGGAACCGCGTTGGTGACGTTGCAGGCGCTCGATCCGATCCGCGTCGATTTCCCCGTGCCAGAGCAGGAACTCGCCCGATTGAAGGTGGGGCAGGCCATCGAAGTCCTGGTCGATGCCTTCCCAGGCACGACTTTCACCGGCGAGATCGAATCGCTCGATGCCCGCGTCAGCCTCGATACGCGGTCGTTGCTGGTGCGCGCACGTCTCGCAAATCCCGATAAGAAGCTGCTGCCGGGCATGTTCGCCAATGTGAGTGTCTTGCAGAATTCGGCGACGCCTCGGGTGACGGTGCCGCGTACGGCTGTGACCTACAGTCTGTTCGGTGACAGCGTCTACGTCATCAAGTCCGCGCCTCCGGCAGATCCAGCGCAGGGAGGGGCCGAGCCCATGACAACTGCCGAGCGGCGGTTCGTGCGGGTCGGCGAAGCGCGCGAAGATCGCATTGCGATTGTCGAAGGGGTTGCTGTCGGGGACGTTGTGGTGACGTCGGGGCAGTTGAAGCTGCAGAACGGCGCACGCGTGAAAATCGACAACTCCGCGCCGCTGATGCCGTTGTCCGAACGCCCAAAACAGTGAGCCGCAGTCGATGACATCCTTTACCGATATCTACATTCGGCGGCCCGTGCTGGCGTCGGTGGTCAGTCTGCTCATTTTGCTGATCGGATTGCAGGCGCTGGTCAAGCTGCCGATCCGGCAATATCCGAAGCTGTCCAATACCACCATTACGATCACCACCGTTTATCCCGGTGCGACGGCAGACCTGATCAAGGGCTTCATCACGACGCCACTCGAACAGGCGGTCGCAAGTACGGAGGGCATCGATACGCTGGTATCGACCTCGACGCAGAACACCAGCACGATCACCATCAATCTACGCATCGACGCAGACCCGGATCGGGCCTTGACCGACGTGTTGTCGAAGATCCAGCAAGTCAAGAATGTGTTGCCGAAGGAGGCCGTCGATCCGGTTGTGGTGAAGCAGACCGGCGACTCGACCGCGCTGATGTACATCTCGTTCAACAGCAAGGTGATGAGCCGGTCGCAGATCGCCGACTACATCACGCGTGTCGTCCAGCCGCGCCTGCAAACCGTGAGTGGTGTGGCCAACGCGCAGATCTTGGGCGGGCAGACGTTCGCGATGCGCATCTGGTTGGACCCGACGCGCATGACCGCGCTGGGGGTGACGCCGCTCGACGTGCGCAATGCGCTGCTCACAAACAACTTCACCAGTGCGGCTGGGCAAATCAAAAGCGACTTCACACAGACCAGCATCAACGCCCAAACGTCGCTCGACAGCCCGGCTGCGTTCGGCAATCTCGTCGTCGTTTCGCGCGGGGACTCGCTGATCCGGCTGAGCGACATCGCCAAGATCGAACTCGGGCCGGAGAGCGCCGATTCGTCTTCGGTTTTCGATGGTCTAAAGGCCGTGTTCGTGGGAATTTTCGCAACGCCGGCTGCGAACCCGCTCACCGTCATCGACGGCATTCGCAGCGCCGTGCCGGAATTACAGCGGCAATTGCCGCCCGGTCTCGACATGGCGATCGCCTACGATTCGACGAAGTTCATTCGCGCGTCGATCTCGGAAGTGACCAAGACGCTGCTGGAAGCCGCCGCCATCGTGGTGATCGTGATCTTCCTGTTTCTGGGTAGTCTGAGGTCGACGATTATCCCGATCGTCACGATACCTTTGTCGCTGGTCGGCGTGATGATCATGCTGCTGGCACTCGGATATTCGATCAATCTGTTGACGCTGCTGGCGCTGGTTTTGGCGATTGGCCTCGTGGTGGACGACGCGATCGTGGTCGTGGAAAATATTTCACGTCACATCGAGGAGGGTGAAACTCCCTATGAAGCGTCGCTGCACGGCGCGCGCGAGATTGCGCTTCCGGTCATTTCCATGACGATTACCTTGGCGGCGGTTTATGCGCCGATCGGTTTTGTGGGCGGTTTGACGGGCGCTTTGTTTCGCGAGTTCGCGTTCACTCTGGCTGGCGCCGTGATCGTCTCCGGGGTGATCGCGCTGACGCTGACGCCGATGATGTGTTCGAAGCTGCTGAAGCGAACCGACAACGAGGGCAAGTTCGTGCGGTGGCTGAACGGCACGTTCGACAAGCTGCGCCTGCGTTACGAACGGCGCCTGCATCGTACGATGAGCCATCGCCCGGCGTCGTTGATCATCGTGGCGGCCGCGATTGCCGCAACCGGCCTGATGTATGTGACCACGCAGAAAGAGCTCGCACCCGAAGAAGATCAGGGCATTCTGTTCAATATCGTGAAGACGCCGCAGGCGGCCAATCTCGATTATCTCGAGCATGCGACAAGCGAACTCTACAAGACATTCGATGCGCTGCCTGAAAAGGACCACGTGTTCGCGATCAACGGGTTCCCGAACGTGCATCAGGGTTTTGCGGGTGTGTTGCTCAAGACCTGGGAGGAGCGAGAGCGCACGCAGAAGCAAATTCTGCAGGCGTTGCAGCCAAAGCTCGCGCAGTTGCCGAGTGCACAGGTGCTGTCGTTTGCGCGGCCATCGTTGCCTACCAACAGCAATGGGCCGCCGCTGCAATTCGTGATCACGACGACGGGCGATTTCAAACAACTTGCGCAAGTGCTGGAGGAGTTGCAGACGGCGGCGAAGGCGAGCGGCATGTTCCTGTTCACCGATACCGACTTGAAATTCGACACACCGCAGATCGAGTTCAAGATCGATCACGACAAGGCCAACCGGCTGGGCATTTCCATGCAGGATATCGGCGGTTCGCTCGCGACCCTGCTCGGTGGCAACTATGTCAACCGGTTCAATCTGTATGGCCGCAGCTATCAGGTCATTCCGCAGGTGCCACGCGATTTCCGGCTGACGCGTGACTGGCTGACACGCTATCAGGTGCGCAGCACATCCGGCGCGCTGGTGCCGTTGGCATCTGTCGCGTCGGTTGCCGAAAGCGTTCAGCCCACCGCTCTCACCAGCTTTCAGCAACTGAATTCGGCGACGTTGCAAGGTGTGCCGTTTCCCGGCCGCTCGCTAGGCGAGGTCATCGGCTTCCTGCAAGAGACGGCGCGCTCGACATTTCCCGAGGGCTATACTTTCGATTTCGCCGGTGAGAGCCGGCAGTTTGTGCAGGAAGGCGGTACTCTGGCCGTAACGTTCGTATTTGCGCTGCTGATCATTTTCCTGGTGCTGGCCGCGCAGTTCGAAAGCTTCCGCGATCCGCTGATCATTCTGATCGCGTTGCCGACGTCGTTGTTCGGTGCGTTGTTGCCGCTCAATTTGGGATTGGGGACGATCAACATCTACAGCCAGGTGGGGCTGGTCACGCTCATCGGGCTCATCTCCAAGCACGGGATCCTGATGGTCGAGTTCGCCAACGCTTTGCAGGCAAGCGAAGGGCTGGACGCACGCGCGGCAATCGAGAAGGCGGCGTCTGTGCGGCTGCGACCCATTCTCATGACGACGGCGGCGATGGTGGTCGGCATGGTGCCGCTGCTGATCGCATCCGGCGCAGGCGCTGCCAGCCGTTTCAGCATCGGTCTGGTGATCGCGTCGGGAATGACGATTGGCACGCTCTTCACGCTGTTCGTGACGCCCGCCGTGTATAGCTATCTGGCCGCCGATCACAGGCACGCGGCAGGTGGGGACGAAGCCATGGCGCCGTCCGCCCAGCCGATCTGAGCAAACGGCACCAAAGCGCGCCTTCTGACGGCTCGATAGGGCAGCGATGGTGCACGCACTTGCGAAGGCGCTTAAATAAAGCTATGCGGCGCGCATCTAGCGGGCCTTTCCGCCGTCTGAATGGGGCCTCGCTAACAGCGACAACGACGTTCATAGCCGGTCAACAGAGGTCATCCCCATGGGCAAAGCTAAATTCGAGCGCAACAAGCCGCATTGCAACATCGGCACGATCGGTCACGTCGACCACGGCAAGACGTCGTTGACGGCGGCGATCACCAAGGTGCTGGCGAAGAGCGGCGGCGCGACGTTCACTGCG